>NZ_JBEXGM010000088.1:0-1193 GCF_040607335.1 Streptomyces sp. NPDC005303 | reverse complement strand
CTAGGGCCTGTCTGACAAATGATCACCCGGCTGGTTCGCGGAGCCAGAGGATGAGTGCTGCGAGGCGAAGTCCGGCGCGGTAGCGGTCTGCGAGCTTGTCGAAGCGGGTGGCCACTGCCCGGAATTGTTTGAGGCGGTTGAAGCAGCGTTCGACGACGTTGCGGTGCTTGTAGACCTCTGTGTCGAACGCGGGCGGGCGTCCGCCGCGCGCGCCACGTCGTAGTCGGTTGGCGGCCTGGTCGGCCCGTTCGGGAATGGTCACGGCGATGCCGTGGCGGCGGCACCAGGCGCGGATCGCGCGGGACGAATACGCCTTGTCGGCGATCAAGCGGTAGGGGCGGGTGCGGGGCCGGCCGCGCCCCTCGCGGGGGACGCGGATGGTCTCCATCACCTGCTCGAAGGTGGTTGAGTCGTTGACGTTGCCGGGGGTGAGCACCACCACGAGCGGTAGGCCGCGTCCGTCCACGGCGAGGTGGACCTTGGTGGTCAGCCCACCGCGGGACCGTCCGAGCGCCTGCCGTGTCGCCGAGCGTTCCGGATCTGCCACTTCGCGGGATTCGTCCCGGTCAGTTTCCCCCTTTTGCGGGCGCCGGCGGCGTGCTGGTGAGCGCGGCTGATCGTGGAGTCCACCGATACCGTCCACTCCACGGCGCCGACCGCGTCATCTCGAACCTGGACATGCTCCAGCAGACTCGCCCAGGTCCCGTCCGCCTCCCAGCGGGCGAACCGCTCGTACACGGTCTGCCAGGGACCGTAGCGCTGGGGAAGATCACGCCAGGGAGCCCCGGTCCGCAACCGCCACAGCACCCCGTTCACCACCTGCCGGTGATCCCGCCACGGCCGCCCCCGGCCATCCACCTGCGGCAAGAGCGGAGCTATCCGCTCCCACGCCGCATCCGTCAACTCCCCACGACCCACCACGACATCAATGATCGCGGTCTCCAACGTCGGGCTCGCATGCAGGGTCCGCCACGAACAGACTCAGCCGATAAGTGGTCGGCTGCACCAGACGCCCGCACAGCGTGTCGACCCGGAGCACCGATCCGTCGATCCGTATTTCCCCAGCACGAAGACGGCGCACATAAGCCTGCCACTCCGTCTCGTCCTGGGTCTCAAAGATCACTTCCCACCGCCCCGCGCCCACCGCGTCGCGAGCAGCAAGCTGCCGCCTCGCGACCTCTTGCTGCCGCTTC
>NZ_JBEXGM010000087.1:0-1281 GCF_040607335.1 Streptomyces sp. NPDC005303 | reverse complement strand
TGAGCTTGTTCCGCTTTGACGGACACCATCGGTGTGATGGTCAGGCTGCGAGTGCGGTCTCGTATTCGGCGGGACTGCGATAGCCGAGGCTGCTGTGCAGACGGTGCAAGTTGTACCAGCCCTCGATGAAATCGAAGATCGCGGTTCGGGCGGCGGCCCGGCTGGGCCAGGAGCTGGTGTCGAGCAGCTCCCTCTTGATGGTGGCGAAGAACGACTCGGCGAGTGCGTTGTCCCAGCACTGCCCGGTGCGGCCGACCGATAGACGCACTCCCAACTGGTCTGCCAGCGTTGCGAGTTGGTGACTGGTGTACTGGCAGCCGCGATCCGAGTGAAAGATCACCGGCCGGGTGGGGCGGCGCCTTTGGCAGGCGGCCGTGAGGGCATCGGCGACCAGATCGGTCCGCAGGTGGTCGGCCGTCGCCCAGCCGACCACGCGACGGGAGGCGATGTCGATGACGGTGGCCAGATAGAGCCAGCCCTCCTGCGTGGCGATGTAGGTGATGTCGCCGCACCAGCGGGCATCCAGGCCGGCAGGGTCGGGCTGGAAGTTGCGGAGGACGAGATCGGGCCGCAGGGCAGCTCGTGGATCGGGGATCGTCGTCAGGTGCCGTCGTCTGCGGTGTCGGCCCTGCAGGCCGGCAGCCCGCATCAACCGGGCGACACGTCGGCGGCCGCATCCGGAGCCTGCCCGCTTGAGCACGGCATGGACGCGCGGGGCGCCGTAGGTGCCCCGCGATCTCGTGTGGACGTCGGCGATCTGTTCCGTCAGCTCGGCGTCACGGACCGCGCGGGGACCTGGCCTGGCAACGCGGCGGGCATAGAAGGCGGTCCGGGAGACCTTCAGCAGCTCACATGCTCGTTTGACGCTGTGCCCTGCACGCTTCTCCGCCTCGATGAACGGGTGCACCGTCACCGGGTCTCCTTCGCGAAGAAAGCCGTCGCACGCTTGAGGACCTCGACGTCCTCGCGCAGTCGGCGGTTCTCCCGCCGCAGCGCGGTCAGTTCCTCGCGTTCATTGCTGGTCAGACCGTCGCGTTCGCCTGCATCGACCTCGGCCTGGCTGACCCACAGCCGCACCGCGGTCTCGGTCAGGTCGAAGTCCTTGGCGATCTGGCCGACCGAGCGGTCACCGCGTCGGCACAGCTCGACGATCTCCGCCTTGAACTCCGGCGTGAACGAACGGCGAGGCCGAGGCTTCTTCTTCCCCATGCTCTCCATGATGGACATCCTCCCGGGGCTGAACCCCTGATCTCGGATGTCCGTCAAAGCGGATCAAGCCCA
>NZ_JBEXGM010000086.1:0-1350 GCF_040607335.1 Streptomyces sp. NPDC005303 | reverse complement strand
TCGGTGGCCAGGCGTTCCACACATGCACGCCGACGACCTGCAGATGCCATGTAAGCCTATTGAACCCGGTGGAGCCGCAGCCTCGCCCACCGTGCGGCACGGTGTGGCGGCCATGGGTGGGCCACGGCAGGGTAGACGGCCCGCTCATCAGCGACCTGAGGCCTGGCCTCCCTGAGGCAGGGTCGGGCAGAGTCCGGGAGACTCGCGCGGCGCTCAGCCCTCAAGGGTCTGGACGCGGCGGAGCCACACCGCTCGTGGTGTGGCTCCGCCGCGCCTGCTGGACAGCGCCCTCCACCCGACGCTGTGCGCTTCCCCATGGCCCCGAGGAGCCTGATGCGGCTCAAGCCACCGGTGCCTTCCGCACGAAAGCGAGCGACGATGAACAGCGCCGGCGGCGAGCCCGAACCCCGAGAGACCTCTGCGGGGTGGTGCGGTCGGTGACCGCGTGCGCGTGGCGGGCGGGCGGCGAGCTGCCGCTCATCACACCTCCGGGCCGCAAGGGAGCCGACGCGCGCACGGTGTGACACGTCGAGTGATCCCGGGCGTGGATCCGCCTGGTTGAGCCATCCCCCCCCCGATGGACCAGACACGCCTCCGGTCGTCGGCGTACTGGCGCGCGCGCAATGCTCCGGGCGCCGGTGACAGGGCGGGGGCGGTCCCGACCGGGACCGCCCCCGCCGGCTTACTTCGCCAGTGGGCCGAACTCCTCGCGGGTGTCCACCGGCTTGCCGAACAGCTGCCACCGCTCGCCCTTGAACCGCATCAGCTGCATCGTCTCGATCGGGAAGGCGTCGCCGCGGCCCGTGGACAGGGTGACCCCGGGCAGCAGCATGTTCACCTTCACGTCCTTCAGGTTGCGCACCGCGTCCCGCAGACCCTCCCTGGTCGGGCACTTCATCGCGTCCAGGGCCTGGTGCAGGCTGGAGGCGGCGGCCCAGCCGTAGGCGTTGAACTGGTTGGCCGGGTCGGCGTCGGGGGCGTACTTGTGCATGGCGTTCGTGTACGTCTTCATCTCGGGGTCGTTCGCCCACTGCGGGTCGGCGGGGTCCTTGAAGTAGGTCGCCGAGACCACGCCCTGGACGTTCTTGAACCCTACGGGCTGGAGCACGGCGGCGGACGAGGCCACGTTGTTCACGATGTGCAGCGGGTTCCACTTGGTGTTCTTGGCATCGGCGGCGAGTGCCTGGCTGCCGAACTTGGGCGTGGTGATGTTGAGCAGCACGTCCGCCTTGGAGCGGGCAAGGTTGGCCATCTGCAACCTGGCGCCGTTCATCGTCGGTCTGATCGTCGTGGCCATCGGTATGGCCTGGGGCACCAACGCGGGTTACGCGATCAACCCGGCACGCGACT
>NZ_JBEXGM010000085.1:0-1385 GCF_040607335.1 Streptomyces sp. NPDC005303 | reverse complement strand
AGGTCGAGACCCGCCGTGAGGTTGCCCCACTGGTCGCTGCCGCCCTGCTGGAGCGTGCAGCCGTACCGCCGGTACAGCTCCAGGAAGTCCATGCCTTCCCCTGAGAAGAACTGGATCCCATGAGCGTCATCAGCGTCGGTCAGGCCGTCGTCCTCGGAGCCGTCGAGGGGGTGACCGAGTTCCTCCCCGTCTCCTCCACCGGCCATCTGAAGATCGTCGAGGGGTTGATGCACATCCCCGTCGACGACGACGCCGTCGTCGGGTTCTCGGCCGTCATCCAGGTGGGCGCGATCGCGGCCGTACTCGTGTACTTCTTCAAGGACATCGTGCGGATCGTCTCCGCGTGGGGGAGGTGGATCGTCAACAAGGAGGAGCGTTACCACCACGACTACAAGTTCGCGTGGTGGGTGATCGCCGCGACCATCCCGATCGTCGTCGTCGGCCTCGCCGCCAAGCCGCTCATCGAGGGGCCGCTCGCCTCCCTGTGGGTGGTCGCGGGCTCCCTGCTCGTCGGCAGCGCGGTGATGTGGGCGGCCGACCAGATGGGGCGGCACAAGCGCGGGGAGGACGACACCTCCTTCAAGGACGCGATGCTGGTGGGCAGCTCGCAGATCCTCGCGCTGCTCTTCCCCGGCTTCTCGCGTTCCGGCGCGACCATGTCCACGGCCCTGATCCTGGACCTCGACCGCGTGGCGGCCACTCGCCTCTCCTTCTTCCTCGGCATCCCCGCCCTCACCGGCGCCGGCATCTACGAGCTCAAGGATGCCCTCGGCGCGGGCGTGGGCGCGGCCCCGCTGGCCGTCGGCACGGGTGTCTCCTTCGTCGTCGCCTACGCCTCCATCGCCTGGCTGCTGAAGTTCGTCGCCAAGCATTCCTTCAACGCCTTCGTGGTCTACCGCATCGTCGTCAGCCTGCTCCTCTTCGGCCTGCTGGCCACGGGGACGCTGGACAGCTGACGGGCACGGTTGCCTCCCCCGGTGCGGGGTGTGAGGAGGCTGACCGACACGCGGGACGCGGGGCGGTCCAGGCCAAAGGGGTGTGGGGAAGACGCCGACGCGCCACATGATCGAGTTGATCGCCTTGGGCATGATCTTCTCGGGGTTCTCGGTCTCGCCCGCGGCTACGCCGACCAGTTCGACGGAGGCGTAGGCGAAGACGACACCTTGGATGATCAGCAGCATGGGCAGCAGGCCGTTGGGGAAGACGCCGCCGTTGCCGGTGATCAGGGACGGGCCGGGGTGGTGGCCGTCGATCGGGTGCTGGGTGGCCAGCAGGAAGATGCCGATCAGCATGAACGCCGACGGCTATCCGGCCCTCTGGAACTCCCGCCACAACCTCGCCGAGTGCTCCGGGCTGCATGTCGCCCGCATCGAGCACCTGTAGAA
>NZ_JBEXGM010000084.1:0-1444 GCF_040607335.1 Streptomyces sp. NPDC005303 | reverse complement strand
CTTCGGGGTGCCGGAGAGGGACGTGTTCGCGTAGAACTGCCGCTTGAACACGGGGGAGGCGCACGACACGGCGGCCGAGGCGGGGGCCGCCGTCACGGCGAGCAGACCACCCGAGGTGGTGAGCACGACGGCGGTGGCGGCCGCGGCGGTCGTGCGTCTGGCTGACTTCATGACGATCATGACTCGCCGGGGGAGGAGAGGGGTGTACCGCGAGCCGGTGCGGTGACCGCCCAGCCGCCCGCGGGCAGGGTCTCGGTGCCGTCGGGCAGGACGCCGGTCACCCAGTAGTGGGAGGTGGTGCCACGCCGCGAGCCGGTGTCGAAGTACTGCGAGGACGTGCCGGCGAGGTCGGCGATCTTCTCGTACGAGGAGCTCGCGGGGTTCCACCGGTAGACGCGGAAGCCCCGCACGGCGTCCTCCCCGAGCCCTGACCACGAGAGATAGTTGCCCTCGTCGCGCACGGCCTCCTGCACCGAGAGGTGAAGCGGCGAGCCCTCCGGTGTCGGCACGCTCGGCGTCATGTCGAGCTCGGTGGCGACCACGGCGTGGACCTGCTCGTCGCTCCACTCGTTGGCGGAGTTGCCCTCGTCGTCCACCGCGTCGAGGAAGAAGCAGACCTCGTCCCCGTCGGGCAGCGTGGTGTACGTGTAGGACGTCTCGTCGGGCGAGACGTAGTCCACCAGGTCGGCGTAGCAGAGCTGTCCGTCCTCGTCATCGACGAGTTCGCCGCGGTGGACGGTGTAGTGCCGGAGGTCCGTGGCCGGGCTCTTGTCCCAGTCCAGACGGAAGCCGTACTCGGTGGGGGTCACGTTCAGCCCGGTGACGAGCGGCGGCGGATCGTTGTCCCAGATCCTGCCCTGCTGCGGCGCGGACCGGGCGGACTCGTTGCCCGCCGCGTCGACGGCCGAGACCCGGTAGTAGTACACGGTGCTCTCGGCGGCCGAGGTGTCCAGGTAGGAGGACTGCCCGGTGCGGCCGACGGCGCTGTACGTGCCGTTCTCGCTCGCCGCCCGGAAGACACGGTAGGCCGCGGCGCCCGTGACGTCGTCCCATACGACCTTGAGACCACCGGTACCGGTGCCACCCGGCCGCACCTCACCGGTCGTGCCCGTGATGGTGGGTACACCCGGCGCGACCCGGTCGACGGTGGTCACCGGCTGGTCGGCGCTGCCGCCCGACTCGTTGCCGGCCTTGTCGTAAGCGCGGACCTCGTAGTAGTAGCCCTCTCCGGTCACCGGCAGCGAGCTGTCGGTGTACGAGGTGAGTGCGGTCGTCGCGAGCGGGGTCACCGGGAAGGAGGCCCCCTTGAGCCGCCGGTAGACGCGGTATCCGGCGAGGTCCATCTCTTGGTTCTTCGCCCAGGTGACCTTGGCCTTGCCGGTGGCCTGGTCGTACGTGACGGAAGTGCCGGTCGGTGTGAGGGGTTTGACCTTGTCGGTGTCGG
>NZ_JBEXGM010000083.1:0-1735 GCF_040607335.1 Streptomyces sp. NPDC005303 | reverse complement strand
CCACCCCGATCGCCCTCTACGTCATCGCCGCGGCCGTGGTGACGGTCGTCGCCGTCGGTGTCGCCAAGGAGACCCGCCACCGGGACCTGTCCGGCACTGATTTCTGGAGGACTCGGGGCAGTCGACGGCCGACCCTTGGGCCGGCGGGAAGCGGGCACCCATGGCTGAGCGACTCAAGAGATCAGGACTGGTCGGCGAGCTTTCAGCGGAATTCGCCGGCACGATGATCCTCATCCTCTTCGGTTGTGGCGTGGTGGCTCAGGTAGTCGCCGGCGGAGCCCTCACGACTCCGCCGGGTGGCCTGGGAAACCACGACAGCATCGCCTGGGCCTGGGGCCTCGGCGTCACCCTCGGTGTGTACGTCGCGGCGAGGCTGAGCGGTGCGCACCTCAATCCCGCGGTGACCCTCGCACTGGCGGCGTTCAAGGGTTTCCCGTGGAGCAAAGTGGCTCCCTACGCGCTGGCCCAGACGGCCGGCGCCTTCGTGGCAGCCCTGCTCGTCCGGTGGAACTACACCGAGGCGCTGGCGAAGGCGGATCCCACCCACACGATCAAGACGCAGGGCGTGTTCTCCACGCTGCCGGCCAACGGCAACCCGAACCTGCCGGTCAGCGACTGGGGCGCATTCCGCGACCAGATCATCGGCACCGCGATCCTGCTACTGCTGATCCTGGCGGTCACGGACGTGCTCAACACGCCCCCCGGCGCCAACCTGGCGCCGTTCATCGTCGGTCTGATCGTCGTGGCCATCGGTATGGCCTGGGGCACCAACGCGGGTTACGCGATCAACCCGGCACGCGACTTCGGTCCCCGGCTGGCCAGCTTCTTCACCGGGTACGGCGGAGCGTGGCGAGATCAGTACGGGCACCTCTACTTCTGGGTGCCGATCGTCGGTCCGGTGATCGGAGGTCTGCTGGGAGCGGGCCTGTACAAGTTCTTCATCGGCCGGTTCCTGCCGACCGCTGAGCCGGAGCCCCCCGGACGGGTCCCGGCCCCGGACGAGAGCTGACTCGAGAGCTGACCGTCTCCCGGGGTCGCCGTGATCCGGCTGCCCCGGGAGAGCCCAAGGAGAGGCGGCATCCCATGGCGGACTTCGTCGGCGCGGTGGACCAAGGCACCACCAGCACCCGTTTCATGATCTTCGACCATGCCGGCAACGAGGTGGCGAGGCACCAGCTGGAGCACTCACAGATCCTCCCGCGCTCGGGGTGGGTCGAACACGACCCGGTGGAGATCTGGGAGCGCACCAACTCGGTGATCCAGAACGCGCTCCGGCACGGAAACCTCTCCCCGGAGGACCTGGCGGCCATCGGCATCACCAACCAACGGGAGACGACCGTCGTCTGGGACCCGCGCAACGGCCGCCCCTACTACAACGCCATCGTCTGGCAGGACACCCGTACGGACTCCATCGCGGCAGCGCTGGACCGCTCGGGCCAGGGCGACGTCATCCGCCGCAAGGCAGGGCTGCCGCCGGCCACGTACTTCTCCGGCGGCAAGATCCAGTGGATCCTGGAGAACGTCGACGGAGTCCGCGAGGCGGCCGAGCAGGGCCATGCCCTCTTCGGCAACACCGACGCCTGGGTGCTGTGGAACCTCACCGGCGGCCCCGACGGTGGCGTCCACGCCACCGACGTGACCAATGCCAGCCGCACCATGCTGATGGACCTGGAGACCCTCGACTGGGACGACGAGCTGCTGGGCTTCTTCGGCGTTCCCCGGGCGATGTTGCCGA
>NZ_JBEXGM010000082.1:0-1745 GCF_040607335.1 Streptomyces sp. NPDC005303 | reverse complement strand
GAGGCAGCCTCAGGCACGGAGTCCGCCTCGGGCGTCCGGTCGAGGGCGGCGGCGGTGCGGGTCGGGCGACGGACGACAGCGGCCCGGACACGGGCCGGCAGACCGGCCAGCCCCGTCGGGGCCACGAACATCACCGCGATGATCAGCAGGCCGAAGACCACTCCCGGAGCGGCCTCGCTCAGGTCCTGGGACACACTCGGCACGTACATCACGAACGCCGCCCCCAGCAGGGGCCCGTACAGCGAGGCGAGCCCCCCGACCACCAGGCCGGCGAGCAGCATGATGGACAGAACGAAGCTGAAGGAGTCGGGCGAGACGAAGCCGATCACCCAGGTGTACAGACACCCGGCGACACCCGCGAACATCGCGCTCCACGCGAAGGCGAGGGTCTTGTGCAGCGACAGCCGTACGCCCATGACCTCGGCGGCGCTCTCGTTGTCCCGCGCAGCAAGCAGTGCCCTGCCGACCCGGGAGCGCAGCAGGTTGCGGGCGAGCAGCAGGGCCACCGCGGTGACGGCGAGGACGACGAAGTACATCCACTGGTCCTCGGCCAGCCCGCTCCACGCGGGCGGCTGCAGCTTGTCCACGGTCAGGCCCATGGAGCCGCCCGTCACCGGTTCCAGCCGCTTGAGCAGGGGCGGCAGGAACACCGCGAACGAGAGGGTGACCAGGGCCAGGTACAGTCCGCGCAGCCGCAGGGCGGGCACTCCGAACCCGAGGCCCAGCAGGAAGCATCCGGCGGCCGCGACGGGCAGTGTGGCCAGGTGCCCGGTGTCGTACCGGCCGAGCATGACCGCCGCCGTGTAGGCACCCGCGGCGAAGAACGCGCCGTGCCCGAGCGAGATCTGCCCGCCGAAGCCGACCAGCAGGTTCAGACCGGCCAGTGCCACGGCGTACAGGAGCACCATGGTCAGCTGGAAGACCTGGAAGGGGGCGAAGTAGAACGGTGCGCCGGCGGCGGCCGCCGCCGCGAGCAGCACGGTGACCGCGGCGCGCAGGCGCCGGGCGCGGTCCGTGCCGAGTGTTGCGATGATCGTGCTCATGCGCGTTCCACCGCCGCCCGTCCGAAGAGGCCCTGGGGCCGTACAAGCAGCACCGCCAGGATGATCACCAGGGGAACGCCCACCTTCAGATCGGCGCCGACCACATCGACGTACGCCCCGGTCAGCGTCTCGGCGACGCCCACGAACAGGCCGCCGACGACCGCGCCCACGGGGCTGTCGAAGCCCCCGAGGGTGGCTGCGGCGAACGCGTAGATCAGCACTCCGCCCATCATGTTGGGCTCCAGGAACAGCAACGGGGCGACGAGCACGCCCGACAGGGCGCCGACCGTGGCGGCCAGCCCCCAGCCGAGCATCAGAACTCGGCCCACCGGGATGCCCGACAGCCGGGCGGAGGCCGGGTTGCAGGCGACCGCCCGCATCACCAGGCCGACGGAAGTGTGCTGGAACAGCAGATACAGCAGGCCCATGACGACGGCCACCACGCCGATGATCCCGAGAGTCGACCAGTCCACGCGCACCCCGGCCAGGTCGAGCCCGCCGTCGGGGAACGGCTGCGGGAAGTCCTTCACGGTGAACGACCAGATCAGGCCGGCCAGCGCGTTGACGAAGATGAACAGGCCGACCGTGACGATGACCACGGTCAGCTCGGGTGCGCCCTGCACGGGGCGGATGACGATCCGCTCGACCAGCATGCCGCCGGCGAAGGACACCGCGAGGGTGACCGGCAACGCCAGCCAGAAC
>NZ_JBEXGM010000081.1:0-1973 GCF_040607335.1 Streptomyces sp. NPDC005303 | reverse complement strand
TCAGGTCATCCGAAAGGGACAAGGCGGTCCCAGACCGACCGCCTTGTCCCTTTCGGATCGGAGAACGCCCAGACGTCCGCCCGCTGGCCGACTGTGACGATCAAGGACAGCGGACGGCAGCGGCCGTCGGCGCTCAGATGGAGTTCGATGGTGAACCCGCCGCGTGAGCGGGGTCGCTTCCACCGCCACCACGGGCTCAGCGGCCCCAGCGCAGCGCGGCCGTCTGCACGGGTGCGTCCCACAGCCGCAGCATCTCCTCGTCGGCCCGGCAGAGTGTCACCGAGCAGCCCGCCATGTCCAGCGACGTGACGTAGTTGCCCACGAGCGCCCGCGCCACCGGCACGCCCCGGGCCTCCAGCAGCCGGACCACCTCGGCGTGGAACCCGTACAGCTCCAGCAGCGGCGTCGCTCCCATCCCGTTGACCAGGGCCAGTACCGGCCCGTCGGCCGGAGGCACCTCCCCCAGCTCCTCGAGTACGGCGCCCACCGCGACCTCCGCGATCTCTCGGGCCGGCATCACCGCGCGCCGCTCTCGGCCCGGCTCGCCGTGGATCCCGACCCCGAGCTCCATCTCCCCGTCCGGCAGGTCGAAGGTCGGGCCTCCTTTCGCGGGAGTGCTGCAGGCGCTGAGCGCCACGCCGAAGCTGCGCGAGAACTCGTTGACACGCCGGGCGATCGCGGCCACCTGCTCCAGCGGTGCGCCCTCCTCGGCGGCCGCCCCGGCGATCTTCTCCACGAACAGGGTCGCCCCGGTGCCCCGCCGCCCGGCCGTGTACAGGCTGTCGGTGACGGCGACGTCGTCGTTGACCAGGACCTGCTCGACCCGGACGCCGTCATCCTCGGCGAGCTCGGCGGCCATCTGGAAGTTCAGCACGTCCCCGGTGTAGTTCTTGACGACGAACAGCACGCCCTGCCCGGCCTCGACGGCGCTCGCCGCGCGCAGCATCTGGTCCGGGACGGGCGAGGTGAACACCTCCCCGGGACACGCGGCCGACAGCATCCCGTACCCGACGAACCCGGCGTGCAGCGGCTCGTGCCCGGAACCGCCGCCGGACACCAGCCCGACCCGCCCGCCCTCCCGAGCGTCTCGCCGTACGACCACCCCCCGATCCACGTCCACGTCCAGCTCCGGGTGGGCGGCAGCCAGCCCCCGCAGGGCATCGGCGACCACGGTCTGCGGACTGTTGATCAGCATCTTCATGGGACCTCCCGGGTGGAACCGGCGGCCGAACCTCTGCCCCGTGTCCTCACGGAGTTCAGGCACGGCCGGTGGCAGGCGGGCGCATGCGCGATCGCACGCCACACAAACAGTGTGCCGTCACGCCGTGGACATCCGCGATGCGTGCTCGCTGGCGCCCGCCTGCCAAGGTGCGGCCAGTCCGGTCGAGGCGGCCGGGGCGCCGCCGTCGACGCCCATGCCGCAGGTGGCGGAGTGCTCCTCGGCAGGTGCGGCGGCGGAGCTTGTGGTGACGACGACCGCCCGTCGGCCTCGTGGACGGCGAAGGCAGGTGCCGCCGAAGCGCCGCAGGTCCTGGGAGCCCACCCGGTTGCCTTCGGCGCAGTGCTAGCCCGGGATGACGACGAGGAACCCGTTCGCGTTCGTCGCGACCGCATCGGCGCCCAAGTTGCCTGCACCGCCGAACGGCTTCCACCGGGGTGCAGCCGCCCCGCGCGCACGGCGCGGCGACGTGTGCTCGAAGGCGTCGGCCGCGGGTCTGCGGACGCCAGGTCAGCCAGACCACGGGCGCCGGCATCCAATCGCAGCGGAACATGCACGGCAGCCCCAAATGTCTCCCCCCGGCGGGCGGACTTCCGTCTCCTCCCTGGCCGGGCAGCGGGCAGTATCCGCCCGCGCGCGTATGGCTCCGGCCGGTCCTACACTGATTTCTGGAGGACTCGGGGCAGTCGACGGCCGACCCTTGGGCCGGCGGGAAGCGGGCACCCATGGCTGAGCGACTCAAGAGATCAGGACT
>NZ_JBEXGM010000080.1:0-2229 GCF_040607335.1 Streptomyces sp. NPDC005303 | reverse complement strand
ATGAGTCGGGCTTCGCCGATGGCTCGGAGGAAGCCGGGGGTGGTGCCGAGCATCTCTGCTGCCCGGCCCATCGTGTACGCGGGGTAGTCGTCGTCCTCCAGGCGATCGCTCAGAGGCTTGTCCGGGGTCATGTCACCTCCTCGTGCAACGCGTCGAGGGGCCCTGGTGCCGTACGCACCAGGGCCCCGAGGAAATCGAACACCATCTGTCGGCCTACTGCTGTGCCGACCTTCTGTTTCCGCTACCCGGCCCGGCAGAGCGGGGTGCGGAGGGATCGCGACTGCTTGACCGGGGACCACCATCCATTCCGGGGTCTTGCGGTACCCGGGCCGAGAGTGTCGGGCCGGGCGATCCTGATGGCGTCTCCTCCGTTTCTCTCTGAACCAACCACTGGGTGATGCGGTACTGCGTGGCGGCTCCTTGACCTGCGAGCCGCCCAGTGCGGCTCTCAGTCCCGTCGCCATTCTGGGAACGTCTTGGCTTCGAGGCTCGAGAGCCGCCCTGACCTGCGAACTTCGTGTACAACACCCGACAGTTCGTGTCTGCCGGATCTCGTTCGACCGTGTCTACGATATGAAGCGTAACCAAGTCGGGAGAGGATGTCTACTCTGGCAAAAGTAGATTTCACTCCTGTGGCGGAGGACTGCTGCCCGGACCGCGGGGTGGTCCCGGGACTGAATAGGATCTGCTCTCATGTCGAACCCTGACGAGCTGCTCGTCGCCCTCTCCGCCGCGGTGGAGTCCGAGCGAAGCAATCAGATGTCGTTGACCGTGGTCGTCGGCGGTGCCGTCATCACCGGCCGGCTGGCTCCTGAGGCCGTGTGGCGGGAGCGGGTGGCGGAGGTCCTGAAGGACTCGGACCGCCTGGGCCCGTTCTCCGACGTCTTCGCCCGCTCCCCGCGAGGGGACGGGCCCGACCGTGACGAGGCGCCCACACATCTGCACTTCCACCTCGCCCGGATCCTTCAGGGGAGCCTCGGTATCCCGGAGACGGGGGGCATGTACCGCGTCGCGATCAAGGACGTCAGCGCGTGGACCGTGGGTGATCTCAGCTACTTCGACCGGTGAGACGCCCGCCCGACGAGGTGGTCGGGCAGGTCCTTGACCGCGACGGCCGCGCCGGCGGGCAGGGCGAGGGGTGAACGGGGTCGAGCCCGTACCCCTCGTCCCACTCCCGTCGGCCGGTCACGGCAGGGTGCGAGGTCACCAGGTGGGGATGAGGCCGCCGTCGATGACCATGTCGCTGCCGGTGATGTTCCGCGCGCCGTCGCCGGCCAGGAACAGGACCAGTTCGGCGACTTCCCCGGGCTGGGAGAAGCGGCCGGTGGAGGTGGCACCGGCGGCCTGCGCGACGATGACGTCGGGCGTCGTCCCGGCGGCGGCGGAGACGGTGGCGGCGACCCCGTCCCCGGCCAGCCAGAGGTCGGTCTGCACCGGGCCGGGGCTGACGGTGTTGACACGGATGCCCTTGGGGCCGACCTCCTTCGACAGGGCCTTGGAGAAGGCGACGAGGGCGGCCTTGCCCGCGCTGTAGTCGATGACCAGGGGATCGGGGAGCGTGGCGTTGACCGAGGCGACCGTGACGATCGCCCCCTGGCCGGCCGCGAGCATGACCGGCAGGGCCGCGCGGGTGACCCGTACCGCGGTGAGCAGGTTCAGATCGAGTACGCGCTGCCAGTCGGTGTCCGTCACCGACAGGAACCCTCCGGTCCGGGCCGGTGCCGTGCCTACGTTGTTGACCAGCACGTCGATGCGTCCCCGGGCCGCCTCGACGAGGCGCCCGGCGGCGGCCGGCTCGGCGAGGTCGACGGGCACCCAGGTGACCGGGCCTTCCTTGACCAGCGCGTCCAACTCGGGCGTGGAGGTGCGGGAACCGGCGATCACCGCCGCCCCCGCCTGCGCGAGGGCCGTGACGACGGCCAGCCCGATGCCCTTGCTGGCACCGGTGACGACAGCGGTGCGTCCGTGCAGTGGCGCGTCCATGTCTCTGCCTTCCTTCTGCCGGGCACCGGCGGCAGCCATGGGAGCTACGGCACGGGCACCGCGTCCAGCAGACCACGCCCCGGCGGGAACGGACAGCCCGCCGCCGGTGCGCGGTCCGGGTCCGTCCGTCCCGGTCACGGTTGTGGGAGTGCTGCTTCCGGGTTGCCGTAGTAGGCGTGGGGTCCGTGTTTGCGGGTGTAGTGGCGTTCCAGGAGGTGGGCGGGTGGGGGTGCGGTGGGGTTGAGG
>NZ_JBEXGM010000079.1:0-2520 GCF_040607335.1 Streptomyces sp. NPDC005303 | reverse complement strand
CTCGAAGACCAACTCGAAGAAGCCCAACGCATCAACGCCGAATACCGCCGCGCCGCCAACACCACAACCAGCCCCTCCAGCCCCGCCTGACGCGCCGAGCAGCGGCCGCCGGCATCGGACCCGGCCGTCACGCGCGGTACCCGCCGACTCGGGGAACCAGGCGTGTTGAGCGGGTGAAGCTTGGGCCCGCGTTCGTGTCCCGGGGCATGCATGAAGCTCGCCGCCGTCTCCGGACGAGCCGGCGGACACGACGCGCTGGAGGCGAGTGATGAACCAAAGAACGGTCCAAACCGACCCCACGCCCCACCGGGTTCCGGTCCTCATCGTCGGCGGTTCCCTCGTCGGCCTGTCGACCTCGGTGTTCCTGGGCCGATTGGGCGTACCGCACACACTGGTGGAGCGGCACGCCGGCACCTCCATCCACCCCCGCGGCCGCGGCAACAACGTGCGCACGATGGAACTGTTCCGCACGGCCGGTGTCGAGCCGATGATCCGTCAGGCCGCCGCCACGCTGGCCGACAACCACGGCATCCTGCAGACGCCCACCCTGGTCGGAGACGCGGGCGAGTGGCTGTTCAAGGAGATCGACGCGGGCGGCGGACTGGCCCGCTTCAGCCCCAGCTCATGGTGCCTGTGCAGCCAGAACGACCTGGAGCCGGTGCTGCTCGACCACGCCGAGCGGCTCGGCGGCGATCTGCGGTACGGCACCGAACTGCTGTCGTTCGACAGCGGGCCCACCGGGGTCACCGCGATCCTCAAGAGCCGGGAGACCGGCGAGCACACCACCGTCCTCGCCGACTATCTGGTCGCCGCCGACGGCCCCCGCAGCCCCATCCGCGAGCAGCTGGGCATCGGCCAGAGCGGTCCCGGTGACCTGTTCAGCAACGTCAGCATCACCTTCCGCTCCCGCCGCCTCGCCGAGGTCGTCGGCGAGCGCCGTTTCATCGTCTGCTATCTGACCGACCCGGCGGCCGACGGCGCCCTGCTGCCCGTGGACAACCGTGAGAACTGGGTCTTCCACGCGCCCTGGCACCCCGAACGCGGCGAAACGCTGGAGGAGTTCACCGACGAGCGGTGTGTCGAGCACATCCGCCGCGCGGTCGGCGTCGCCGATCTCGACGTGGAGATCACCGGCCGGGCCCCCTGGCACGCCGCCCAGCGCGTCGCCCGCAGCTACCGGGCGGGACGCGTCTTCCTGGCCGGCGACTCGGCCCACGAGATGTCCCCCACCGGGGCGTTCGGCTCCAACACCGGTATCCAGGACGCGCACAACCTCGCCTGGAAGCTCGCCGCGGTGCTCGGCGGCTGGGCCGGGGACGGGCTGCTGGACTCGTACGACGCCGAACGCCGCCCGGTGGCGGAGGCGACCAGCGCCCGCGCCGCCGCCCGCTCGGCCGAGCACAGCCACCCCGGTTACGCCCCGCCCCCCGGCACCGGCGGCGGCCCGCAGCGCGGCATCCTCAACGTGGCCCTCGGCTACCGCTATCCGCAGGGCGCCGTCCTGGGCGCCGACCCCGCGACCCCGGTCGTCCCGGACCGCCTCGACCTGTCCGGTGCACCCGGCAGCAGGGCACCCCACCTGGCGGTACGGCACCGGGGTGAACGCATCTCCACCCTGGACCTCTACGAGCGCTCGCTCGTCCTGCTCAGCGGCGCCGGGACGCCGAGCGGCTGGCACGAGGCCGCCGTCCGCCTCGCAGCGCAGACGTCCGTCCCGCTGGCCTCGTACCGGCTGGGCGGGGGACCGGGCGCCGAGCTGACGACCGAGGGCGACGCGGACTGGGCGGCCGCCCACGGCACGACGCCCGAAGGCGCCGTACTCGTCCGGCCGGACGGGTTCGTGGCCTGGCGGTCGGCGGGCGCGGTCCCGGACGCCGAGTCGGCGTTGCGTCAGGTCCTGAGCACCCTGCTGGGGACCGTCTGACGGCGGTTCGGCCGGGGCGGGTTCACCCGGCTGACCGCCTTGAGTGGTGGCGGAAGCCGGTGTGACTGACGGTAGATCACGTCGGGGGCGGGCCACCCGAGCTGACGAAGCACCAGCTGCCCGGCCGCCGACGGAAGGAACGTCACATGCGCTCTGCTGGCATCCTCCTGACCACGGCGGCGGCCTCGGCCGTCCTCGTTCTCGGCGCACCCGGCGCCTACGCGGCCGGGGACGACTGGGACTCGTCGGACTCCTCCTACAGCAAGGAGCACAACAACCCCAAGTACGACCCGGAGACCTACAAGGACAAGGACAGCGAGCAGGGCCGGGAGTCCGGCGGCAAGCACGACGGCGGCTGGAGCGGCAGCCACGAGAAGCCCAGCGGCGGAATGCACACCGGGGGCGGCGGCCTGGCCTCCTCCCCGGCGGTGACCACGGGCGGGCTCGCCATGCTGGTGGTCGCCGGAACCGGCCTGTACGCGGCACGCCGTAAGAAGATCGCCGGAAGCCTGGCCTGACCCGTGCCGGACGCGATAGCCGCCGGGCCGCCGCGGGATGAGCCACGACAGGAACTCATCGATCTCTAGGAATCGCCG
>NZ_JBEXGM010000078.1:0-3929 GCF_040607335.1 Streptomyces sp. NPDC005303 | reverse complement strand
CGTCGTCATGGATCACCTCACGGCCATGTTTGGCACATTGCATACAGTCGACGAATACTGTATGAAGATTGTTATCCCGCATCCGATGGGTGATGTCCAGGGGGCGTGCAGCACTTTTGAGTCGTGCACTTTGAGACGGGAGCCCAAGCATGGACCTGTACGAGCACGAAGCCCGGGAGCTTTTCGAAGAACGCGGGATCCCGGTGCCGAGGGCGGAGGTCACCGACTCGCCCCAGGAGGCCCGTGCGATCGCTCGCCGGCTCGGCGGCAGGGTCGTCGTCAAGGCGCAGGTCAAGACCGGCGGTCGGGGCAAGGCGGGCGGGGTGCGGCTCGCCGCCGACCCGGCCGAGGCCGAGAAGACGGCACGCCGGATCCTCGGCATGGACATCAAGGGACACACGGTCGGCAAGGTCATGTTGGCCCAGCCCGTGGACATCGAGGGCGAGTTCTACGTCGCCTACGTCCTCGACCGGGCCGCGGGCCGCTTCCTCGCCATCGCCTCGGCGGAGGGCGGCATGGACATAGAGGAGGTCGCTGCGGCCCGCCCGGAGGCGGTCGCCCGTATACACATCGACCCCGCCGAAGGTGTCACCTCGGCGAAGGCGGGCGAGATCGCCGAGGCGGCCGGACTGCCGGCGCAGACCGTCGACGTCCTCGTACGGCTGTGGGAGGTGCTGGTCCGCCAGGACGCGGTCCTCGTCGAGGTCAACCCGCTCGTCCGCACCCGGCAGGGACACATCCTCGCCCTCGACGGCAAGGTCACCCTCGACGACAATGCCCGCTTCCGGCAGCCCCGTCGGGGCGCGGACAGCAGCACGTACGACATTCCGCTGGAGGCCGCCGCCGCAGCGAAGGGCCTCAACTACGTCAAGCTCGACGGCGAGGTCGGCGTCATCGGCAACGGCGCCGGCCTGGTCATGTCCACCCTCGACGTGGTCGCCGGCTGCGGAGCCCGTCCCGCCAACTTCCTCGACATCGGCGGCGGGGCCTCGGCTCGGGTCATGCCGACGGACTGACGGTCATCCTGTCGGACCCGGCGGTGAAGTCCGTGTTCGTCAACGTCTTCGGCGGCATCACCGCCTGCGACGCGGTCGCCGAGGGCATCGTGCGGGCCCTGGACGAGGTCCGGCTCACCAAGCCGCTCGTCGTGCGCCTCGACGGCAACAACGCCGCCCGCGGCCGGGCCGTCCTCGACGAACGGGCCCACCCCCTGGTCCAGCAGGCCACCACCATGGACGGCGCCGCCCGCCGTGCCGCCGAACTCGCCAACGCCGGTTGAAGGAGCGGGACATGGCCATCTTCCTGACCAAGGAGTCCAGGATCCTCGTCCAGGGCATGACCGGCGGCGAGGGCATGAAACACACCCGGCGCATGCTCGCGGCGGGCAGCGACGTGGTCGGCGGCGTCAACCCGCGCAAGGCCGGGCGGACGGTCGACTTCGACGACCGGGCCGTACCCGTCTTCGGCTCGGTGGCCGACGGTGTACGGGCCACCGGAGCGGACGTCAGCGTCGTCTTCGTGCCGCCCGCCTTCGCCAAGGCCGCCGTGGTCGAGGCCGCCGACGCCGGGATCGGGCTCGCGGTCGTCATCACCGAGGGCATCCCCGTGCACGACTCCGTCGCCTTCACCTCGTACGCGAAGAAGAAGGGGACACGGATCGTCGGCCCCAACTGCCCAGGCCTGATCACCCCCGGCCAGTCCCACGCCGGCATCATCCCGGCCGACATCACCAGGTCCGGACGCGTCGGTCTGGTGTCCAAGTCGGGCACGCTCACCTACCAACTCATGCACGAGCTGCGCGACATCGGCTTCTCCACCTGCGTCGGCATCGGCGGCGACCCGGTCGTCGGCACCACCCACATCGACTGCCTGGCCGCCTTCCAGGACGACCCCGACACCGAACTGATCGTCCTCATCGGGGAGATCGGCGGGGACGCCGAGGAGCGGGCGGCCGCGTACATCCGTGAGCACGTCACCAAACCCGTCGTCGGCTACATCGCCGGATTCACCGCGCCCGAGGGACGGACCATGGGCCACGCCGGCGCCATCGTGTCCGGTTCGGCGGGCACGGCACAGGCGAAGAAGGCGGCGCTGGAGGCGGTCGGCGTCAAGGTCGGGAACACCCCCACCGAGACGGCCCGCCTCGTGCTCGCCCTGTTGGACACGGTCCCCGAGGCCCCTCGGGCCTGACCCGGGACCACACAGCGGCGGACGGGAGACCCCTCCGGCCCGCCGCGTTCCCCCCTACCCCGCCCCCGACTGTGCACCGAGAGCGGAGACACCGCATGACAACCACCCTCAACTCCACCCACCTCGTGGTGAAGTCCGGTACCTCCTGGAACGACGCCTGGCAGCGCTGCCTCGCCGTCGCCCCCGAGGCCTTCCGGGACGACCGCGTCCTCAACCTCTGGGCCTCCGCCTGGCAGGCCGACGGCCGGGCACTACCCGCCACCAGCCCCGTCGACGGCAGCCCGATCGCCGGCCCGCCGCGCCTGGACCGGGAAGCCGCCCACCAGGCCGTCCGCGCCTCCCTCCAACAGCACCGCGCCTGGCGGCACATACGGCTCGAAGAGCGCCGGGCCCGCGTCGCGGCCACCCTCGACGCCCTCACCCAGCACCGCGAACTCCTCGCGCTGCTGCTGGTCTGGGAGATCGGCAAGCCCTGGCGGCTCGCGCAGGCGGACGTCGACCGGGCCATCGACGGCGTGCGCTGGTACGTCGACGGCATCGAGCCGATGGTCGAGGGCCGTGCCCCGCTGGACGGCCCGGTGTCCAACATCGCCAGCTGGAACTACCCGATGAGCGTGCTCGTGCACGCCATGCTGGTGCAGGCACTGGCGGGCAACGCGGTCATCGCCAAGACCCCGACCGACGGCGGCGTGGCCTGTCTGACCCTGGCCTGCGCGCTCGCCGCCCGCGAGGGGATTCCCGTCACCCTCGTCAGCGGCAGCGGACGGGAGCTGTCCGAGGCGCTGGTGCGGGCGCCCGAGATCGGCTGTGTCTCCTTCGTCGGCGGCCGCGACACCGGCGCCGCCGTCGCCACGGCCGTCGCCGACCTGGGCAAGCGCCACGTCCTCGAACAGGAGGGACTCAACACCTGGGGCATCTGGAACCACACCGACTGGGACGCGCTCACCGCCGTCATCCCCAAACTCTTCGACTACGGCAAACAGCGCTGCACCGCCTACCCGCGGTTCGTCGTCCAGCGCGAGCTGTTCGACGAGTTCCTGGCGGCCTACCTCCCCGCGGTGCGCACCCTGCGCCTCGGCCACCCGCTCGCCGTCGCGCACCCCGACGACCCCTACCCCGCACTGGACTTCGGGCCGGTGATCAACGCGGCCAAGGCGAAGGAACTGCGCGACCAGGTCGCCGAGGCCATCAACCGCGGCGCCGTCCCCGTGCACCGCGGCAGCGAGGCCGACGCCCGCTTCCTGCCCGGCCAGGACACCTCGGCGTACGTCCAGCCGGTCACGCTCCTCAACCCGCCCCCTTCCTCACCCCTGCACCACGCGGAACCCTTCGGCCCGGTCGACACCATCGTCCTGGTCGACACCGAGGCGGAACTGCTGGCCGCGATGAACGCCTCCAACGGCGCCCTGGTGGCCACCCTGTCCACCGACGACCGGGCCACCTTCGACCGGCTCGCCCCGCAGATCCGCGCGTTCAAGGTCGGCCACGGCAAGCCGCGTTCCCGAGGCGACCGCGACGAGCTGTTCGGCGGGTTCGGCGCCTCCTGGAGCGGCGCCTTCGTCGGCGGCGAGCTGCTGATACGCGCGGTGACTCAGGGCCCGGCCGGCGAACGACTGCCCGGCAACTTCCCCGAGTACCAGCTGATGCCGTGAGGCCCGTCCGGGCGGCGCGCCGAGAGAAGGCGCCGCCCGGCCCTCGCGAACACACGACGACGCAGAGATGGGGTGGCGAGCATGACC
>NZ_JBEXGM010000077.1:0-4021 GCF_040607335.1 Streptomyces sp. NPDC005303 | reverse complement strand
GAGCCGGTGGAGTTCGCGCCGGACGCCCCCCAGGCCAGATGCCTCGCCGAAGGGCGGCCCGTCCTGGAACCGGTACTCCCGCCCGACTGGTTCTCGACGAGAGGCCACCGGGGGGCCCACGCTCCGGATCTGGGCGCCCACTCGCTGATCGTGGTCCCGGTGGCCGCGCGGGGCCTGGTACTGGGCGTGATGACAGTGTGGCGTTCGCGCCGCCCCGATCCCTTCGAGGCGGACGATCTCACCCTCGCCCAGGAACTCGCCTCGCGCGCCGCCGTCGCCATCGACAACGCCCGGCGCTTCACCCAGCAGCAGCAGACCGCGTTCACCTTGCAGAGCAGCCTTCTGCCCCGCGCGGTTCCGGACCAGTCGGCCGTCGAGGTGGCCTTGCGCTACCTGCCGGCCAGCGCGGCCCCGGGCCTGGGCGGTGACTGGTTCGACGTCATTCCCCTGTCCGGGTCCCGGGTCGCCCTCGTCGTCGGCGACGTGGTGGGACGCGGCATCCACGCAGCCGCCACCATGGGCCGGTTGCGTACCGCCGTACACACGCTCGCCAGCCTCGACCTGGAACCGGACGAGCTCCTCTCCCGCCTGGACGACCTGGTCATCCTGCTGGCGGCGGAACAGGAAGCAGCCGGTGAGCGGCCGGTGGGCGAGCAGGTCGTCGGTGCGACCTGCCTGTACGCCGTCTACGACCCGGTCTCCGGGCGGTGCTCCGTGGCCCGCGCCGGCCACCCGCCGCCGGTGGTGACCGCTCCGGATGGACAGGTGGCGATGCTGGACCTGCCCGCCGGCCCACCGCTCGGCCTGGGCGGCCTGCCGTTCGAGGCCCGGGACGTCGAACTGGCCGGGGGTAGCCTGCTGTGCCTGTATACCAACGGACTCATCGGTGAACGCAACATCGATGCCGACGCCGGCCTGACCAAGCTGTGCGGCGCGCTCACCCGTCCCGCGGACGCGCTGGAGAGAACATGCCAAGCGGTGGTTGACTCGCTCGTGCCCTCGCGCCCCAGCGACGACGTCGCATTGCTGGTCGCCCGCACCCGCATGCTGCCACCGGACAGTGTCGCCTCCTGGACTTTCCCGCTGGAGCCTGCCAGCGCAGCCCGGGCCCGGGCACTGACCTCGGCCAAGCTGAGCGAATGGGGTCTGGAACACTTGGCGTTCACGACCGAGTTGATCGCCAGCGAACTGGTCACCAACGTCTACCGGTACGCCAGCGGCCCTGCGACCCTGCGGCTGATCCGTGAACGGTGTCTGGTGTGCGAGGTCAGTGACACCAGCCACACCTCACCCCACCTGCGCCGCGCCCGTACCACCGACGAGGGCGGGCGCGGCCTGTTCCTGGTGGCCCAGATGGCCGAACGCTGGGGTACCCGTTACACCCGCGAGGGCAAGACCGTGTGGACCGAACAACCACTGACCGGCACGTTCACCTGACCGTCTCAGCGTCCTGCCGGGTGGCCTCGGACCCCACCGAGGACACGTGCCGTGCTGACCACGCTGCTGCCCTGAGGGGTCCGTGCGACGGGCCTCGGGCCGCCGCACGGCACGCGCCGGACCACCGCGGCGGTACCGAGGCCGCTCGCGCAGACCGGCTGCGCAGTCGTGGTCATTCCGCTGCGGCGAGCAGCCGTGCCTCGCTCTCCTCGTACAGCCGCCGGTTCTCAAGGCTGTCGGCGGCGCGGCGCCGGTGGTCCAGACGGCTGCCCAGCCAGCCCGCCATGTAGCCGAACGGGACGGAGACCAGTCCGGTGGACTGCATGGGGAACATGTCGAAATCGGCGTTCGGGAAGACGGCGGACGGCGTTCCCGAAACGGCCTTGGAGAAGACCATCAGCAGCAGCGCGCAGGCCGCGCCGCCGTAGAGGGAAGCGAGCAGGCCGCTGCGCGTGAATCCTCGCCAGAACAGGGAGTAGGTGAGCGCGGGTGCCACCGCCGATGCCCCTATGCAGATGGCCAGAGTGGTCAGCACGCCGACGTTCCAGTCCTGGACCAGGGTGGAGAGTCCGATGGCAAGGGTTCCCACGGCCACGCTCGTCCACACCGCCACGGTCATCTCCGTGCGTGGATCGACGTGTCCCCGACGCGCCGCATGGGCGAACAGATCATGGGCGAGCGATGAGGCCGCGGCCAGAGTCATTCCCGCGACAGATGAGAGCAGGGTGATGAACACCATGCCCGCCACGGCCGAGTAGAGAATCGTCGTGCCCGCGGAATCGTGTGCCCCGCCGAGCACCTGCGACAGCATGAGCACCGACGTCCTGCCCTGGGGGTCGGCCGCGGTGATGTACCGCGATCCCACCAGCGCCGCCGCTCCCGTGCCCATGATGATGACGAGCAGGCAGAACGTGGTGACCGTGCCGACCGCCCACGACATGGAGCGACGTACGGCCGGCACGTCCCGCGCGGAGTACAGACGCATCGTGATGTGGGGCAGACAGGCCACGCCGAGGACCACGGTGATCTGGAGACCGATGAAATCCAGCCGGTCAACGGCCGAGGTGCCCAACTGAAGGCCCTGCTGGAGGAAGGCGGGGCCCGCGCCGCTGCCGTGCTGGGCGGCCCTGAGCACGTTGCCCGGGCTCCAGCCGAAGCGGTTCAGCACCAGAGCGGCGACGACGGCGCTGGTACCGAGCAGGATGACTATCTTGATCATCTGGATGAGCGCGGTGCCTCTCATCCCGCCGAGCGCCGCGTAAATGATCATCAGGGTGCCGATGATGACGATGCACGCCGTCCTGGCGCCCGCCACGTGCGGGAGGTCCAGGATGAAGGTGAGCAGCGACCCGGCACCGGAGAGCTGGACGACCAGGAAGGGCAGGGTCGCCGAAAGCGTCACCACGCAGGCGGCGATGCGCACGGCCCGGCCGGGCATGTTGCGGGCCAGGACGTCGCCCATGGTGAACCGGCCCGCGTTGCGCAGCGGTTCGGCCAGCAGGAACATCAGCAGCACCAGAGACAGGGCGGTGCTGACCGCAAGGACGTAGCCGTCGTATCCGGCCAGCGCGACGATGCCGGTGGTGCTCAGCACGGTGGCCGCGGAGATGTAGTCGCCCGCGATGGCCAGACCGTTCTTGAACGGGGTGAGCGTGAGGTAGCCGGTGTAGAAGTTCGTCAGGTCGTCGCGGTCCGGTCCCGC
The DNA here is from genome assembly GCF_040607335.1 of Streptomyces sp. NPDC005303. Taxonomy (NCBI): domain Bacteria; kingdom Bacillati; phylum Actinomycetota; class Actinomycetes; order Kitasatosporales; family Streptomycetaceae; genus Streptomyces; species Streptomyces sp. NPDC005303. The sequence goes on along the minus strand of NZ_JBEXGM010000077.1, from coordinate 882 downwards.
CATCACGCACATCAGCAGTGTGACGGTGACCAGCGTGGTGAACAGAATGAGGACGGTGGCCTGCGTCCCGGAGCTGTAGTCGTTCATCTCGCCGTCCCTGCGTTCCGGCCGACCGGGATAGCCCGTTCCCTGACGGCGCGGGCCAATGGATCCACCGAGCGTTGTGCGCTGCGTCCATACCAGAAGACCGCCGCGAAGGTGACGACGAGCTGAAGGACCCCCAGGACCATGCCCAGGCTCAACTCCCCGGCGATCTTGGACCCCATCAGGTCCGGCGCGAAGCAGGACAGCACGACATACGCCACGAAGGAGCCGAGCGCGGCGAGCGTGGAGGTCCGGCGGAGCAGGCGGTAGGCCGAGCGGAGAGCGGCGAGCTCGGCATCTTGACGAGTCTCCTGCGCATACGGCTCGACCCAAGAGGCTTGCCCGTACGAGTCGTAGCGAGGGACGTCGTACCCGTACGACGGGGGCTCGGTGTGCGGTATTGGCCATCCCGGTGGTGCTGATGGCCGGTACCGGTTCTCGTCGGGGTATGTCATCGCCTGGCCTTCCACTACGGCTCGGATCCGTGGAGGTGAACGGGGGAAACGGTTCAGCCGGCGCACCATACCGACTGGTTGGAATGCCTGTAAGCCTGCAGTGGGTCACGTTTCGGGGTCGATGCGGCTGCCCGGATCGGGAGCGACGTCGTGGTCAACGGGCGGGGTCGAGAAGGATCTTGCGGACACCGGCGGCGCGGCTGTTGAACAGTTCGTACGCCGCGGGGCCCTGGGAGAGGGCGAAGCGGTGGGAGACCACGACCTCCGGCGTGATGCGGCCGGCCTGGGTGAGGGGGATCAGGGCCGGGAGCTCGTAGTGGATCGAGCACAGCCCGATGGCGAA
>NZ_JBEXGM010000076.1:0-4563 GCF_040607335.1 Streptomyces sp. NPDC005303 | reverse complement strand
TAGACGACGTCCACGCGGTCGAGGCCGAGCCGTTCGAGGCTCGCCTCAAGGGTGCGTCGTACGCCGTCCGCGCTGAAGTCCCAGACGCGGCGCCGTATGCCGTCGGACCGCTCACCGCCGCGCAGTGACCGTGCCCTCCACCGCGAACAGCTGCTCCTCCACATGGTCGAGGGCCAGTCGCAGCGCACCCGTCGCCACGGCCGCCTCGCCGAGGAGCGACAGGGCCACCTTGGGCGGGCGTAGACAGTAGCGGGCCAACTCGCGCCGCAGCGGCTCCAGTACACCGTCCAGACCGGCCGCCCAGCCGCCGACCACGACGAGTTCCGGGTCGAGGGCCAGCACGAGAGCCGCCACGTCGTGCACGAGCCGCTGGAGGAAGCGGTCCACGGCCGCCCGGGCCCGCTGGTCGCCCTCCCGGGCCTGCGCGAAGACCTCGGCGACGGCCTGCTCGTCGAGCGGGTGCAGGGGCTCGTCCGTGGTGGACAGCAGCGTCTCCGGAGTGACCTCGCGGCCCAGCAGATGCAGCGCGCCGATCTCCCCGGCCGCCCCGCCGTACCCCCGGTGCAGCCTGCCGCCGATCAGCGAACCCGCCCCCGGGCTCAGCCCGGCCAGCACGAACACCACGTCGTCGGACTCGGTCGCGGAGCCCTTCCAGTGCTCGGCGACCGCGGCAGCGTTGGCGTCGTTCTCGACCAGTACCGGGCACTTGAAGGAACGGCTGAGCCGCTCGCCCAGCCGCAGCCCCGTCCACTCGGGCAGCGCCGCGCACAGCCGGATGGTGCCGTCCGCCTCCACGATGCCGGGCGAGGCGACGCCCACGGCCCACAGGGAGTCGCGGGCGACCCCGGCCCGGCGCAGCAGCTCGGCGACCGCCGTGCGCAGCCGCTCCAGGCGCTCGTCCGCGGAGGCCGTCTCGTCGACGTCCTTGGCCACGGCGCCGAGCACCTTGCCGTCGAGGTCGGACAGGAGCGCGGCTACCCGGTGCGGCCCGATGTCGAGGCCCAGCAGATGCCCGGCCTCGGCCCGGAACCGGAACCGCCGCGCGGGCCGCCCCTGCCGCCGGGCGACGCTCTCGTCCGCCGCCTTCTCGACCACCAGGCCGCCCTCGATGAGCCCCTCGACGACCCCCTCAACCGTCGGCCGGGACAGGCCCGTCACCCGGGTGATCTCGGTCAGCGTCGCGCAGTCGGTGGCGCGCAGCGCGTGCAGCACCACCGCGGAATTGATCCTCCGCAGGAGCGAGGGGTCCCCGCCGGTCAGTCGCCCCAACGTCCGTCCTCCCAGCTCGTGCGCGTGTTGGGCGGATCGTACTCGGCGCGGCGCCCCGCGGGCAGGGCCGGGCTCGCGCAGATGTGCCCGCGCCCCGTCGGGACGCCGGGTTCACCCCGGCGCCACGAACCCCGACTCGTACGCCGCGATCACCGCCTGGGTGCGATCACGCGCCCCCAGCTTGGCCAGGACGGCGCTGACGTGCGACTTCACGGCATCGGTGCCGACGACCGACCGGGGAGGTCTGACATGCCTGCGCCGCCGTCCTCCGCTCCGAGTGGCTGAAGATCCGCACGCTGCGCTCGCTCCCAGGCACGCTGCTCGCCCTGTTCTCCGCGACCACGGCGATCGCCGGAGCCTCCGGGACCTCCGGCCCCGACTTCGACTGCCTGTTCACGGCGCTGTCCGGGGTCGCACCGGGCCAGACAGCGGCCGTCTCCTTCGGTGCCATGGCGGTGTCGTCGGAGGTCCACGGGGGTGGGCTCCGGTTGTCGGTGGCCGCGGTGCCGCGGCGGGGGCGGTGGTTCGCCCTCGGCGTGGCCTACCGGGACGAGACCGACGAGGTCCACGTCCTCGCGGTCGCCTCGGACATCGACCCGGTATGACCCGTCCGCCGTCCTGAGGACCCGCTAGCCGTCCTCCGCCGCCACCCGCAGCCGGGCGAACTCCTCCGCCATCGTCTCCGCCGTCCAGTGCGCGTTGAGGCCGCTCGGGTTGGGCAGCACCCACACGCGCGAGTCCCCGATCGTCCGCTTCTGCGGCCCGACCTGCGCCTTCTTGTCGTCGAAGGCCGCGCGATACGCGGTGACCCCCACCACGGCCAGCCAACGCGGCTTGAGCCGTGCCACCTTCTCCGCCAGCAGCCGCCCGCCCTCGCGGTACTCCTCGGCACTCAGCTCGTCCGCCCGCGCGCTCGCCCGGGCCACGACATTGGTGATCCCGAGCCCGTACGACAGCAACTCCTGCTGCTCCGAGGGCTTCAGAAGCCTCGGGGTGAAGCCGGACAGATGCAGCACCGGCCAGAACCGGTTGCCCGGCCGGGCGAAGTGATGGCCCGTCGCGGCCGTCATCAGGCCGGGGTTGATGCCGCAGAAGAGCACATGGAGATCGTCCGCGACCACGTCCGGTACCAGACGGTCGCGGGCGGCCTCCAGCTCCTCGGGGGTGAAGCGCGTCATCACGTGCGGAGGGTCAGAGGATCGCCCCGGGCGTGTAGCCCGCGGCCGCCGGGTGCTGCTTGACGATCTCCTCGATCCGGCCGACGACGGCGGCGACCTGGTCGGCCGCGGCGCCGGTGAAGGACAGCTTGTCGGCCATCAGCGCGTCCAGCTGGGCGCGGTCGAGCGGGATGCGCTCGTCGGCGGCCAGCTTGTCGAGGAGCTCGTTGCGCTCGGCACCCTGCTCGCGCATCGCGAGGGCGGAGGCGACGGCGTTCTCCTTGATCGCCTCGTGCGCGACCTCACGGCCGACACCCGCGCGCACCGCGCCCATCAGCACCTTGGTGGTGGCGAGGAAGGGCAGGTAGCGGTCCAGCTCGCGGGCGACTACGGCCGGGAAGGCGCCGAACTCGTCGAGCACGGTGAGGAAGGTCTCCAGGAGGCCGTCGAGCGCGAAGAACGCGTCCGGCAGCGCGACCCGTCGCACCACCGAGCAGGACACGTCGCCCTCGTTCCACTGGTCGCCCGCCAGCTCGCCGGTCATCGACGCGTAGCCGCGCAGGATGACCATCAGGCCGTTGACGCGCTCGCAGGAGCGGGTGTTCATCTTGTGCGGCATCGCGGAGGAGCCGACCTGGCCCGGCTTGAAGCCCTCGGTCACCAGCTCGTGCCCGGCCATCAGGCGGATCGTCTTCGCCAGCGAGGAGGGAGCAGCCGCCAGCTGCACCAGCGCGGTCACGACCTCGTAGTCCAGGGAGCGCGGGTAGACCTGGCCGACCGACGTGAACGCCTGCGAGAAGCCCAGGTGACCGGCGATCCGCTGCTCCAGCTCCGCGAGCTTCGACGCGTCCCCGCCCAGCAGGTCCAGCATGTCCTGCGCGGTGCCGACCGGGCCCTTGATGCCGCGCAGCGGGTAGCGGGCGAGGAGCTCCTCGACCCGGCCGTAGGCCACGAGCAGCTCGTCCGCCGCGGTCGCGAAACGCTTGCCGAGGGTGGTGGCCTGCGCGGCCACGTTGTGGGAGCGGCCGGCCATGACCAGCTCGGCGTACTCGCCCGACAGCTTGCCGAGGCGCGCCAGGACGGCCACCGCGCGGTCGCGGATCAGCTCCAGGGAGAGCCGGATCTGGAGCTGCTCGACGTTCTCCGTGAGGTCCCGGGAGGTCATGCCCTTGTGGACCTGCTCGTGCCCGGCGAGGTCGTTGAACTCCTCGATCCGCGCCTTCACGTCGTGCCGCGTGACCTTCTCGCGCTCGGCGATGGAGGCCAGGTCGACGGTGTCCAGGACCCGCTCGTAGTCGGCGAGGGCCTGCTCCGGCACCTCGATCCCGAGGTCCTTCTGGGCCCGCAGCACGGCGAGCCAGAGCTGACGCTCGAGCTTCACCTTCTGCTCGGGCGACCAGAGCGTGGCGAGCTCGGCGGAGGCGTAGCGTCCGGCGAGGACGTTGGGGATGCGGGGCTTGGCGGGAGCGGAAGTCACGTGTACGGAGTTTACCTGCCGTCCGTGGAGGCTCTGAAACGTCCATAGAGTCCAGAGAGCGCAGGTCGGGTGCACTCCGACCTGCGCTCTTCCGTGGGGTCTGTGAGACGAGTGTGAGACGCCCGCTTCTGCCGTCAGGACGCGTGCTCTGTCGAGGGCTCTTGAGATATGGGTGCTCCCGGTTCAGCCAGGCCATGAACCACTCGCGGGCGCCGGGCTGCAGATGCAGCACCAGCGGGGTGACCGAGGTGGCCCCCGCGGCGGCGATCGCGCGCACGGTGGCCCGCAGCTGCGCGGGCCGGTCGCTCAGGAACGGGATCACCGGCGCCATCAGCACCCCGCACCCAATGCCGTGCTCGCCCAGCGTCCGTACGACGTCCAGGCGCCGCTCCGGGGCGGGTGTGCCCGGCTCGACGGTGCGCCACAGGTCCGGGTCGGTGAAGCCGACCGAGACCGAGATGCCGATTCCGTCACCGCGGCGGCCTGCCGGAGCAGGTCGAGGTCGCGCAGGATCAGCGTGCCCTTGGTCAGGAGGATGCCCGGCATCAGCCGGTAGCGGCCCTTGGCGCGCTGGTAGCAGTCGACGTTGGTGCCCATCGCTATGTGGTCGCCGGTCCAGCGGCGCGAGCCCAGCTGGCGGCGCAGCAGCTCGGGGGCGTT
>NZ_JBEXGM010000075.1:1451-4656 GCF_040607335.1 Streptomyces sp. NPDC005303 | reverse complement strand
CTCAGAACTAACACAGTGGACGCGAGCAACTGAGGACAAGCCCTCGGCCTATTAGTACCGGTCACCTCCACCCATTACTGGGCTTCCAGATCCGGCCTATCAACCCAGTCGTCTACTGGGAGCCTTACCCTCTCAAGGAGGTGGGAACACTCATCTCGAAGCAGGCTTCCCGCTTAGATGCTTTCAGCGGTTATCCCTCCCGAACGTAGCCAACCAGCCATGCCCTTGGCAGGACAACTGGCACACCAGAGGTTCGTCCGTCCCGGTCCTCTCGTACTAGGGACAGCCCTTCTCAATGTTCCTGCGCGCGCAGCGGATAGGGACCGAACTGTCTCACGACGTTCTAAACCCAGCTCGCGTACCGCTTTAATGGGCGAACAGCCCAACCCTTGGGACCGACTCCAGCCCCAGGATGCGACGAGCCGACATCGAGGTGCCAAACCATCCCGTCGATATGGACTCTTGGGGAAGATCAGCCTGTTATCCCCGGGGTACCTTTTATCCGTTGAGCGACGGCGCTTCCACAAGCCACCGCCGGATCACTAGTCCCGACTTTCGTCCCTGCTCGACCCGTCGGTCTCACAGTCAAGCTCCCTTGTGCACTTACACTCAACACCTGATTGCCAACCAGGCTGAGGGAACCTTTGGGCGCCTCCGTTACTCTTTAGGAGGCAACCGCCCCAGTTAAACTACCCATCAGACACTGTCCCTGATCCGGATCACGGACCCAGGTTAGACATCCAGCACGACCAGACTGGTATTTCAACGACGACTCCCCCTGAACTGGCGTCCAGAGTTCACAGTCTCCCAGCTATCCTACACAAGCCGAACCGAACACCAATATCAAACTGTAGTAAAGGTCCCGGGGTCTTTCCGTCCTGCTGCGCGAAACGAGCATCTTTACTCGTAGTGCAATTTCACCGGGCCTATGGTTGAGACAGTCGAGAAGTCGTTACGCCATTCGTGCAGGTCGGAACTTACCCGACAAGGAATTTCGCTACCTTAGGATGGTTATAGTTACCACCGCCGTTTACTGGCGCTTAAGTTCTCAGCTTCGCCACACCGAAATGTGACTAACCGGTCCCCTTAACGTTCCAGCACCGGGCAGGCGTCAGTCCGTATACATCGCCTTACGGCTTCGCACGGACCTGTGTTTTTAGTAAACAGTCGCTTCTCGCTGGTCTCTGCGGCCACCCCCAGCTCGAGGAGCAAGTCCTCTCACCAGTGATGGCCCCCCTTCTCCCGAAGTTACGGGGGCATTTTGCCGAGTTCCTTAACCATAGTTCACCCGAACGCCTCGGTATTCTCTACCTGACCACCTGAGTCGGTTTAGGGTACGGGCCGCCATGAAACTCGCTAGAGGCTTTTCTCGACAGCATAGGATCATCCACTTCACCACAATCGGCTCGGCATCAGGTCTCAGCCTTGTGTGCGACGGATTTACCTACCGCACGGCCTACACCCTTACCCCGGGACAACCACCGCCCGGGCTGGACTACCTTCCTGCGTCACCCCATCACTCACCTACTGCAAGTCTGGTTCGCCGGCTCCACCACTCCCCTTTGCCCGAAGGCTCCGGGGCGGCTTCACGGACTTAGCATCGCCTGGTTCGATGTTTGACGCTTCACAGCGGGTACCGGAATATCAACCGGTTATCCATCGACTACGCCTGTCGGCCTCGCCTTAGGTCCCGACTTACCCTGGGCAGATCAGCTTGACCCAGGAACCCTTAGTCAATCGGCGCACACGTTTCCCACGTGTGTATCGCTACTCATGCCTGCATTCTCACTCGTGAACCGTCCACCACTGCCTTCCGGCGCGGCTTCACCCGGCACACGACGCTCCCCTACCCATCACAGCCGCCGTTGGGCGTATTGCTGCAATGACACGACTTCGGCGGTACGCTTGAGCCCCGCTACATTGTCGGCGCGGAATCACTAGACCAGTGAGCTATTACGCACTCTTTCAAGGGTGGCTGCTTCTAAGCCAACCTCCTGGTTGTCTCTGCGACTCCACATCCTTTCCCACTTAGCGTACGCTTAGGGGCCTTAGTCGATGCTCTGGGCTGTTTCCCTCTCGACCATGGAGCTTATCCCCCACAGTCTCACTGCCGCGCTCTCACTTACCGGCATTCGGAGTTTGGCTAAGGTCAGTAACCCGGTAGGGCCCATCGCCTATCCAGTGCTCTACCTCCGGCAAGAAACACACGACGCTGCACCTAAATGCATTTCGGGGAGAACCAGCTATCACGGAGTTTGATTGGCCTTTCACCCCTAACCACAGGTCATCCCCCAGGTTTTCAACCCTGGTGGGTTCGGTCCTCCACGAAGTCTTACCTCCGCTTCAACCTGCCCATGGCTAGATCACTCCGCTTCGGGTCTTGAGCGTGCTACTGAATCGCCCTATTAGGACTCGCTTTCGCTACGGCTACCCCACCCGGGTTAACCTCGCAACACACCGCAAACTCGCAGGCTCATTCTTCAAAAGGCACGCAGTCACGACGCATTGAGTAAACTCAATGCGCGACGCTCCCACGGCTTGTAGGCACACGGTTTCAGGTACTATTTCACTCCGCTCCCGCGGTACTTTTCACCATTCCCTCACGGTACTATCCGCTATCGGTCACCAGGGAATATTTAGGCTTAGCGGGTGGTCCCGCCAGATTCACACGGGATTTCTCGGGCCCCGTGCTACTTGGGTGTCTCTCAAACGAGCCGCTGATGTTTCGACTACGGGGGTCTTACCCTCTACGCCGGACCTTTCGCATGTCCTTCGCCTACATCAACGGTTTCTGACTCGTCTCACAGCCGGCAGACTGTGAAAGAGAGATCCCACAACCCCCACGACGCAACCCCTGCCGGGTCTCACACGTCGTAGGTTTGGCCTCATCCGGTTTCGCTCGCCACTACTCCCGGAATCACGGTTGTTTTCTCTTCCTGCGGGTACTGAGATGTTTCACTTCCCCGCGTTCCCTCCACATACCCTATGTGTTCAGGTATGGGTGACAGCCCATGACGACTGCCGGGTTTCCCCATTCGGAAACCCCCGGATCAAAGCCTGGTTGACGACTCCCCGGGGACTATCGTGGCCTCCCACGTCCTTCATCGGTTCCTGGTGCCAAGGCATCCACCGTGCGCCCTTAAAAACTTGGCCACAGATGCTCGCGTCCACTGTGCAGTTCTCAAACAACGACCAGCCACCCGTC
>NZ_JBEXGM010000074.1:0-5705 GCF_040607335.1 Streptomyces sp. NPDC005303 | reverse complement strand
GACGGAGCGCCGCAGGTCTCGCCCATGTGGGCGGACATCGAAGGTGTCTCCGCCCCGCTAGGCGCCGCCGGCCGCCCGCTCCCGCCCAAGAGGCAGGCATACGGGCATGAGGTCAGAACACGTCGTGGCTGGGGCGGTCGGCTCCACGACTTTAGGCAGCCACCATGGGGCGAGCCTCGAAGATCATGGCCCCAACGTCGTGCTTTAACGGGCAGGTCCACAGACTGCCCGACTCGCCGGAAGCTTACGGGGCCATGATCACTCGCCCCATGGCAGCTCCAGCCCAAAGTCGCTCCGCCGACCTCCGTGGAACCGTACCCTGCTGATCAATGGACGCACTCGTGGGAGCCATCGCAGGGCTGATAGGTGTCATTGTCGGTGTAGCGGCTCAGTCTCTACAGGCAGGCAGAGGGCGGCGCTGGCAGGTCGATGATCAGAAGCGGGCCAGCAAGGAAGCGCGTGCTGATCGACTCTGGCAGGAACGTCGGGTCTTGTACGCACGGTGCATGGAGAGCCAGACGGACGCCGCTGGGAAGTTCCAGTGGACCTGGCTTACAAAGTCCGCACTCCCTCCGACTCCTCCGGCCGGGGAGGACAGCCCGCTCTACCGCACCACGTCAGAGGCACAGGCGAGCCTTCCAGAAGCGATCAAGGCCGTGACTCAGTGCATCGCAGAGGTGCTACTCATTACCGAAAGTGAAGATGTCATGGCGGCCGTCAACGGCTACCTCGGAGCAATGCAGGCGTGGGATCCCAGCCAAGCGCACAGGGACAACCCCTCAGCGAGTAGTCAGGGAATTGCCTTCTTCCAAGGCCTCATGGAGAACCACAAGGCCTTTGTTCTGGCGGCGAGACAAGAACTCCAGCTCCAACCGGCTAGCGCGGCGACACCGAGCATGGCCCCGCCGTCTCCCCGCACGCCGCCTTCTGGGCCGTCCTCGGGCCGTCAGAGGGCACTCAACGACGACCAACGCTGACAACTACCGACGGCTAAGTCGCAGGTCGCAGCGTTGATCGATTAAACGGGCGCAGGTCAGAGACCCGCCCCTTCACTTCTTCGGGTACTGATCGCCCGCTGCGGCACTTGACTCGCCCATTGAGACTCCACCGACCTCACACGCGGCGACTTTCCCTTACCGTGTGCGCTCCGCACATTTACGCTAGGCTCTCTCCATGAAGATTGCATTCTTCCTCAACGATAGGGATTCAACTCGGCGAGTAATGCGGAAACTGGCCGACGCAACAGCAGTGGCGGAATTGGGGGAGGTTACATTTATCAATCCAAGGGATTTCGCTCCTCGCGCCATCGGTTCAGAAATTAAGAAGGAATTCCCAGAAACCGATGTCGCCGTATTTGACGTCACTAGGGCAAGATTCCACGTGGGGTACATGCTGGGTATCGCCCGCGAAGCCGGGGTGCATGTGGTACTCATCGCGGAATCTGGCGGAGAAATTCCGGCCGACATGGCATCTTACCGAACGCTCATTTATGGTAACTCGCTACGCGATACGAAGAATCTCGAGAGCGCATTTTTGAAAGATCTTCGCAACCTTCAGGCAGAACCAAGTGTCGAGCCTTCAGAGTGGCTTCAAAGCGAGCCCAAGAGAGCAGTCTTCATCAGCTACAGCCACGTCGACCAGAAGTATCTTCGCCGACTGCTCGTGCACCTGCGCCCCCTGGAACGCCAAGGAATTATCGACGCGTGGTCTGACACAAGGATCGAAGCGGGAGACGCATGGCGCGAGGAAATCAGAGACGCATTGGATCGAGCGCGTATTGCCATCCTGTTGATTTCGGCAGACTTCCTCGCTTCGGATTTTATTGTCGAAAACGAGCTTCCACCACTCTTGATGAAGGCTGAAGCCGAGGGGACAAGAATCCTTCCCGTAGTTGTTAAAGCATGCCGTTTTCCACGCGATCCTCAACTTTCTCGCTTTCAGGCGGTCAACGACCCCAAGTCCCCCCTGGCTGGTATGGCGGAACACCAACAGGAAGTCATCTATGACTTGCTAACGGAATCGATTGAACGAGTGATCCAATAGTGTCTAGATCGACCGGGCGATTCGTGTCGGCTCCCGATCCAGTAGGCCACCACCGCTATAGAGGCCGACATCTTCACACAGGCGCCGACATCTGACCGGGCGGGGAGTCAGCGTCAGGGGCTGCGTCTCCGTCTGTGGCAGGCATGTTGGTTTCTTCACCATGGTCAGTCCTCCATTTACGCACGACTGCATCGAGTGTTGAGGAGCTGAGTTCACCGGCCACAATCGTCTGAATCAATAGGTCATTAGCCTGCCTGCTCTTCATTAAGGCGGCGGGCACAAGGAGGATAGGGCAAGCGAGTGCGAGCCACCACCACGCCGACCCCATAATGGCCCAGGCAGAGATCAATCCAATACCGGCTACTGCGACACCGAGCCGAAAATCGGCCTCTGCAGTGTAGCGATCGTACTCCCCATAGATTTCAGGCTTGGTAATTAGGAGTTTGATGCGCAGCTGACTCCGCTCAAACCCCAAACCGGTTTCCAAATGAGTATAGGCGAGCCCCATCTCCGATCGACGATCTCCTATGGAGATAGTCATGGCCACGATATTGTATGGGCTAGAATTATTCCCTCGCCCGCTGAACCTCACCTCTCTGAACGGCACGCCAACGAGTTCCGAAATCAGAAAGGAGATCAGATCCGCTTCCGCCTCTTGACTAAGAGAGGGCATGTAGCTCTTGCGAACGATCAACGTTGCGAAGAGTGTGATCTTCTCAATTGCCGCACCAGCTAAGCTTCCAATCAGATAGGCGCAGAAGGCAACTGTGGCAAGCGAAGCCGGCTTACCGCAAATCTCAGACAGGTCGTAGAGGGATTTGATAACACCCGTAGCCTGATCTCGCTTCGGAATGCCGGGTGCAAGGAAGAGCCAAGCTGTCAGCAGGTAAATAAGTCCCGCCGCAAGTGGCGTGCGGACATCCCGTAGCCCAGGTAGGAGACTCAGCAACATAGATCGATGATCCCAAAAGGGTTGAGCCATTGTCAGCGCTTTAGGCAACTTGGCCATACTTCGGCTCCATGCTGGGGCGCCCTGGCATACGCGTGCCCTGTCGTTCCACGCACCGACGCGTTGTACCCAGCAGCGGCCCCGGGGCCCGCACTCGACCGAGTGTGTCAGACGCCGTGCCAAATCCTGCGGGGAATCACGGGGATCACCGGGTGCAAGTCGAGCGCCCGATGCGTCCTCGGATCCACTTCGCTGCAGTCAGCCCAGCAACCGACCGAAGATCACCTCAGCTTCTCAAGGTGAGGGCTCAAGAATCGTCGTCACGGGCCCAGCCGTCGTGGCTTGCTCTGATCGACGGCATTTGGCGTTCCATTTCAAACGCGTTTACGTTGCTGGCGTTTGCTCCCAAGGGGGCGTCCAACCTACCTCTCGACAAAGGTCAACTAGCGGCATATCTACTTTGGCGAGTTGGTCGTGACTGTACAGATCACTGATACGCATACCCAGGAAGTGCTTTGCGCCGATCGCAGTATCCGGATACCCCATATCGCGGCGCGCAGCAAGAACGAACTCGGCATAGAGCTTCATCAAGATAGCGGGAGGCGTTTCAGGCACATACGTCGCTTGCATGAAATTATGGAAAGCTATGACCGCTTGATCTGAGCCGAAAATTGTAACCCAGGCCGAGAATTCAGAAATTAGACTCTTGAACTCATCTTCCGACATCACGCGTTGGTTGAGGATGTCTTTGAGAAGGTTGATCATGGGTTTGTATACGTCATACTTCTTCTCCGATATTCTTGCTTCGAGATCCCTAAGGTGCTGTGCATCGATTTCAGACTTTTTCGCCCTCCGTGCCGAACGGGCGGCAATGACGGCGGCTATGACGGACGCTAGAGCCGGAATAGCTGCAACTGCAAGTGAAATTCGCCAATCCAAGGTTTTTCCTTGCGCTATCACCATCAGCTTGCCGTGATTCAATTTCATCCTCTCCTTCGGCTCTCTGGCATAGAGAGTCTTGTATGCCGCCCCAGGAATACGCCAGGAACCAGAAGGGCTGCTCCCCGCTTCGTCGCCGACTATCTGGTTTTGAACTCAACCTTTCCGGTGCTCATTCGGAAGTTCCCGTTCGAGTACAGTGTGGGGCGCGCCTCAACGTGGCTGCCGCTGTACTTCTCCACGTGTCGGATCTGGACACCACCGGGAACGGTGAAGTCGATCAATGCAATGGCAACCCAGTACGACAAGTTGCGGTTGTTGAACAGTGGCACCGTTACGGTGGAGCCCCGGCCGTCGGTGATGACTGCCCGGGCGCCGTAGGACTTGAACGAACCGGTCCCGTTCTCCACCGCGCTGTAGGCACACAGAAGGACGTACCCCTGGAGGTCGGGGCGACGGATGGTGATGGTCTCGCGGCCCGGCACCCGGGAGTCGCCATCCAGGGCGATGTAGGGCGGTGCGAAGGGCGTTCCGAGTTGTCGGTAGTAGACGACCTCATCTGACTTGTTCGGGCGCTTGCCAGGCGGGGTGACAAGGCTTCCAGGGACATAGAGGGCGTACAGGTCGAGGTCAGCGCCAGCTTGTCTTCGGGCTACGCTTCCACCGTTCCACTCAAGTGTGGCTGTCACGACGAGGCTCGGGTCGTCCTTGCGCATGTCAATGGTCGCCTGGCCAGCCTTGGCGAGGGCGACTTTCCCTAGCGGGACGAGAGGGCGAACCGGTGTCGTCGACGGGACTGGTGCGACTGCCGGCGAGATGTGCGGTGCGTAGGTTGGTTGCGGCGCAGCACGCGCGTGCCGGGTCTGCGCGGGCGTCGCCGCAGATGAGGTTTGCACCGTGGACGGCCCGGGGTCATCGACAACGATGCCGAAGTTCGAGGCCAGACCCGCCAGCCCTGTGTCCCATCCTTGGCCTACTGCTCTTGCCTTCCAACTGCCTGCTCGTCTGTAGAGCTCGATGAGGATGACCACCGTCTCGCGATGCATGAAGGACGGCGGCGCAAACGTGATCCGTGCGCTACCGCATTCGATGACCGCATGGGGGGTGTTGCTCGCCTCGAAGTGAGTAGCCCGTAGCTGGGGGTCGATGCTGGCGACGACCGCAATTCGGTCGACTGTCGTGGGGACCGCGGCCAGGTCCGCGACGATTGTCTGCCCCTTCAGTACGATCCCGTCCTGCGACGAGTGGTTGTAGAAGACCAGATCGTCGTCGCTCCGCACCTTGCCACCCTGCCCGAGCAGCACAGCAGAGACATCGATGCCCGTTGTACGCGAGGTGAGGGTGACGCGGCAGACCGCTGCCGACAAGACGACATTGCCGCCTTTGGCAAGAGTAGTAGTCATGTGTGGCCTCTCGCGGTGGTGTGTACATCGTGGTATCTCTGGTCGGCCCGTGTAGGACGAACACTGGTTTTCTGCAGTTAAGCCCCTCAAGGCGATCATGTTCTTGAGGGGCCAAGGTATGCACCGACGGCTCCGCCGCCCGTCTCAGTTTCCGTCTCATTCAGCGTCGTTCACGGCCGTTCAGGGACGACTCAAGTCGGGAGCCGCTCCCACGGCCGGCCGCCCATGAACGCAGGTGAACGCCCCCGTACGAGTCCCGCCACCCCACCACCACAGTTGGAAAGCGTGTTGGGGGCAACCCCTCACGAGTTCGAATCTCGTATCCTCCGCCAGTGCCTCACCGGGCACGATGTCGAAGGGCCCCACCGTTC
>NZ_JBEXGM010000073.1:3366-6490 GCF_040607335.1 Streptomyces sp. NPDC005303 | reverse complement strand
CAATGCCAGCCGCACCATGCTGATGGACCTGGAGACCCTCGACTGGGACGACGAGCTGCTGGGCTTCTTCGGCGTTCCCCGGGCGATGTTGCCGACCATCAACCCGTCCTCCCACCGGGAGGCGTTCGGACAGACCCGTACGTCCCGGCCGCTGCGGGCGGCCATCCCCATCACCGGTGTGCTCGGCGACCAGCAGGCAGCCACCGTCGGGCAGGTCTGCTACGCGCCCGGCGAAGCCAAGAACACTTACGGCACCGGCAACTTCCTGGTGCTCAACACCGGCACGGAACTGGTGCGGTCCCAGCACGGCCTCCTGACCACCGTGGCGTACCAGTTCGGCGACAGCCCGGCGATCTACGCACTCGAAGGCTCCATCGCCGTCACAGGCTCCGCGGTGCAATGGCTGCGCGACCAGCTGAAGATCATCAATGACGCCGCCGAGAGCGAACGCCTGGCGCGTACCGTCGAGGACAATGGCGGGATCTACTTCGTCCCCGCCTTCTCCGGCCTGTTCGCCCCGTACTGGCGTTCCGACGCCCGCGGCGCGATCGTCGGCCTCGCCCGGTACAACGACGGCGGCCACCTGGCGCGGGCCGCCCTGGAAGCCATCTGCTACCAGAGCCGTGACGTGGTGGAGGCCATGGAGCAGGACTCCGGCGTCCACCTCGACGTGCTCAAGGTCGACGGCGGCGTGACGGCCAACGACCTGTGCATGCAGATCCAGGCCGACGTCCTCGGCGTCCCGGTCAGCCGCCCGGTCGTCGCCGAGACCACCGCGCTCGGCGCCGCCTACGCCGCCGGCCTGGCCACCGGTTTCTGGCAGGACACGGACGAACTGCGCACCCACTGGCAGGAGTCCAAGCGCTGGGAACCCCAGTGGTCCGAGGAACAGCGCGCGGAAGGATACGCGGGCTGGAAGAAGGCGGTGGAGCGCACGCTCGACTGGGCCAAGGTCGAATAGGTTCCGGCCGGAGCGCCCGAATGGGCCCGCCCGAGCCGCGTGCGCCGCCCGCACCCCGCTGCACGAGGAGGAGACCCATGGCGAACCCGATGGCTCTCTCGCCCGGCGCACGCGCGGAGGCCCTGGTCCGACTGGGAGAGGGCGAGCTCGACGTCCTCGTCGTCGGAGGCGGTGTAGTCGGCGCGGGTGCGGCCCTGGACGCCGCCACTCGGGGCCTGAGAGTCGGCCTCGTCGAAGCCCGGGACTGGGCCTCGGGCACTTCCAGCCGCTCCAGCAAGCTCATCCACGGCGGCCTGCGCTACCTGGAGATGCTGGACTTCCGGCTCGTCGCCGAAGCCCTGAAGGAACGCGGACTCCTGCTTCAGTTGCTGGCCCCTCACCTGGTGCGTCCGGTGCCGTTCCTCTACCCCCTGCAACACCGGATCCGGGAGCGTCCGTACGTCGGCGCCGGCGTGCTGCTGTACGACACCATGGCTGCGGCCTCCGGTACCTCCAGAGGTCTGCCCCACCACCGCCACCTGCTCAAGCGCCAAGCCCTGCGCGAGGCGCCCGCGCTGCGCTCCGACGCCCTGGTCGGCGGGATCCAGTACTGGGACGCCCAGGTCGACGACGCCCGGCACACCATGTTCCTCACCCGCACGGCCGTCGCCTACGGAGCGCTGGCCGCCAACCGCACCCGTGTCAGCCGCTTCCTGCGGCAGGGCGAGCGGGTGGTGGGAGCCGCTGTCACGGATCTGGAGACCGGCGACGAGACAGAGGTGCGAGCCAAGCAGGTCATCAACGCGACCGGCGTGTGGACCGACGACACCCAGGCCCTCGCCGGTACGCGCGGCCAGTTCCACGTCCGCGCCTCCAAGGGCGTACACCTGCTGGTCCCCCGTGACCGGATCAACTCCCGCACCGGGCTCATCCTCCGCACCGAGAAGAGCGTGCTGTTCGTCATCCCCTGGGGACGACACTGGATCATCGGGACCACCGACACCGACTGGACACTCGACAAGGCCCATCCCGCCCTCAGCTCCAAGGACGTCACCTACCTGCTGGAACACGTCAACAGCGTCCTGACCACGCCTTTGGTTCCGGAGGATGTCGAAGGCGTCTACGCCGGTCTGCGTCCCCTCCTGTCCGGCGAGGCCGCAGAAACCAGCAAACTGTCACGGGAGCACCTGGTCGCACACCCGGTGCCCGGTCTCGTCGTGGTGGCCGGCGGCAAGTACACGACCTATCGGGTGATGGCCAAGGACGCGGTCGACGAGGCGACCCGCGGCCTGGACGAGAAAGTGCCCGACTGCGTCACGCAACGCGTTCCGCTGCTCGGCGCCGACGGCTATCCGGCCCTCTGGAACTCCCGCCACAACCTCGCCGAGTGCTCCGGGCTGCATGTCGCCCGCATCGAGCACCTGTTGAACCGCTACGGCTCCCTGGTGCACGAGCTGCTCGCCATGGTCGAAGCCGACTCCTCGCTCGGCAAGCCGTTGCCGAGCTCCGATGATTACCTGCGCGTCGAGGCGGTGTACGCGGTGACCCATGAGGGTGCCCGCCACCTGGAGGACGTGCTCGCCCGACGTACTCGGATCTCCATCGAGTCCTGGGACCGTGGTGTGGACGCGGCGCAGACCGTCGCGGACCTGATGGCGCCTCACCTGGGATGGGACCAG
This sequence comes from Streptomyces sp. NPDC005303, assembly GCF_040607335.1. Lineage (NCBI taxonomy): Bacteria > Bacillati > Actinomycetota > Actinomycetes > Kitasatosporales > Streptomycetaceae > Streptomyces > Streptomyces sp. NPDC005303. The sequence goes on along the minus strand of NZ_JBEXGM010000073.1, from coordinate 3,871 downwards.
GCGCACCGGGACCGTGAGGTCAACCACTACCTGAAGCGGGTGGCCGCCGAACGCGAGGCCCAGCAGCAGCCGGACGACCAGACCGCCGACGCGGTACGGCTCGGCGCCCCCGACATCATCCCGGTGCACTGAGTAGGGTCGGGGGCTGGAAACGAGCAGGCCACCAAACCAGCTGGCGTGGTGGTCGCGCGCATAGCCAACCCACGAACTATGTGGCCCGCCACATGTGCGCCTGTCGTGCGAATTCCTACGGTGTGGCGACACCCCAACGTCCCCGTCACACCCCAGGAAGTGGTGCCGATGTCGTCGCCCGCAACCGCTCCACCGGCCCCGAACAACCTCAAGCGCATCGTCGCCGCGTGTCACATCGGCACCACCATCGAGTGGTACGACGACTCATCCGACCGGAGCGACGACCTGCGGTCTTGCCCCAATTACGGTCTGAAAGTCAGCACCGAACCAGCACCGCCTTCTCCTCGCCCGCGAAGAAGGTGGATGTTCCACA
>NZ_JBEXGM010000073.1:0-3269 GCF_040607335.1 Streptomyces sp. NPDC005303 | reverse complement strand
CACCTTCTCCTCGCCCGCGAAGAAGGTGGATGTTCCACGAGGACAGCCGCCGGCCGCCCGACTGAGCACGGGATGACCGTCTTCGACAGCCGGCACGGCGCCACCGCGCTGGACGCGATCGGCTCCGCCGCGGACTGCGCCGCACGCCGCGACGTCGCAGACCGCCGGACGGTCGCGGCCGCCCTGAAAGAACCAACACCCCGGATGCCACGGCCCACCGGGGCGCTGCGCCGTCCGTCTGTCACGGGTGGGCGGCGACCCCGCTCTCGACGGCGGTCATGCCAGCTCCAGGACGAGCTTGCCGACGTTCTCTCCGCGGAAGAGCATCTGCAACGTCTCGGGGAAGTCGTCCACGCTCCCCCTCACCACATGTTCCTTGACCCTCATGCGGCCGTCGCCGATCCAGGCCGAGATGTCCTGCGCGGCCTGCGCGTAGCGCTTGGCATAGTCGAAGACGACGAAGCCCTCCATGCGGGCGCGGCGCACCAGCAGGGAGAGGTAGTTGGAGGGGCCCTTGACCGGCGTGTCGTTGTTGTACTGGCTGATCGCACCGCAGACCACGACCCGCGCGTGCATCGCCAGTCGGGTCAGCGCAGCGTCGAGGATGTCTCCGCCCACGTTGTCGAAGTAGACGTCGATTCCGTCGGGCGCCTCCCGGCGGAGCGCTTTCCTGACGTCGTCGGCGCGGTAGTCGATCGCAGCGTCGAATCCCAGTTCGTCGGTGAGCAACCCGCACTTCTCCGGCCCTCCCGCAATGCCCACGACCCGACAGCCCTTGGCTTTCGCGATCTGACCCACGATGGTGCCGACCGCTCCGGCCGCCCCTGACACCACGACGGTCTCGCCGTCTTTCAGCGCCCCGACGTCCAGCAGACCGAAGTAGGCGGTCATGCCGGGCATGCCCAGCGCGCCCAGATACGTCGAGGGCGGGGCGAGGGAGGTGTCGATCTTCATGGCGCCCCGACCGTCGGAGACCACGTACTCCTGGACGCCGAAGGTGCCGACCACGTGATCACCCGGCTGGAAGTCGGGGTGGTTGGAGGCGGTGACCTCGACGACCGATCCGGCGCGCATCACCTCACCGATGCCCACCGGCGGCAGGTAGGAGGGACGGTCGTCCAGCCAGCCCCGCATGGCAGGGTCCAGGGAGATGACCCGTGTGCGGCCCGCGAACCGGCCCGGGCCCGGCTCCTCGACGGGCCCTGAACAGTGCTCCCAGTCCCCGGGTTTCACTTCACCCGTGGGGCGGGCTGCCAGACGGATCTGGCGGTTGGTCGCAGACATGGCGCCTCCTGTCGTTCATGGTCCCGCCGAGAGTACCGACCAGTTGGTATGCCCCGATGGGTGATGTGCACCACATGACAGGTGACCCTGCCTTCCGGGGACCGAGGGCAGGAAGGCCCTCGGGTGAGGCGGGGCGGGGGCCGCGAGAACCGGCCCGGTCAGGGAGGTCTGCGTGGCCGGACGGTTCAGCGGGTGGGGGCCTGTGGCTGGGCCTTCCCCTTCCGGCCTCGCTCATGCAGCAGACGTGCGGTCTGCTCGGACACCGGCGCGGCCAGCAGTGCGGTGACCAGGTCGATCAGTCGGCTGGTGAACAACCGGTCGTCCCTGCGAGGGCGGCCGGCGGCCCGGGCGGCGAGTTCGGCGTGGCAGAAGCGCATGGCGGTGAAGCGGCTGTGGAACACCGTGATCGACTCGCCGGCCAGCAGGGGCTGCACCAGGCGCCGCCAGGGATGGATGCTCGACCCCTTCGTCACGACGACCTCGACCAGGGGTTCGGGGCGGTTGAGCAGTTCGGCCACGATCTGCAGGAACTCGCGGCCGCCGTCGGGGTCGGCGAGTTTCGCGGCGACCGGCAGCACCAGTGCGGCGGCGAGGGACCGGAGGTCGACTGCGCCGCTGTCCTCGTACTGCTGCAGCAGTACCTCCCGGCGGGCGTCCACCGCAGGAAGGTGCTTGTCGAGTACGGCCCGCAGAAGTCCCGCCCGGTCGCCGAAGTGGTACTGCAGGGCCATCGCGTTGCGCTGGCCGGCGGCCCGCTTGATCTCGTTGAGCGACACACCGTCGACGCCCTTCGCGGCGAACAACTGCTCGGCGGCCCGGATGAGTGTGCCGCGAGTGTCACCGGCTTTCCGACCTCGAGGCGACGTGGCCTGCGTCTCATGTGTTGTCACGGAGGCCCATGCTAGCGTCGCCACGCCAAAGTAATACGGGCGCATTAATACCTGATAAAAGCGCCTTGCACGTTCCCCACTCCGGAATCCCTGTTTCTGCACGGGCGCCGCCCTGCGCCTGGAATGGAGGCACCCAGTGAAGGCACTGACCTACCAGGGTCCCCACGACATCCACTACGGCGACGTTCCCGACCCCGCCGTCACCAGTCCCACCGACGCGGTCGTCCAGGTCACCACGGCCGGTATATGCGGCAGCGACCTGCACATCTACGGCGGCAACGGGTTCAGCCCGGACACCGGTTACACCCCGGGACACGAGTGCGTCGGCGTGGTGGTCGACACCGGCGACGAGGTCACCCGTTTCAAGCCCGGCGACCGCGTCCTGGTTCCCGCCTCGGTCGGCTGCACCCTGTGCGCGACTTGCGCGCGGGGACTCACCGCCAGGTGCGAGCGGGCCCACGCCCCGACGGACCTTTGCTATGGGGTGAGCCCGCACCTCCCGGGCAGTCAGGCCCAGGCCCTCGCTGTGCCCCATGCCGAGGTCAACCTGGTGCACCTGCCCGACGGCATCTCCGACGAGGCCGCCATCGTCCTGACGGACAACGCCCCGACGGCCTGGTACGGCTGCCGTCGAGCCCGCATCCAGCCCGGTGAAACGGTCCTGGTCATCGGCCTGGGCCCGGTCGGCCTCATGGCCGCGCAATCCGCCTTCGTGATGGGCGCCGCCCGCGTGCTGGGCGTGGACCTGGTCGCGGAGCGCCGTGCCTTCGCCGCCACCCTCGGCGTCGAGCCGGTCGAGGGCGAGGACGCCCGAACGGCCGTACGGGAGATGACCGCAGGACGCGGACCGGACGCCGTGGTGGAGGCCGTGGGCTCGGACGCCACCATCGACCTCGCCCTGAAAGCCGTTCGGCAGGCAGGTCGAGTCAGTGTCATCGGCGTCAGCCAGAACAAGGCTTTCCCCTTTCACATGGGACTGGCCCAGATCAAGGAGCTCGAGTTCGCCATCGGGCTGTGCTCGATCCACTACGAGCTCCCGGCCCTGATCCCCCTCACCCAGGCCGGCCGCATCACGCCGGAGGTCGTGGTCTCCCA
>NZ_JBEXGM010000072.1:0-7551 GCF_040607335.1 Streptomyces sp. NPDC005303 | reverse complement strand
CCCGCCTGCCGCGCGGCACCGGACGGGCCCGGCGACGCGATCCCCTGCCGCCCTGGGAGCGGGCCGCCGCCCGGGCCGCGGCCCGGCCGCCGGGCCGGGGTGCTCCGCCGGCCTCGCCCTTCCGCTGCCCCGGCACGCGGCCGTTGCGGCTGCGCGTGGCCTGACCGCCCGGGCCGTCCCACCGGTCGCTCATCTACCACTCCCACGAAACGGTCGGGCCCCTCAGGCCGGGCCATGGGGTGGGCGGCCGGGCACGCGCGGCGGTCTACAGGCAGGCCAAGCAGGAACTTCGCCTAGGTTGCGTAGTTGCGCAATCTAACAAACCCCTGGCTCCACCAGCACGGACCCCGTCGGATTTCACAGGTGAGAGATCTCATGGAGGATCGCGGCAACCTCCTGGACCTCTCAGCCTTCGCCCACAGTCCTTCCCGCCTTCGCCGAGTTGGTCCGCGGCTTGTCCGGACAGGACCGGCCTGACTGGCGAGGGGCACGCCACGCGCGAAGACGAGCAGGTTGCCCGCGCCGCGCCCGTGTGGTGGCCGCGGGACGGCAGCTCGTCCTCGGCATACGGGGTGGAGCATGGTTGCCGACGGTTCGGCCACCAGGTGGTGCAGGCACACCAGGGCTCGGCGGGGCGCTCGGCGCGGGGTTGGGCCTGGGGTGACCGTCCGAGGTGGGGCATCGGACATGCCGCCCCTCACCCACCCTTGGCCACAGAAGGCGGACTAGGAGCTGCGTGGGGCGGTGGTGTGCGCGGCGGTCGGGCCGGTACGGGCGGTCAGCTGGCCGACCATGACGCGGACGACGGTCACGATGTCCGGGTCGTCGACGTAGTAGACCTGGCGGCGGCCCTCGCGGCGGGAACGCACGAGCCCGGCGAGTTTCAGTTTCGCCAGGTGCTGGCTGACCGCGGGCAGCGCGCCGCCGACCCGGTCGGCGAGGTGGGTGACGTCGCTCTCGCCCTGGGACAGCGCCCACATGATGTGCAGCCGGGCGGAGGAGGCCAGCAGTCCGAACGCGGCGGCCGCCTCGGTCAGTACCTCGACGGACGGATCCTCGAAGCCACCGGCGAGTGTCGCCACGGTCCCCTCCCGTCCCGCCCCGGTCACTGTCAACGCACGTGTGCTGTCTCAGTGTAAGGGGACGGGCCAGAGGGCACGAGAACGCCTCCACTTCATCGGTTGCGCAATGTAATAAGTGCGTGAAAGAACGTCGACGACTTGTCACCAGAGCCCGGCCGACCCCTTTCCACCCTGCCGCCAGTCCTTAAGCTTGCGCAATCAGGCAACTGAAGTGTCGGGCCCGGCGGTGTCCGCCCGGCCCGGACCGACTGGAGGACCACACGTGGGCATCATCGGCTGGATCATTCTGGGTCTGCTCGCCGGAGCCATCGCCAAGATCCTGCTGCCCGGCCGCGACCCGGGCGGCCTGATCGGCACCACCCTCATCGGGGTCGCGGGAGCGTTCGTCGGTGGCTGGCTCTCCGCGCGCTTCCTCGACCGGCCGGTGCAGAGCCACTTCTTCGACCTCTACACCTGGGGCGCGGCGATCGGCGGCTCGCTGGTCCTGTTGATCGGGTACCGCCTGCTGTTCGGCAACTCGCGGAACTGAGCCGGGAGTTCACAACCGATGCCCTGGTCGGCGGGTGTCCGGCCCGCCGACGCGCACCCGAAGGGCGGGCCGCCACCGCCCACGGGGCCCGCTCCTCACCGCTAGCCCCGGCTGCCCAACGCAGGTCCGAACGCCCGGCCGCGCAGCCCGTGGTGGGGACCGGGAGGAAGACGAGAGTCCACCCGCTCGCGGTCGGCGACACACTCAACTCCACGGCCTGGACGGCGAAGTACGGCCGGTACCCGATGTGGCCAGGAAAGCAGCCGCAGCGGCAGCCGACACGAGCAGCGCGAGTAACGCACCGGCGGGCCGCGCGGTGCCGGGGGCCAGGGAGATCTCGCGCGCCGAGGGCCCTCGTCATCGGCGGCGGCCGCTGTCTCCTCGGCCGCCGAGCGCACGGGAACGCCCTATCCAGGTCAGCCGGTACCCCCGGCTCAGGCGGCACTCTGCGTTCGCACGGGCTTCTTGCCCGGTCGTCAGACGCTGACGCCGAAATCGGAGGCGATGCCGGAAAGACCGGAGGTACAACCCCGGCCCGCCGCACGGAACTTGCTCACGCGCATGTAGGCGTTGCGCACCTCGGCGGGCCCGGAGGCGAGGTTCACCTCGGTGTGTCTGGAACCAAAGCCGTGGCCAAAGCCGTGGCCAAAGCCGTGGAGTGTGGCCCCCTTCGGCGGGCACCCGTACCTCACCAACTACGGATGGGGTGACACCGCATGGAGATCTCAGGCGTGATCAGCGCGATTGTCATCGGCATCGTGATCGGCGTCCTCGGCCGACTTGTGGTCCCGGGTCGTCAGCACATCGGTGTGCTGTGGACAATCCTGATCGGCATCGTCGCCGCCTTCATCGGCACCGGCATCGCGGCAGGCCTCGGTGTCGCCGACACCGACGGCGTCGACTGGGTCGAGTGGCTGATCCAGGTCGCCGTGGCCGCGCTCGGGGTGGCCGCGCTCAGCAAGGTGAAGGTGCGCCACTGACACCTCCGCGTCCGGAGGCCTTGCGCATCAACTCGACGTCGCCTGCCGGGGAGAGTCGGTCAGCTCGGCAGGCGACGCACACCGTCCGGGGCGGTTGCCCAGCCGGCCGAGACAGTCCGTCCACCGGTCGGGCCCGACCCCGGCCCTGAGCTGACGCTGGTTCACGGAGCAAGACCGCGAGGGGGACGTTGATGCCGTAGCCCAGTGTCCGCCGGGTGACGGAGGTGGGGCCCACGAGGGCTCGCGAGTCGGCGGACGACTTCCTCGTCCTTCGGCAAGTTGCGGGCCAGTCCCGTGCTGAAGTCGATGCGGGCGGCAAGCGACCGGCTCTGCCGGGGCCCAGGATCGGGGCGGCATCACTCCATCGACTCCAGAATGCGGTCGAGTGTCCGCCGCCCCATTCTGCTCATCGTCGGATTGCTCTCGACGTAGTACCAGACGACACCCACCGCCTGTTCGAACGCCCATGCCTTGCCCCGCTCCCACTCCGCATCGTCACAGCGCAGTGTCCGCCGGAGCACTTCCCGCGGGCCCGGCTGCAACAGGTGCCAGGCACTGACCAGGTCCAGCGCGGGGTCGGCCGGGCCGAAGCCGCCGGTGTCGAGCACGCCGCTGAGCCGGTCCCCCGCGACCAGTACATTGCCGGGGATCAGGTCTCCATGGCTCATCACGTCGGCACCCGTGCGCGGCAGTTCCCGAAAGTGACTCCACATCTGCCGCAGCCGGGGCACGTCGAGCAACCCCTCACTCTCCTCGAAACACTTCGCCATCCAGTCGTCGTGGCGAGTGAGGTCGCCCCCACGATTGTCTCCGCTGAACACCCGCCCCCGCGTCTCGGCGTCCCGCAGAGCCGCGATGAAGGCCGCGAGGTCCTCGGCAAAAGCGTCCGACCCACTCGGGTCGGCGTCAGAGGCGACCGTTCCCGGCAGCCATGTCTGGACCGACCACGGCATGGGGTAACCCGCTCCAGGCTTTCCCAGGGCGACCGGTTCCGGAACGGGGACCCGAGACACCCGTGCCAACTCCGCGCTCGCCCGGGCTTCCTGTTCCAGAACCGCCAGCACATCGGCGGCGTCGGCCAGACGCAGGGGGAAACGCGCAGAAAGGTCCTTCCCTATACGGAAGATGGCGTGGACCGTCCCGGTCGACGCCAGGGGTCGGATCTCCTCGCCACTCCACCGAGGGAACTGTTCTTCGATCAAGGTCGCCACGATTTCGGTGGTCACGTCCACCTGGTCATCGTGCATGGTCATTCTCTCAGGCCCTCCCACTGGTCCATATTCCGACAGCGGTCGGCCCACCACGGGGCCGAACTCGAACCGGGGGCACAGGACTTGTCACGAGGCAAACTCCACAGCGTCCCCCACCGCCTCTCGGCAACAAAGTATGAATGCACACCACCGGGGACGACCATCTGGGCATTCCTAGCCTGGGCAGCACCTCAAGCGCCCTCGTCCCCGCCCCCGGGCGGCAGCCGCAGGGTGTCTGTTCAGGCCGGGTCCGTGCTACTGGTCGAGACGACCCGTAAGACCTGCGCGAGGTGGCGTCAACGATGGGCCGGGCCCTGCCGGCGATCTTGTCGGACCGGGGCGGTGGATGCCGACAGTCGCCGTTGCGGGGGGGGGTACGACACCGTCCCGACTCCGTCCGGCCGAAGCCTTGGGTCTGAGCGTGCGAGCGTGCCGGTTTACGCCGGATCCCCCGAACGGCCCGCCAACGCGCGACAGGTGCCGGAGGACCGAATTCCATGGACGACATGTCCCGACTCGATTCCGCATGCCCACGCTCTCTTCGCTCCGCCGCTGCACTGGGCCTGGTAGCGGCGCTGGCCGTCGGCTGTACCGCGGCCGATGCCGACACGACCGCCGCCGGGCATGCGGCCGCCGCGACGTCGCCGCTGCCCACCGTCCCACCCGCCCAGCCACCGCGACAGCTCACCCGGGCCGAGGTCGAGAACGCGGTGAGCCGGCTGGACGACGTCGTACGAGACGCCATGCGCCGCACCGGTGTGCCCGGAATCGCCGTGGGCGTGGTGCACGACGACAAGGTGGTGTATCTGAAGGGGTTCGGTCTGCGGACGGCGGGCACGAAGGACCGGGTCGGACCGGACACCGTCTTCCAGCTCGCCTCGGTCTCCAAGCCCATTGCGTCCACCGTGGTCGCGGCGGCCGTGGGCGAGAAGACCGTCGGCTGGGACGACCCGGTCGTCGACCACGGCTCCGGCTTCGCCCTCAAGGACCCGTGGGTCACCCGCCACGTCACGATCGCCGACCTGTTCTCGCATCGCAGCGGACTGCCCGACCACGCCGGAGACCTCCTGGAGGACCTCGGCTACGACCGCTCGTACATCCTGGACCACCTCCGCTACGAACCGCTGGCTCCCTTCCGTGCCCACTACGCGTACACCAACTTCGGGCTGACCGAAGCCGCCGTCGCCACCGCGCGCGCGGCCGGGACCAGCTGGGAGAAGCTGTCCACCGACAAGCTGTACCGGCCGCTCGGCATGGACTCCACCAGCTCCTCCTTCGCCGACTACGAGAAGGCGGACAACAAGGCCGTCCTTCACGTGAAGACCGGGGGAACCTGGCAGGCCGAGCATGTGCGCAACCCGGACGCCCAGAGCCCGGCGGGCGGGGTCAGCTCCACGGCCCGGGACATGACGAAGTGGCTGCGCCTGCAACTGGCCAACGGCACCTTCGAGGGGCGGAAAGTCGTCGACGCCGCCGCACTGGAGGAGACCCACGTGCCGCACATGGTCTCCGAGCCGCCGCACTCGCCCGCGGGAAGGACCGGGTTCTACGGGCTGGGCTGGAACGTGAGCTACGACGACCAGGGCAGGCTGAAGCTCGGCCACTCCGGCGGCTTCGCGCTGGGGGCGGCCACCAACGTGGCGTTGTTGCCCTCGGAGAAGCTCGGCATCGTCGTCCTGACCAACGGCGAGCCCATCGGCGTTGCCGAGGCGATCTCCGCCACGTTCCTCGACACCGCGCAGACGGGCGGGCCGACCGTCGACTGGCTGAAGTTCCTCGGGCCGCTCTTCCAGCAAACCCTGCATGGGGAACACTCGAAGGTCGACTTCAGCAAGCCTCCGGCCTCGCCCGCACCCGCCAAGGCAGACAGCGCCTACACCGGAACGTACGCCAATGAGTACTACGGCGCGATGACCGTCAGCGCCAAGGGCGGCCAACTCACCATGCAACTTGGGCCCAAGAAGCAACGGTTCCCCTTGCACCACTACGACGGTGACACCTTCAGCTACAGCACCACCGGCGAAATGTCCGTCGGCCTGTCCGGGGTGACCTTTACCGTCGGGTCCGGCGGACGCGCCGACAAGGTCCGGGTCGAGAACCTCGACACGACCGGCCTCGGCACCTTCAAGAGGAACGACTAGCAGCCCCGCGCCTGCCTGTCGAAACGGTCCGCAAACCTATCTTGACCAGGCCGTATCGACCCGGTGTCCGCGTCACGGAGCCCGAGCCTGGGCTCCACCCCGACCATCTCCCTTCCACGAACAGGACATCCACATCGCGTGGACACGTTGGGCCGTGTCGCCGGGGTGTCGAAGCGTTCGGATGTGACCAGCTGCTCGACAGCAGGGTCAACGCCGTCAGCTCCGGGAACGCGCGACATTCGACCAGCGGCCGATCCGACCGGCCAGTGCAGGAATACGCCGGCATGCCCACAGGTCAGGTGGTCATGAATCAGGCGCGTGCGACATTGCCGAGCGAGGCGCGCAGGTCGTCCTCGCCGGTGAGCAACGGAGGCAGAGGGGTCGCGTCGGCCGGGTTGAGTGAGTCGAAGAGCAGGGCGATGAAGCGGGCGCGCAGTGAGGGTGTGGTGCCGGGGAGTGCGAGGCCGGCGACGGCCATGACGAGGAAGTCCTGCTGATCGCCGTCGGTTCCACGACGAACGGACAGTCCCTCACCCCCGCAACCCTTGCCGCGGTGACCTCGGACCTGCGAAGCGTCAAGGGCGCCACAGTCTCCCTGGCCGGGATGAACAAGACCGGCACCACCGCCATCCTCAGCCTGATTCCCGGCAGTGGTCCGAACGATGACGCCACCAAGGATCTCGCCACCGCCCTACGGGACAAGAGCGCGCAGATCCGTGCGACCCACGGCGCCGACATCGGCATCGCCGGTTTCACCACCCTGGCGATCGATGTCTCCGACCGGCTCGCCGACGTCCTACCCCTCTACGTGGCCACCGTCCTCGGGCTGTCCCTCATCGTCCTGCTCCTGGTCTTCCGCTCCTTCATGGTCCCGGTGACGGCCACCATCGGCTTCCTGCTGAGCATCGCCGCCACTTTCGGCCTCACCACGGCCGTCTTCCAGTGGGGCTGGCTGCAGAGCCTGATCGGACTCGACGCCACCGCACCGGTCGTGAGCCTGCTGCCCATCATCATCACCGGCGTCCTGTACGGACTCGCCATGGACTACCAGATGTTCCTGGTGACCTCCATCCGCGAAGCACACGTCCACGGCGCCACCGCCGTCAACGCCACCATCACCGGCTTCGCGCGTGCCGGCTCCGTCGTCCTGGCGGCGGCAACCATCATGGTGTCCGTCTTCGCCGGCTTCGTCTTCAACGCTCAGCCCATGATCAAACAGGCCGGCTTCGCACTGGCCGTAGGCATCCTCATCGACGCCTTCGTCATCCGTATGACCTTCATCCCGGCCACCATGGCACTCGCCCGGGAGAAAGCCTGGTGGATCCCCGCCCGGCTGAACCGCCTGCTGCCCGACCTCGACGTCGAAGGCGACAAGCTCGCGCAGAAGATCCCGCTGCCCCACCCCACCCCAGCCCACCAGGCAGCGACCATCAGCTGACCGGCGGCACCGTCCTCCCACACCGTCATGAGGTCATCAGGTCATCCGAAAGGGACAAGGCGGTCCCAGACCGACCGCCTTGTCCCTTTCGGATCGGAGAACGCCCAGACGTCCGCCCGCTGGCCGACTGT
>NZ_JBEXGM010000071.1:0-8389 GCF_040607335.1 Streptomyces sp. NPDC005303 | reverse complement strand
CGGGCGTGGATCCGCCTGGTTGAGCCATCCCCCCCCCGATGGACCAGACACGCCTCCGGTCGTCGGCGTACTGGCGCGCGCGCAATGCTCCGGGCTGTGAGGGGTCAGGAAAGGCCCCACTGCTGGCTGGTCGCGCCGGTGCCCGTCTCCTGGTCCACCGCCGCTCCCTGGGTGGTCGAGCCCGCGACACCGATGTGCAGGTCGCTGCCCACCCCGGCGAGCATGTACGTGCTGCCGGTGTAGCTGCCGACCAGGTCGAGGAACCACTGCTGGTTCGTTCCACCGTTGCAGGTCCACTGCTGCAACTGCGTGCCCGTGGTGGTCGACTGGTTCGGTACGTCCAGGCACAGGCCGCTCTTCACGCTCTTCAGCGTGTACACGTTGTCCGCCAGCTTCGTCAGGGTCCACTGCTGGTTGGTGCCACCGTTGGACGCCCATTGGATGATCTTGGCGCCGTTAGCCGTGGAGCCGCTCGACACGTCCATCAACTGGGAGCTGTTGACGTTCTTGAGGGTGTGGACGCCCTCCGACGGTATCCCGCTGCCGGCGGTCCAGGTTCCGGCGGTGGCGTCGAGGGACCAGGTGGGGTACTGGCCGAGGTTCACCGTCGTGCCCCGGATGGTCAGCGGCAGCCAGATCAGCTTCGACGCGCCCAGGTCGGAGGTGTCCCAGCGGTCGCCGGCGTAGAGGTAGGTGGTGCCGGAGGTGCCCTGCACCGTGATGACGTTCGCCGTCTGGCTGCCGTAGGTGTGGGTGCCGGGCGCGGCGAAGTTCCGGAACGCCGACCAGGGGCCGCTCAGTGAGGTGGCGGTGGCGTAGATGTTGTCGTTCAGGCTCCAGCCCGTCAGGTGGGAGCCGAAGACGTAGTACGTGCCGTCCTTCTTGATCATGGCCGGTGCCTCGACGCTGCCGCTGCCGCTGCTGCCGAGCACGGCCACCGCGCTGTCGACGGAGAGGTAGTCGGCGGACAGTTTGTCGATGCGCAGACCGTTGTTGCGGTCCTCGCTCAGCAGGTACGCGGTGCCGTCGGTGTCCTGGAACAGACCGAGGTCACGGCTGAGGTTGCCCAGCGGGCGAAAGCTGCCCCGGTAGGTGTAGGGGCCGCAGGGGGTGCTGCTGGTGGCGACACCGACCTTGGCCTCGGAGTAGTTGGTGCTGTCGATGTGCATGTACATCACGTACGTGCTGGTCGACGCGTTGTAGATGACCTTCGGTCGCTCCACGACCCGGCTCGGCCCCAGGTCGCCGGCGGTCTGTCTGCTCAGGGCCTGGCCCTGGTAGGTCCAGTTGGCGAGGTCGTTCGAGGTGTAGCAGGTGATGTCCTGGAAGGAGGTGTCCGCCGAGGTCTCGCCGGTCTTGTCCTCGCCGAAGCCGTACCAGGTGTCTCCCACCTTGATGATGCCGAGGCCGTGCAACTGCAGGGCGTTGCCGTTCTGGTCGGTGCGGGCGGCGCCCGTGGTGAACGACACGCTGGCGGCGTGCGCCTCGGTCGCCGGAAGCAAGAGGGCGGCGACCCCGCCGAGCAGTGTCAGAAAGACGGTGGCGGCTCTGTGCCGGCGGCCGGTCGGCCGATGAGGTGTTCTCTTGGGCATGCGTGTGCCTCTCCGATCCGAGCAGGCGGGTCCCTGCCGCCTGGCGGGGATCAATGAGAGAGGCAGCACCCCCATGACGTCAATGATTTCGATCGAATTTGTTCGTTCTTGACCGTCGTCCCCTCTGTCCGATATTTCGGCCATCCGTCCTGCATGGATGAGGGGTTGAACTTTCGCGCCCCGAGGCGCTACAACTTCGCCTTGGTCGGAATCTGTCACTTGGTGGTCGGGTGTGTTCGAACGATGACCTCGCGGGCCCCGGTCACACAAACGGCGTGAGCGGGGCCCCGAGATCAGTCACCGGGAAAGGTGAGGGCCGGCCCCCGCTAGTTCCGGTACCGGAACACGATCCGGCCGCGCGTCAGGTCGTACGGCGGGAGCTCCACCAGCACCCGGTCCTCCAGCATGATCTTGATGTAATTCTTGCGGATCTTCCCGCTGATGTGCGCGAGGACCTGGTGACCGTTCTCGAGCTGCACGGTGAACATGGCACTGCGCAGGCACTCGACGACCTTGCCCTCGACCTCGATGACGTTCTTGTGCTTAGTCATCGCACCAGCTCCAGGTTGCTGCTCATCGGCCGGGCGCCGATGCCCTCGAACAGCGCCGAGGCTGCCTGGTTGGGCTCCTGGACCTCGGTCCAGGCCGCGGCGTACCCGGATCGGTGCAGCGTCCCCAGGGCGTGGGCGAGCAGCGCCCGCGCGATGCCGCGGCGCTGCTCGCCGACCCGGACCGCGACCAGTCCGATGCGTGGCCGGATCGCCGTCACGACCCGGATCAGTCCCAGGTAGCGGTCGGGTGCCGCGGCCACCGCGTACTTCGACGGGTCCACGATGGTGTCGCCGTCGGGGCCGGAGATCACCTCCGCCGGCATCGACTGCCACCCCACGGTCGCCTCGACCTCGTCACGGATCGCGCGGTCCACCGCCCGCAGCAGAGTCTCGTCCGCCTGGCCGGCGGGAACGACAGTGACGCCCGAAGGGGGCAGGACCGCGCCGAGCCCGGTGACCTGCGGGTCGGTCGGGACGGAGTACTCCCACTCGCGGCGCCGGAGCGTGAAGCCGGCCCGCCGCCAGGCAGCCGTCAGTTCGACATCGGCTTCGTCCACCACCGTGTGCAGCGGCGTCGGCAGTTGCGCCAGCATCGCTTCGGCGAGCCGGTCGAAGACGTCGTCGTGCCAGGCGTCGATGCTGACGTACAAGCGCCCGTCGGGCCGGTGCTGCGCATGCCCTCGGCCGACGACCAAGTCGTCGTCCAGCGCATGCCATTGCCTGTCCGCGACACGCGTGATTGTCACCGCGTTCTCGCTCAGGCCGGATGGGAAAGGCTTTGTGTTCATCGGAGTCTCCCTCCAGGAGTGCCTCGATCTCAGGCGCTCCTGGCGACACCGAACGTCAGCCGCCGGACCGTGACGGGTTGAGGGAGCACCCACGGGTAACTGCGTTCACGGGGCTCACCTCCACACGACGATTTCACGGTCCGACGGGAAAGTAGCAGCGGTGCCTCACTCGGCTCAACTTCTTTTTTCGGGGCGTGAGATGAGAGTTCCAGGGTGTCCGTCAAGGGGCGCTGACCGGGACGGCAGGCGCGCGGAAGAGGACCGAAGTCGGGGTGGCTGTCCGGCCGGCTCGCGGCGGGCGGTGGCGAATCGGCGCTGGTAGGCGGCGGGGCTGATGGACAGCTCCCGCCCGAAGACGCGGCGCAGGCTCTCGTAACTCGGGAAGCCGGTCATGGCTGCCGCCTGTGTGGCGGTGTGCCCCTGGTCGAGCAGTGACTTCGCGATGTCGAAGCGGATCGACTCGACGTACCGGGCGGGTGTGGTGCCCAGCTCCTCCCGGAACAGCCTGGTGAGGAGGCGCGTGCTGACGTTGAGTCGTCCGGCGAGTCCCTCCACGGAGTAGTCGTCGGCTCGATCGCCGTCCAGCTCGCTCCGTCGGCTCGATGGCCGTCCAGCTCGCTCACGAAGCGGGCGCCCGCGTGATCGGCACGGGCCGCTTCGCAGATCGGGACACCGTGCTCGACCTGGGCGCGCACGCGTTCCTCGACCTGGAAGCCGACCGTTGGGAGGACACAGGCCAGGTCGACGTCGTGTTCGACGTCATCGGCGGCGACGCCCTCGACCGCTCGGCCGCCCTGGAACGACCCGGCGGCACACTCGTCAGCGTCGCGCACCAGCCCGCCGTGCGCCCCGCCGACGGTCGGGCCGTCTTCTTTCGTGGTCGAACCCGACCGCGTACGCCTCGTCGACCTCGCCCGGCGTCTGCGGGACGGCCGACTGCGGGTGCGTGTCGGCGCGGTGCGGTCGCTGGCCGAGGCAGCCGACGACTTCGCCTCACGGCAGCGCGTCCCGGGCCGCACGATCATTCGCGTTGATGAGGACTGAGGACTGAGGACTGAGGACTGAGGGCGACAGGGCGGGCCGGCCGAGTGCCCTCGGACGTTCGCCGGGCCCGCCCCGGCCGCCGGTCCGGAGCTGCACTCAGGAGGGTGTGGGGGCGGACGGCGCGGTGGCCTCCCAGGCGAATCCGTCCGGGTCGGTGAAGGCGTCGGCGGCGCCGCCGCGGGCGAGGGTGGGCGAGCCGGTGCCGTCGGCGGGGACGCCGAGGTCCTTGGCCAGGGCGCTCCGCTTGTACAGCGCCAGCTTGACGGGGCTGGACTGACCGCACGCGAACTCGGCGTACTTGCGTCAACGCCAGAGTCGGGGGCCATGCGCCGGTCAGATCCGATCCGAGGTCCTGGTCGGCAGCCCGTACCGCTCGGCGATCGGGTTCCACTTTTCAATGAAGGCATTCTTCGCAGAGGTCGCCTGAGCGCTGGCATCGCTGCCCGCTTTCCAGCTGCTGTCGTGCGGCGCGCTGCCGGGTGTGCAGCCACCGTTCCCCATCTCACCCGCCCACGCTGCGTACGCTGAGTCCGCGTCCGCACTGTGCTGCCAGGCTGCACGCAGTTGCGTTGTCGCACCGGCGCTGCCGCGGACTTGGGAGAGATCCAGCGCATTGAGTTCGCTGATGAGCGCTGAGCGCTGTTCTGCGGCGTCTCTCAGCGTTCCGGTGGCCGCGGATACCGACGCCGGGGACGTGCACGCCTGAATGGCGTTCACGGCGCCGACGACCATCCGTCGAGACTCGGCGCTGCGGTCGAGTAGCTGGTCCAGAGACTTCGCCTGGTCCGCTGCCGCTGGATGGTTCTGGGAGGCGCTTGGGGATCCTGGGGGATGCCCTGATGTGGAGACGCCCGGCTCGGTCGCTGGCGGCCCACTGCCGCCTCTGGAGGTGAGTGCCCAGGTCAACCCGCCGATGAGCGCTGCCACCAGCGCGGCCGCCAACGCGATCAGCACGATGTTGCGCCGCCTGCGCCCACCGTCGCTCGTGCCTCCTGGATACGGGATCGGTTCCGTCGGTGGCGTGCCCCTCTGGTGGTCGCCGTATGCCCCGGCCTGCGCTGGCTCTGGGCGTGCGCCGGTGCCGTGCGGGGACAGCGGTGTCGACTGCATGGGATACCGGGCGGACCGCTCGGCGGTGGAGTCCGGGTCTTCGTGCTTCACCACCTCTGTGGGGGGATGTTGCAGGCCCGGTGCCGTCAGGTTGCTCGCCTGACCTGTTGCCACCTCCTCGATCATGCGCTGCGCCTGGGCGGCCGTGGGCCGCTCGTTCGGGTCCTTGCGCAGCAACGACTCGATGACCGGGGCGAGCGGGCCGGCATGGCGTGGTTCAGGCAGCGGATCACTGATCACGGCCTGCAGGGTGCTGAGAGTCGAGGTACGGCTGAAAGGCGACTGGCCTTCCACTTCGGCGTACAAGGTGGCGCCCAACGACCACAGGTCGGACTCCGGGCCCGGACGGTGTCCCATCGCACGTTCCGGGGCCAGGTAGTCGGGCGAGCCCACGATGTCGCCGGTGCGGGTGAGACCGGCGGAACCTTCAAAAAAGGCGATACCGAAGTCGGTGAGCACGACCCGGCCGCCGCGCTCCAGCAGTACATTGGCGGGTTTCACGTCACGGTGCAGGACACCGAGCTGGTGTGCCCGGTCCAAGGCTGCCAGGACCTGCGCCCCGATCCGGGCGGCGTCACGCGGCAGCAGCGTGCCCTCGGTGGCAATCACGTCGGCGAGAGACTGACCGTCGATCAACTCCATGACGATCCATGGCCTGCCGTTCTCCTGCAGCACATCGAACACGGTGATCACGCCAGGATGCTTGATCCGAGCCGCGGCCCGGGCCTCCTGCTGCATCCGTAGGTGCAGGACGGCGAGCTCCTCCTGCGACACGCCGCTGACGACCAGTTCCTTTACCGCGACCTCGCGGTCGAGCAGCTGATCCTGAGCCCGCCAGACCGTGCCCATTCCGCCGTGGCCGATTTGTTCCACGAGCAGGTACCGTCCGGCCAGCTGCCAGCCCTCGCCCGCCGTGGCAGATGCCTTGGGCGTCGGACCGAGGCCGTCGGCGCCTCCTGCTCCAGCACCTGCCCCGGGAGGGTCGTCTTGGGTATCCATCGCTACCCCTGTCCGTGCCCAACCTGCCGCGCGGCCGCCCAACGGCCTCGGAGCGTCATAAGGCGCTCCAACGTGAACGCAAGGGGGTCGGCCTCGTGGAACAAGTCAAGGCCCGCCTCAAGCGCATGCAGAATCACCCACCAACAGACCTCTGGTTCGTTCGATCAGCGCATTTAAGATGGGCAATGATTGAATGGCTTCTTGCGCCTGATGTGGTGTAGATCCAAAACTCGACGTCTGATTCGTGTTGTTGCGCTGTGCCGCAGCCGTGATTGAACGGGTACGTCACCCGTCCCTTGCTCACTCGACCATACGAGGGATGAGAGAAAGGATGGTTCTCCTCTTTCCATCTGGATCCCTTAACCCCCTTGAAGCCGAAACCCTCTGCATTTTTGCCGGGATCGGTGAACTGGACGCTGAGATAGACCAGCACTCCTTTTCGCTGCGTTGCCCAACGCGTAATGGCGGGACGGTTGTGCTCTTGTATTGCCATCCTTAGCCAGGTCCCAGCCCTGATCCCCAACTGTTGGTCAATGTACCAGGCAGCTTGCAGACAATAGAGTGCCGGCGTTCCAATTGTCCCGAATAGCGAGGTCGCCGGGACCAGCTTGGCGAGTCGGGTGATGAACCTTGCGGCCTCGAAAACATCGAGATCGGTGCTGGTGGTCGTCCGATCGCTTAGTTGGGCGATGAGTTCTAGCCCTGTGTTTCCCTTTTGGGATATCTTGATTATCCTGGCTCCCTCCGGAAGGCCCAGACCCTTAAGTCCCTCGCTAAATACAGCTGGTCCCACAGCCTTAAGGACTGCTCGGCCGCAAACTGCGGCGGCCTTGCCGAATTCTACGTTTGGCAGGTCCTGAGGCAGCCGCAGAAAGACCGGAGAACTGGACATTTTTGGGGGTGTTTCGACGGCAAGTGCTGTCGATCCTGGCATTGCTGTCAGCACTGCCGCGAGTAGCGCTGAACCAAGCCCAAGGAAAGGCCGTTTGGCACGCATGGATGCTTCTCCTCTTCAGGACCACGCCACCCTGGGATCCATCAACAGAAGGGAGCATCTGGGGCGTTGGCCCAGAAGGAGAGGAACGACCAAGTTTGGGCACCGATGCGCCCGTCGACGACAATATCGGCACATTGCTGGAAGTCCTCCGTCGCGGACTCCGTGAGTCGGCCAAAGTCTCCGTCCTCGTCCAGGCCTGCGTCTATGGCCTGATTGAGGTAGCACTGGGCTTGTTGGACTGCCGGCCCGGATGACCCTCGTTGAAGGCTCGGCCGACTCTTGGTGTAGTTGCATATGTCGTCCGGCCCCTGGGTCACGAGGTTTGTTGGATGGTTCAACTTGTGTGCGGCTTGAGTGCTGGCCACCACGGCGGTCGTAGAAGCGTCGGGGGATGCCGCGACAGCAGGCGCTCCTGCAAGGGCAATTGGAAGGGCCAGGACTGCTGCGGCGGTGAACGCACGTCGCATCCTCATCACCTCCAAGGAGGGAGTCCCTCTCCTCATCATGCGCTTCGCGCACCCCGGTTGCATCTCGAGAACGACTACCCGACGCTGCCGGGCACACCTGAAAAAATACCCATGACGCCGCTTGTGGCAGTACCGCGGCGGAATGAGAATCACTGGACGTGCGGGATGCTGCAGGCGGTGAGGTTCACCCCAATGGAGGGCTGATTGCCGATGTTCTATGAGGGCCCGTCAGTAAGAGGTCACCATTGGTGCGTTGAGTCGGTGCACGCCTCTTTCCGAGAGAGGGTCGCTCCTTCCCTCTGCTACACGCGCGGACCACTGGAGGTTCGCCAGACGGCTATACCCTGGGGTTCACGCCCGGGCAGGGAGGCGCCGGCCGTCGTCGCGAATTCCAGCGGTATGCACTTCCAGGATCGTTCATGTCGATGCATACGATGTACGAGGGCGGGGTGGAGTCGCTGCTAAAGGGTGTTGCACAAGGCCGTGAGCTGGGCATCTCCATTGTATGGCTGGGGTGTTGAGGGCCGAGCGGGTGTGGGTGGAGACGTTCACGGGACTGCGGATGACGCAGTTCTCGGGTCTGTTGAAGGTGGTGCGGGAGAGGGGCGGTAACGGCACGCTGCGGGGCCGGCCGTGGTCGTTGCCGTTGGCTGAGCGGGTGCTGATGGTCGCGGTGTACTACCGCACGAACCTGACGATGCGGCAGCTGGGTCCGCTGTTCGGCGTCTCGTCCTCGACCGTGTGCCGTGGGCTTGATCCGCTTTGACGGACATCCGAGATCAGGGGTTCAGCCCCGGGAGGATGTCCATCATGGAGAGCATGGGGAAGAAGAAGCCTCGGC
>NZ_JBEXGM010000070.1:0-11213 GCF_040607335.1 Streptomyces sp. NPDC005303 | reverse complement strand
GGAGACCAGTCCGGTGGACTGCATGGGGAACATGTCGAAATCGGCGTTCGGGAAGACGGCGCGGGGAACTGCGCGACCAGCCCCCACCGTGCCGCACCCGACACACAACCCCCCGGCCCCAAAGCGCCACAGGCACAGGCACGCGCCGAGCCCCCTCGGCAAGGACGGCGATCTGGTCGAGAGGGCTCTGTGGTGGTGCTTGTGCTGTTGTCGTGAGCAGTTGTGGTGTGCGGTTGTGGGCGAACGGGACGGGGATCAGACCGGTCCGCCCCTCACACCTTGACCGAGGCCACGAAGGCGCTCCACGCCTCGGCGGGGAAGGCCAGCTTGGGACCCTCGGGGATCTTGGTGTCGCCGAGTTCGAGAGCTTCCTCTTCGGTCGACCTCACCATCAGGCACGCCCCGTTGGCGTTGGTGTAGGTGGAGGTCGTCCATGAGTCCAGGTTGCCCAGACGAATTGCCATATTCGCTCCGTAGCCAGATGCGCAGTGTGCGGATTACGCCAACCTTTACTGATCGTTGGCGTGATCGACGCTACTCGCCGACTTCCTCTTTCGGAGCAGTCATTCACTCTTCTGGCGGCATATTCCAAGGGACTCTTCCAGACGGACGTGGCCGGGGTGTACTATCCGGCCCGCCCTGTCCGGAAGGGGCTCAGAAACGCTTCACCGGGCGTACTCCCGGGCGTACTCCTTGGCGATGTCCTCGATCAGTTGACGCGACTGGTCGACGTTGAGCGCCTGCGCCCTCAAGTGCTCGTACATCACGGTGTACTTCTGCACGTCGTGTGCCTTCTCCAGGTACAGGTCGCTGGTGACGCCCTCGATGTAGACGACGCTGGAGTCGGCCGCGTCCGAGAACTCCAGGATGGAGTACTGCCCGCTGAGCCCGGGATGGGCGCCGACGTCGAACGGCAGCACCTGGACGGTGATGTGGGGCTGCTGGGACATCTCCACGAGGTACTCCAGCTGCTCACGCATCACCTGCCGGTTTCCCACGACCCGACGCAGGGACGCCTCGTCGAGAACCACCCACAGCCGCAGCGGATCCCGCTCGGCCGCGACCCGGCTCTGCCGCCGCAGCCGTACCTCGACGCGCTTGTCGTTCTCCGTCTCCGTGGCCTCCGGCGCGCCGCCGCGCACGATGGCCTCGGCGTACGGCCGGGTCTGCAACAGGCCGGTGATGATCTGGGGTTCGTACACGCGCAGCGACTCGGCGTCGGTCTCCAGGCCGATGTAGACGCTGTACGGGATGTCCCCGAAGGCGTGCCACCAGCCCTGCTGGCGCGAGTCCTTGGCCATCTGCATCAGGGACTCGACGACGCGTTGGTCCTCGACCTCGTACACACCGCACAGGTCGCGGACGTCGCGCTGGCTGATGCTGCGCCGGCCGTTCTCCAACCGGCTGATCTTCGACTGTGACACGAGCAGCCGCTCCGCCACCTCTTCGGCCGTCATGCCCTTGAGCTCGCGGAGCCTGCGCAGCTCCTGGCCCAGCCGGCGCCGCCTGACGGTGGGATTGACATTGGACGCCACGGGACGTGCACCTCCGGCTGCGTGCCTCGTTCTTGACTTTGCGTATCTGCTGTTGAGCAGACTGCCACCAAGGTGCTTATTACCGCTGGGAAACGGTGTATATGCGCTGCGTGCACGTCAGTTGGGGGCCGCGCGCCCGAACAGCGCCCGGACATGCGGCCGCGCGGGGCGTCGGAACCCGTCGCCGTCCGATGTACGGACGTACGGTTCCGTCGCCCCGCGCGGACCAGCGGCTCCCGAACCGGTCTTTGGGGACTGACGGTGCGGCGGCTGAGTGGTGCGTGGTGCGGGTCGTGCGTGGTGCGGTCATGCGGTCGTGCTGCCGGCGGTGCGTGCCGTGGGACTGCGGCTCAGTGAGCCACGGCGCGCGCCATCGGGCCTCGGCGCGGTTGCATCGGAACACCGCGAGCGGGTTCCGGCGCGGGCCTGGCTCCGGGGGCGGCCTGACGGCCGACCGGTGGGGCCGGGCTACGACGTGGCTGTGCCGCCACGCCGTTCTGGACGTCCATCACGGCGTGCGCGACGAGTCCGCCCATCGGGTCGTGCCTGATCAGGTCCCGCAGCCGGGAGCGCGAGGATCGGCCCTCGTTGCCCGGATACAGGTGCTTGCCGAGGCCGACCGCGTGTGCCAGGGCGGCGAGCGCCGCGGTCCGCGGGTCCGGCGGTACGCCGGTGCGGATCGCCGAGTCCAGTCGGGCCTTGATCTCCCGGCTGATCTCGTTGTCCGTCGCCTGGTAGCGAGTCGTCGGCAGCACTCCGCACATCTGACCCGCCACGGCATGCACCATGCCGCACCGCTCCAGATGCGAGAGGTAGGTCTGGCGGAGCCCCAGTCGCGGCCCGCCGATCCAGTTCACTGCCCGCACGGGAGCGCCACGCCTTCGCAGCAACTCCAACGCGCAGTCCAAAGTCGGATCTCCAGTCGGCCGTGGGGCTACCACGGCGATACGATCCCCGTCTGGGGCTATCCGTCCGGCCAGCGCCAGCTCCACTAGCTGTGCTCCGGCCAGACCGAGGTCGAGCGACTGCGGCTGAGCGGTGGTACCCGTGGTCGGGTCCAGCGCCAGCAGCAGAAGCTCTTCCGGAAGTGTTCTGCGGCTCCTGCCCATCCATGCCTCCCCGCGTGGATGAAAGACAGGGTGACCCCTCTCACATTGGTCTGTCGAGGGTGCGTGACCTGTTTGTAGTGGAACCGGTAGGTATGTCGTTCTCGTCTACCGCTTGGGACAGGGCCACACACAGGACACTGGTACATGGTTCGGACAGCGTGGTGTGGCGGCTGCCCGGGCGGCGATTCAACGGTTCGGCAGACGCAGGGTGACGGATACCGATCACCCGCGGCACATGGAGGAGGCATCGGTGGCGGGCGAGTCCCCCGACAGGTCGAAGCAGCGCGAGTCGTCGGTTGAACCGACGTCGGGGAGCGCGAGTCCGGTTCCCGAGGCGAGGAGTTCTGCCCGCGATCCCCGGCTCGCGGTGGCACGCGAGTCCATCTCCCCCGGAGGCGTCGACACGGCCACGAGGGTCTTCTCGGTACGTGATCTCCCGAAGCCCCCCGAGGACACCGACAAGAGCCCCACAGAGCCCGACACGGACGGCTCCGGCCCCGCCGAGCCCGCGGACACGCCTCCGGCCGCACAGACGGCCCCTGAGGCCCCCGGAGAGGCCGGTCCGGCGGACACCACCCCGGACGACGCGGGCACGGCGAAGGCACCGGGCGACTCCGAGACGGCCGAGGGCCCGCAGGACTCCGACACGGCGGAGGCCGGGGACGCCTCCGGCACGACCGGAGACCCGGACGACGCGGGCACGGCGAAGGTGCCGGACGACTCCGAGACGGGTGACGGCCCGGAGGACTCCGGTACGGCCAAGGGCTCGGGTGGCTCCGACAGCAGGTCCGATGACCCCGGTACGGCAGCGGGCCCGGACGGTTCCGGTGCGACCGAGGGCCCGAGTGACTCCGAGACGGCCGAGGGCCCGGACGACGCGGACACGGCGAAGGTGCCGGACGACTCCGAGACGGCCGACGGCCCGGAGGACTCCGGTACGGCCGAGGGCTCGGGTGGCTCCGACAGCGGGACCGATGACTCCGGTACGGCGGAGGTCGCCGGTGGGTCCGACGAGCCGGCGACGGCGCGCGATGCGCGGTTGCGGGACGCGGTGGCGGCGTGGGTGGCCACAGGGGACGGCTCCGGCAAGGCGGAGGCCGCGGCGAAGCCCGAGGGCGACGGCGCTGAGCCCGCCGACGCGATCCCCGAGGACGAGTCCGCCCCGGACCCCGAGGCGAAGGCCGACAGCGTGCCGGCGACGGTGCCCGAGGGGGCCGTAGCCGAAGAAGCCCCTGCGGAAGACGAGGGCGAAGCCCCGGAGACCGGCGACCCGAACCCCCCAGAGGCCCGGGGAACTGCGCGCCCAGCCCCCACCGACCCGAAGACGGACGACGACCCCACCGAGGACGCCGAACCCGAGGACGCCAAGCCCGAGGACGACGCGCCCCCCGAGGACGCCAAGCCCGATGACGCGGGGGCCGCCGACGAGCGCCCAGTCGACCAGCCCACCGCCGTCTTCAAGGCCCCCCGGCCCCCCGTGGACCAGCCCACCACCATGCTGAAGCTCGGCAAGGCGGCGGCACCGGAGGAAAAGCCACGGCCCGAGCCGGAGGCCGCGGCCGAGCGGACGAGCAAGTTCGTCGCGCTGAAGGCCCTCGACGAGCCCCGCGAGGCACGGCCGAAGCCGGATGTGACCGCCGCCGTCCCCCAGGTCGGCCCGGAGCGGACCACGCAGCAGCCCCTGCCGCCGAAGCCGCCCCTGGACCTGCTCGCGGAGCTCACCAACACTCCGCCGCCCCCGCCCAGCCCCCTGCGCACCCTCGGCCGCCGCGTCAAGATCTGGACGCCGATCCTGATCCTCCTGGTCGTGGTGTTTGCGATCGCGCAGTCCCTGCGCCCGCTCCCGGCCCCCACGCTCAGCCTCACCGCCGAGGACTCCTACACCTTCGACGGCAGCAAGGTCACCCTCCCGTGGCCCACCCAGGGCCAGGGCTGGATGGACGTCAACGGCGTCGGCACGATGGATGACTTCGGCAAGCAGACCCCGGTCGCGATCGGCTCCGTGGCCAAGGCCATGACCGCCTACATCGTCCTGAAGGACCACCCCCTCAAGTCCGGCGAGGAGGGCCCGAAGATCACTGTCGACGCGCTCGCCGAGAAGGAGGGCGGCTACAACAAGCAGGGCGAGTCCACCCTCGACACCGTCAAGAAGGGCGACGCCCTCACCCAGCGGCAGGCGATCGCGGCGATCATGATCCCGTCCGCCAACAACATCGCCCGGCTGCTCGCCCGCTGGGACGCCGGTTCGGAGGCGGCGTTCATCAAGAAGATGAACGACACCGCCCAGGAACTCGGCATGAAGAACACGAAGTACACCGACGCCTCGGGCCTGAAGGAGACCACCGTCTCCTCCGCCGAGGACCAGGTGAAGCTCGGCAACGAGCTGGTGAAGATCCCGGCGCTGATGGAGATCACGTCCATGGGACAGTGGGTCGATCCGTCCGGACAGAAGTGGTACAACTACAACTATCTGGTCCCCTACACCGGCATCGGCATCAAGACCGGGACCACCAGCGCGGCCGGCGGCAACCTCCTCTTCGCGTCCCGCAAGGAGGTCGGCGGGGAGACCGTGACCGTCGTCGGCGCGATCCTCGGCCAGCACAAGGCGCCGATCATCAAGACCGTCAACGACGTCAGCAAGGTCGCGCTGCTCGCCGCAGAGGACGCCCTGAAGTCGGCGAAGATCCTCAAGAAGGGCGACGTCGTCGGATACGTGGACGACGGTCTCGGCGGTCACACCCCCGTCGTGCTGACCAAGGACGTCACCGCCGTCGGCTGGGCCGGCTTCAAGGTGAAGCTGTCCTTCGCCGCCGACGACGTACCGCACACCGCGAAGGCCGGCACCAAGGTCGGCTCCCTCACCGTCGGGGACGGCGAGGGCGGCGCGGTCAAGGTTCCGGTCACCCTGCAGAAGGATCTGACCGAACCGGGCTTCACCGACAAGCTGACCCGCGTCGGCTGATCAACGACCGGGACGGACACCAGCACGCGGCCCCCGGCCGGACCCCGCCGGGGTTCCGGACGGCGGGCCGCGTGCTAGCGTCACGAACCGGGGCAGGTCGACGCTGGGGCGCGGCCAGGACATGAAGACGGGACACCACGGGGAGTGCCTTCAGGTGGCCACTGCGGAGCCGACACGCGCCGACGAGACCGACCCGGGCCCGGGTACCGGCCCGCGAATACGCGTGCCCGCGGAATCCGACACCGGGCGCGGCGGCCCTCCCAAGGGCACGAGGGGCCTCAGAGCCAGGATCTGGAGCGCTCTCCTCGCGCTGCGTGAACGGCTGCTGCGCCACCCCGTCCTCTCCATGACCGCGCTCTCCGGTGTCCTCCACATCGTCTGGTTCTTCACGTTCGCGAACAGCGGCGGTGACCTCGCGGCGCAGGACGCGTGGGCCGAGTTCGTCGGCCGGCACCCGGACTCGGCGTACAACCTCGCCTGGTACGGCGGCATGCACCCGGTGTCGTACAGCATCGTCTCGCCGTACCTGATGTCGGTTCTCGGCGTCCGTACGACGATGATGCTGGCCGGGACCGTCTCGGCCGGCCTGCTGACGCTGATCCTCATCCGCAGCCGGTCGGTGAAGAACCCGCTGTGGGCCTCGCTCGCGGGCGTGTACGCCTTCCTGTGCAACGCGGCCTCGGGCCGGGTCACCTTCGGCCTCGGCACGATGTTCGCGCTCGGCGCGGTCGCAGTCGTCTTCTGCTGGCCGCACCGCCTGCGCTACAAACGCTGGGCGAAGGCCCTGTGCGCGGCCCCGCTCGCCGCGCTCGCGACCATGGCGTCCCCGGTCGCCGGTCTGTTCGTGGGCCTGGTGGCGGTGGCGCTCTTCCTGGAGAAACGGCGTCCGGGCGCCTGGGCCCTGGGCATCGCGCCCACCGTCGTGGTCGCGCTGTCCGCCTGGCTCTTCCCGTTCGCCGGCACCCAGCCGATGAAGATCGCCTCGGTGCTCCTGCCGCTGGCGTACGGCCTCCTCGTCTACTTCCTCGTCCCGCGCGAGTGGACGACGGTCCGCATCACCGCCGGGGTGTACAGCCTGTCGGTCGTCCTGGTCTGGCTGGTGAGCTCCCAGATCGGCTCCAACATCTCGCGGCTGCCCATGCTGTTCGCGGGGGTGGCCCTGGTGGCCGCGCTGCCCTTCACGGTGCCGCGCTCCCGCAAGTGGTACGCCGTCGTCGTCTCCTTCCTGGGCTTCACCACCTGGGTCGGCTTCAAGTCCGTCGACGACGTCGTCCACACGACCCCCACGGCGTCCTGGGCCCGTGAGCTGGCCCCCCTCGTCAACGAACTCCAGGAGGTCGGCGCCGAGAAGGGCCGCGTCGAGGTCGTACCGGCCGCCTCCCACCGCGAGGCGTCCGCGCTCGCGCCGTACGTCAACCTCGCCCGGGGCTGGAACCGGCAGGCCGACATGGAGCGCAACCCGCTCTTCTACGACGACACCCTGAACTCCGCGAACTACCACGAGTGGCTCCAGCGCTGGGCCGTGCACTTCGTGGTGGTACCGAAGGACGAGCCCGACGGGGACGGGGGCGAGCGGGAGCGGGAGCTGGTCCAGCGCGGGATGCCGTATCTGAAGCAGATCTGGGGCGACGCGAACTGGCAGCTGTTCCAGGTGACCGACCCGGCACCGCTCGCCTCCCCGAACACGGTCGTCGACCGGGCCGCGCAGGGTGAGATGACCATGCGGGTGAAGAAGGCCGGGCGGATTCTGATCCGGATCCCGTACTCGCCGTGGCTGTCGATCGTCGACGCGCAGGGCAAGAAGCTGAAGCCGCCGCAGGAGACGGACGCGTCGAAGGAGCGGGGGGACGGGGAGCCGAAGACGTTCGACAACGTCAACGGCTGCCTGATGGAGACGCCGGAGGACGCGGACGGGGACAAGTGGACGATGCTGATCGCTCCGAAGGCGGGGACGTACCGGTTGGCGGCGCCCTATACGGTGCCGCGCGGGACGCCCTGTCCTGATGAGCTGAAGTAGCTCGTTGGCTCCAGTGCCGGTGGGGGCTTGTCGCGCCCACGCGGCGGAGCCGCATATCGACACAGCCCCGCGTCCCCTGAAGGGCTTACCGCAGCTGGTCCACGTATGTGTCCGTGCCCGGAACTGTCGGGATGAAAGGCGCCAACAGCTCGCGACAGCCCATGCCCGGATCTTCCAGGTCGGTGAAGTACGCCTCCCAGCACTCGCGCGGATCCCTCTCCAGGAACCACAGCAGCGTCAGGCGGGTGTCCACGCCCTCCACCTGCTTCACGTACGTCATGCGGTCGCCCGGGAGCGGGGTCGGGCGGAAGACGGTCACCATGGCCGCCGGTGAGCCCGCCAGCCGCTTCGGAAGGTGCCGCGAGACCAGCCACTCCAGCAACTCACCTCGCTGCTCCGGGGATTCGGCGTCGATCACCTCCAACACCAGCCCCGCGTAAGGGTGGTCCAGGGCGTGGAAGTCCCTCGGGCCCGCCGCTCCGTCGCGGTAGACCGTGGACTCGTGGTCCTGGAAGGCCGTGAAGACGTGGGTGCGGTCCCGGTAGACGCGGGCGTCGCGGTTGAGGCGCTTGTTGATGGCCACCGTCCACCTCATGTGGTCGTCGTAGCGGCCGTCCGTCACCCAGTACACGGAGAGATAGCAGCCGGCCGTCACCGGCTGAGCCACCGCCGACTTCTCCGGGACACGCAGGAGTTGAAGGTCCCGCGTGGCCACCCAGCGGCGCCCCGCGAACATCCAGGGCATGGCCATCGCGCCGGCGTAGTAGTGGTCGTCCTCGTACCAGCGGTTGTAGGCGTACTCGTGGCCGGGATGCGGTTCGACCATGGTGATCAGGGCGTGCCCGGGGCGCACTCCGTAGGGGCCTACGGCGGCCAGCTCGGCGTACGTCTCGCTGCGGGTCTCTTCCGACATGGGACCTTCCCTCCTCCAGCGCTCGCCCATACTCTGACGCTCCGTCAGATAATGCGCCAGAGCAGGGAGGCCGCCGGTATGTCAGTTCTCTCCGGGAAGACCGTCGTGGTGTCGGGAGTCGGCGCCGGGCTCGGTCACCAGGTCGCGGCGGCCGTCGTGCGGGACGGCGGGAACGCCGTGCTGGGGGCGCGGACCGAGGCGAATCTCGCGAAGTGTGCCGCCGAGACGGATCCGGACGGGGCGCACACCGCGTACCGGTCGACGGACATCACCGACGAGCGACAGTGCGTCGCGCTGGCGGAGTTGGCGATGGAGCGGTTCGGCCGACTGGACGCTCTCGTGCAGGTGGCGGCGTGGGACAGCTACTTCGGCGGGCTGGAGGACGCGGACTTCGCGACCTGGCAGTCGGTCATCGACGTGAACCTGCTGGGGTCGCTGCGGATGACCCGGGCCTGTCTGCCGGGGCTGAAGGCGGCGGGCGGCGGGTCGGTGGTGTTCGTCGGGACGCAGTCGGCGGTGGCCGCCCCCTCGCAGGTGCGACAGGCCGCGTACGCCGCCTCGAAGGGGGCGCTGACCAGCGCGATGTACTCGCTGGCGCGGGAGCTGGGCCCGGACCGGATCCGGGTCAACACCGTGCTGCCGGGCTGGATGTGGGGGCCGCCGGTGCAGGCGTACGTGCAGTTCACGGCTCACACGGAGAAGGTGCCGGAGGCGGACGTGCTGCGGCGGCTGACCGACCGGATGGCGCTGCCCGATCTCGCGACCGACGGGGACGTGGCGGATGCGACGGTGTTCCTGGCCTCGGACCGGGCGCGGGCGATCACCGGTCAGTCATTGCTGGTCAACGCCGGGGAGCTGATGCGATGAGTTCATGTAGATGAACGTAGGCCATCATCTCGAATGATTTTACCTTCCCTTGACTCGACGTCAGCTTGTCGTGTCCACGCGGTGGCGCCCACGATGAGCGCCGGGCTGAACCCTGGGAGGGCGCATATGAACGGTCTCGACTGGGCCGTGCTCATCGGCTATTTCGGTGTGATGGTCGCGATCGGCGTCTGGTCGCACAAACGCGTGGACGACGTCAGCGACTTCTTCACCGCGGGCGGCAAGATGCCGTGGTGGCTCTCGGGCATCTCGCACCACATGTCGGGCTACAGCGCGGTGATGTTCACCGGGTACGCGGGCATCGCCTACACCTACGGCGTCACCTCCTTCGTCACCTGGTCCTTCCCCATCGCCCTCGGCGTCGCGATCGGCTCCAAGCTGTTCGCGCCCCGCATCAACCGGCTGCGCTCACGGCTCCATGTGGCTTCCCCGCTGGAGTACTTGAAGAACCGCTACGACCTCAAGACCCAGCAGGCGCTGGCCTGGTCGGGCATGCTGCTGAAGATCGTGGACGTGGGCGCCAAGTGGGCCGCGATCGCCACCCTGTTGTCGGTGTTCACCGGCATCTCGCTCAACCAGGGCATCCTGATCACCGGCGCCATCACGGCCGTCTACTGCACGATCGGCGGCCTGTGGGCCGACGCGCTCACGGAGTTGGGCCAGTTCGTCATCCAACTCCTTGCCGGTGTCGCGATGTTCATCGCCGTCGTCCTCAAGCTCAACGACAAGGGCATCGGCTTCTTCGGCGCCTGGGACGAGCCGGCGCTGAAGGGCCACGGAGAGCCGCTGGTGGGGCCGTACGGCACGGTCTTCCTGCTCGCCTTCCTCTTCATCAAGCTGTTCGAGTACAACGGCGGCATGCTCAACCAGGCCCAGCGCTACATGGCGACGGCGAACGCGCACGAGGCCGAGCGCTCGGCGCGGCTGTCGGCGGTCCTGTGGCTGGTGTGGCCGGTCGTCCTGTTCTTCCCCATGTGGATGTCCCCGCTGCTGGTCCAGTCGCAGAAGCCCGACGGCTCCGACTCCTACGGCCTCATGACCGAACAGCTGCTCCCGCACGGCCTGTTGGGCCTGGTGATCGTCGGATTCTTCTCGCACACCATGGCCATGTGCTCCTCCGACGCCAACGCGATCGCGGCGGTCTTCACCCGGGACTGCGCACCGGTGGTGTGGCGCAGGGCGCGCAGCTGGAGCCAGGGGCAGGGCCTGAGGGTCGCCCGTATCACCACGGTCGTCTTCCTCGGCCTGTCGATGGCGGCGGCGACCCAGGTCAACTCCCCCACCTTCAAGGACATCATCACGGTGGTCATCAGGTGGGTCGCCGGTCTCATGGGCCCGATGGCCATCCCGATGATGCTCGGCCTGCTCCGCCCCTTCCGCCGCTCCGGCCCCACGGCCGCGCTCACCAGCTGGTCGATGGGGCTGCTCGCCTTCTGGCTGGTCAACTATCCGATCAGCTGGAACGTCGAGGGCGGGGTCCCGCTCCAGTACCAGGTCTCGATCCCGCTGGCGGTCTCCCTGGTCCTGTACATCCTGATCGGCTTCATCAAGCCGGAGGACACCCCGGAGCGCCTCGCGATCATCGAGAAGATCAACACGGACGGGGACGGGGACGGAGCTGCGGCGGCCGTCGCGATCCCCACTCCGGCGGGCGGTGTGGAGGACGTGATCGGTACGGGGGTGAAGGACCAGCCGCGGCCCTAGGTCGTGTCCGCAAAGTGGTTGGTGCGTTGGTCTGTTTGTGGTGCGTCGTCATGAGCTGACCGATGAATCGTGGGCGGTGATCGAGCCG
>NZ_JBEXGM010000069.1:0-11275 GCF_040607335.1 Streptomyces sp. NPDC005303 | reverse complement strand
TCTCGTCCTGGGTCTCAAAGATCACTTCCCACCGCCCCGCGCCCACCGCGTCGCGAGCAGCAAGCTGCCGCCTCGCGACCTCTTGCTGCCGCTTCTTCTTCCGCTGTCCTGGCACCAGCCCAGGGTCGCTGGCCGATGCCATCACAGCAAGGCAAATAGCACCAGACACAAACCCGCCCAGTGGTCATTTTTCAGACAGGCCGTAGTGGTCATCCCCGGCCGTGGCACCCGGGGATGACCACCTTCTCCAAAGAGGACATCAAGCACATGTGGCCGAAGCAGCGGAACAAGGACCGCCGCCTCGCTTTCACGTGGGCAGAGACCAAGAAGATCGATCGAGCCATCTACCGGGGGGAGACGACCCTCACCCTCTAGACCCCGGCGGGCGAGGTGACGCTCACCCTTCCTCCGGCGCGGGACCGGACGCCGGAGGCGTTGATCAGACATGAGAACCCCGGGCTGGCCGATGCAGTAGGCCAGGCGAGATCCTCATCCGGGGCCGGGGCCGGGGGCGCGCTGTTCTTCAGAAGTCGGGCTCCCAGTCCGGGGTGGCTCCTCGCTCAGCGACTGAACTTCGACGAGCGTGCATCACGGATTCCGGCGGGCTGCGTCGTGACGCCTTCTGCGCGATTCCGCCCTGCGTCGTGGCTGCGCGGGCTGAACGTAGAGGAGAACCGCGGCTCCCACCCAGCAGCGTGGTTCGCCGGACGGGGCAGAACGCGGGCCCTCATCACTGAGGAGACATCTTCTGGACGCCAACGGCCGCAAGGAATTCGAGTTTGCTGCGGGCGTCGGTGCCTGGCTGCGGCGTGTACACCACGAGGCGGAGGTTCGTGTCCTGGGTGTTCAGGATGTCGGAGTTCATGGCGACGTCTCCGACGTCCGGGTGCTGGACGAGTTTGTGCGCACTCTGGTGACCGCCCACCGCTCGGCGCTTCCACAACTCGCAGAACCGTGGGCTGGAGTTCAGCCTCGTCACCAGAGCCGTGAGGTCGGGATCGTCGGGGTACCGGCTCGTCGTCGCGCGCAGGTCGGCGACAAGGGACTCCTCGAACGCCGCCCGCTCGGCCGCCGTCTGCCGCACCCGGGGCAGCTCACCCAGGAACTGCCAGAACAGGACATTGCGGTCTCCCGCACCGCGGACCGTGGGATCGCCGAACGTGGCCGCGAACAGCGGATTCCAGTGCAGCAACTGCCAGGTGGCGTCGTAGATCGCCAGCGGGTTGCCGGCGAGCTGGTCCACGATCCGGTACAGGCTCCCCGGGATCATGCGCGGAACCCGACTCGGATCCGCTGCATGACCGGCCATGCGCAGAAGGTGCGCGTGCTCGTCGTCGGACAGGCGCAGGGCGCGAGCCAGGGCCGAGCAGACCTGCGCCGAGGGTGTCGCCACCCGCCCCTGCTCCAGCCGGACCACGTACTCGACCGAGATGCCGGCCAGCGTCGCCAGCTCCGCGCGTCGCAGACCGGGGACCCGGCGGGGTGAGCCGTGCGCAAACCCCACCGCCGCGGGGTCCAGCCGGTCCCGCCACGCCCGCAGCGCGGCACCTAGTTGATCCATGCACGCCATCCTCCTGCACACCCCGCCCCGCTGGGTGGTACGCGCTGTACCACGAAGTCCCGTAGCTCCCGCCGACACTCCCCGGGGCTCAGTGTCGAGTCGTGAACGGCGCACAACGATGCTGTTCGGAGACAGGAGGAGCAAGCATGACCACCACGTCGAACCACTACGTCACCGTGTTGTGGGAAGCCCGGGCCAAATCCGGTAAGGAAGCCGCGATGAGGGAGTTCATGACAGCCGCCGTCACCGCATCGCGCTACGACGCGGGCAACATCGACTACGAGGCTCACCAGGTCGAGGGACAACCGGGCACGTTCGTCGTCTTCGAGCGCTGGGAGAGCCGCGAGGCCCTCGAAGGACACCTGCAGGCACCTCGCATGCAGGACCTGGTGCCCCAACTGCTGGAGCTGATGGACGGCAGCGTCGAGGACGGGATCCGCTTCCTGCGACCGTTCCGCCCGGCACGGTAGGGCGCCCCGGAGTGCGGCGGGCGTGATCGGCGCTCTCCGAAGCCGAGTGGTTTCGAGCAATGGGACGCCGGTGCAGGCACGGCCGTCCGGCGTGATCACCGAGCGTAGAGACTCCATGATCACGTGGAACCGTGCCTGCTCTTCCTCCTCCTGGATGGTGTTGCGTGGTCAAGTTCGTCGCATCCGGACGGCGGCCCGAGCCCTTGCGCGTCTCGCGGAAGAGACCGGGGCCCTCGGCCATCCAGCCGACGCCGGTGACCCCGACTCCGCCTTGGGTCTGGTCGACGCGGCTCTGACGTCCTGTGGCCGGCTGGACGGCCTGGTCCTGAACGCGGGCATCTGCCGCGGCGGCGCCGTCGGGGACCGAAGCACGGTCAGGACGAACCGGGCGCCTCTGGGGGGGCCGGCTGGTGGTGCTGGTGGGCGGAGCCAGGGGCGAACGCGTTTCCACGGGCGCGTGTGCGCGTACGGCGGGCGTGGGCGGGCGCGTCTACGGTGGCCCTTCACCCGGGGGGCTGAATTGCACGTCGGATATGGGCGGTCGGCGCATGGAGGCGGACGGGCCAGGAGATGCGAAAGGCAGGGGCATCGACAGCAAGGAGAGCGCATGTGAGTGCCGTCCTGTTCAGCGCCGATTTCTCCTCGGAACGCCAGTGGGTCGCGGGCCGCTCCTGGGCCTATCCGAACGGAGGGCCCACCAACCAGGGCGACAACAAACTCGATCACCTCACGGCGGACCCTGCCTACTCCCGGCTGGGCATGTTCAGAGCCCGGCGCAGGGCGGACGGCCTGTGGGACGCGGGACTGCTGACCACCGAGGGGAGCGCCGAAGGGTTCATGGTGCGTACCGGGGACCACCTGGAGACCACCGTACGGTTGCCCACCCGGCTGGGTGCCTGGCCCGCCGTCTGGACCTGGCGGGACGGCGGCAACGAGGTCGACGTCTTTGAGTACCATCCCGACAACCCTGACCTTCTGGAGCTGACCAATCACGTACGTGAGAGCCAGAGTTATGTCCGCCACGAGGCGGTGCGTCCGGGGGCCGTCCTTGATCTGGGGGTGACCTTCGGTCGGCGCAGTGTGGTGTGGACCCTCGACGGCGAGCGGATCTTCTCCGACGGGCGGGGCGTGGGCTCTGGTTGGCAGGCCTACCTCATCGTCAACCTGTCGGTGTGCGCGGGCCGTTACCACCCTGCCCCCGAACCCGGGACTGCCGAGATGTCCTATGAGGTGCGCCGTCTCGTGGTCACACGGCCCTTCGAGAGCTGCCTGACGGACGAGACGTCCGAGGTGGATGGGCCCGCGGACGGCCCGGGGGAGTGAACCAACGGCGTCCCGACGGCAAGTTCGACCCATGAACGTCAAGGAAGGAGCTCGAGCGCCACGTGCCGGCGGACCGCTGAGGGACGGGAGCTCATCGCACGCCCTCCGGATTCTTCTTGCGAAGCCAGTCGAGGACGGTGTCCGCGACCTCGCGCCGGCCGCTGTCGATCGTGAGGGAATGCACGCGGTCGGGGAAGCTGAGGATGTACGTGACGGCCTCTGAGTGCCGGTACTGCTTGAGCGTGGCCCGGGTGACGGTCTCGGGCACCGTGTGGGCCTTGTCGCCGGAGATCAGCAGGAGCGGGCCGCGTCCACTGTTCTGTGTATCGACTTCGTCGGCGAGTGCGGGTGGAAGTTGGCGGCGGCGGAGGCGGCCTCGGCTTCGAGCGCGGCAATGCGCGTCCGCGCCAGTGGACCGGGCGAGGTTCGTCGCGGCTGCCTCCCGCTCCAGGTACGGCGACTGCACGACGGCGAGTCTGTAGCGCTTGCGTTCTGGGTCGTCGGAGCAACTATCGGGCGCCCGCCAAGCCCTGGTACCGCACTTCCACGCTGGGCCGCGCGGGTCTTTGTCCTGTGAGTGGAAAAAGTTGCCCCCATTCCGCTCCTAAGTTCTTCTCAGTCAGGTAAATCGCTGCTACGTTCCTCCTCGGAAGCCGGACGACTCCGCCGACGGAGGCAGGCGTCAGATCCCCAGCCGTGGGCGAGGGGAGGGGAGAGGCTCGTGAGACGTATGACTGCTCGACCTGAGAACACACATCAGGCGCGGCTGCTTCGTTTGCTGCGTGACAGCGGGCCCAACTCCCGTGCCCAGCTGGGTGATCTGGTGGACCTGTCACGTTCGAAGCTTGCTGTCGAGGTGGACCGGCTGCTGGAGACGAGGCTGGTCGTCGCGGACGGGCTCGCCCCCTCACGCGGTGGCCGGCGCTCGCACAACATTCGGCTCGCGCCGACGCTGCGTTTCCTCGGCGTCGACATCGGTGCCACGTCGATCGATGTCGCCGTGACGAACGCGGAGTTGGAGGTCCTGGGGCATCTGAATCAGCCGATGGATGTCCGCGAGGGGCCGGTGGCGGTCTTCGAGCAGGTGCTGTCGATGGCCGCCAAGCTGAAGGCCTCCGGTGTCGCGGAGGGTTTCGACGGAGCGGGCATCGGCGTCCCGGGGCCGGTCCGCTTTCCGGAAGGCGTGCCGGTTGCGCCTCCGATCATGCCGGGCTGGGACGGCTTCCCGGTGCGGGAGGCGCTGAGTCAGGAACTGGGCTGTCCGGTCATGGTCGACAACGACGTGAACCTGATGGCCGTAGGAGAGCAGCACGCGGGCGTGGCCCGTTCCGTGCGCGACTTCCTGTGCATCAAGATCGGCACCGGCATCGGCTGCGGGATCGTGGTCGGTGGCGAGGTCTATCGGGGGACGACGGGCAGCGCCGGCGACATCGGTCATATCCCGGTGGAACCCGGAGGCCGTGCGTGTGCGTGCGGCAACCGAGGCTGTCTGGAGGCGCATTTCAGCGGTGCCGCGCTGGCCAGTGACGCGGAGGAGGCCGCGCGCGCGGGCCGGTCAGTGGAGCTTGCAGCCCGGCTGGAGACGGCGGGGCGCCTGACGGCCGCGGATGTGTCGGCTGCCGCGGCGGCGGGGGACGCGGTCGCTCTCGAGCTGATCAGGGAGGGCGGGAAGCGTCTGGGCCAGGTCATCGCCGGGCTTGTCAGTTTCTTCAATCCGGGGCTGGTGGTGATCGGCGGCGGGGTGACCGGGCTCGGGCACACCTTGCTGGCCAGTGTCCGGACGCAGGTCTACCGGCAGTCCTTGCCGCTGGCCACGCGCAACCTACCTATCGTGCTGGGCGAGTTGGGGCCGACCGCCGGAGTCATCGGCGCGGCTCGGCTCATCAGCGATCACGTCTTCTCACCGGCCTGACCGACAGCGGGCTCGCCGGACACCACGCCGGCCGACAACCGGAACCGGGCCCCGGCGGGACCACTACGGACCACTACGAGTGCCTCGGCACCCCGATGGCACCGCCACGATCCCTGGCAAGGCCGTAACCCCACGGCAGCGCCATAACCCCATGGCTGTAACCCCACGCCAGCGCCATAACCCCATGGAGTGCCTCAACCCTGGCTATCCGCCCCAACCTCATAGCCCGCGGCGCGACCCCATAGCCCGCGGCGCGACCGCACGACGCTCCGGTGACCGGCGCCCACCACCGCGATGACCGCATGGCCGTCCAGCGATCCTCCGCCTCAACCCGACGCTCAATCCATACGTCCAACCCGCACGCCCAACCCGTATGCCCCGGCGCCCCCGACGCCAGGGGCTCCCCAGAGCTGCCCACATACCCCGCACCACCCCGCTCAGCCCTGCCCGCCCACGGACCGCAACCGCCGAGGGGATCCTTCATGGCATCACCACCACCCCTGCTCACCATGTCCGGCATCACCAAGTCGTTCCCGGGCGTCCGAGCCCTGGACGGTGTGGACCTCGAGGTCCAGGCCGGAGAAGTGCACTGCCTCCTGGGCCAGAACGGCGCCGGCAAGTCCACCTTGATCAAAGTACTCGCCGGAGCCCACCAGCCCGACGGCGGTGAGATCACCTGGCAGGGCGAGCCCGTGACCCTGGGGTCTCCGATCGCCGCCATGCGTCTGGGTATCGCCACCATCTACCAGGAACTCGACCTGATCGAGGGGCTCTCCGTCGCGGAGAACGTCTTCCTCGGGCACGAACCCACAGCCGCCGGTTTCGTCGTGCGCGGCTCAACCGCCCGTACGGCGACCGGGAAGCTGCTGAATCGTCTCGGGCACTCGGAGATCGATCCCGCGCGGCTCGTCGGCGACCTGTCCGCGGCGCAGCAGCAGATCGTCTCCATGGCCCGCGCACTGTCCCATGAGGTGCGGCTCATCGTGATGGACGAGCCGTCGGCCGCGCTCGACCCCGAAGAGGTGGACAACCTCTTCAGGATCGTGGCCGATCTGACGGCCGACGGCGTCGCCGTCATCTACATCTCCCATCGCCTCGAGGAGATCCGGCGCATCGGCGACCGGGTCACCGTGCTGAAGGAGGGCCGGTCGGTGGCGGGTGGTCTGCCCGCCGAGTCGACCCCGACCCATGAGGTCGTAGCCCTGATGACCGGGCGGAACGTCGAGTACGTCTTCCCTGAACGCCCTGAGGCCGAGTCTGCCGCGGGCAGGGAGCCGGTGCTGAAGGTCGAAGGGCTGACCCGGCGAGGGGAGTTCGCGCCCGTCGATCTGGAGCTGCGAACCGGCGAGATCGTCGGTCTGGCCGGGCTCGTCGGGTCGGGGCGCAGCGAGATCCTGGAGACGATCTACGGGGCGCGCAAGCCCGACGGCGGCCGGGTCCTCGTCGACGGTACGCCCCTGCGTCCAGGCAGCGTCCGCGCCGCCGTCCGCGCCGGCATCGGCCTCGCGCCCGAGGAGCGCAAGGCGCAGGGCCTGCTGATGCTGGAGTCCGTCAGCAGCAATGTCTCGGTCTCCACCCTGTCCCGGTTCGCCCGCGCGGGCTGGATCGACCGGCGTTCCGAGCGGGCCGCGGCACACCAGGCGGTTCGGGAGCTGTCGCTTCGGCCGGACAATCCCGATGCCGCGATCAGGACCCTGTCCGGCGGCAACCAGCAGAAGGCGGTGCTCGCACGCTGGCTCTTGCGGGGCTGCAAGGTGCTGCTGCTGGACGAGCCGACCAGGGGCGTCGACATCGGCGCCCGGGCGGAGCTCTACGCAGTGATTCGCCGGCTGGCCGACGAGGGCCTGGCCGTACTTCTCGTGTCCAGTGAGGTGCCCGAGGTCCTGGGTCTCGCCGACCGGGTGCTGGTGCTCCGCGAAGGCAGCGTCGTGCACACGGCGGACGCCCGGGAGCTCGACGAGCACCGTGTACTCGATCTTGTGATGGAAGGGAGCTCGACGTCATGACGCAGCCGGCCACCGCGGCGCAGAAGGATGCGCCGACGTCCGCCACCAAGTCCGCGGGGGAGCAACCGAGTTCGCGCCGCCCCGGACTGCCGTGGGACGTACGCACGCTGTCCCTGCTCGGAGTCCTCGCCGCCCTCGTCGCGGTCGGCGGGATCACCGCACCGGACGAATTCCTGTCGACGAGCAATCTGCAGCTCGTCCTCACCCAGGCGTCCGTGATCGGCGTCGTCACCGTCGGCATGACGTTCGTCATCACCAGCGGCGGGATCGACCTGTCGGTCGGCGCCATGGTGGCGCTCTCCTCGGTGTGGGCGACGACCGTGGCCACACAGGAGTTCGGCTTCGCGGGCATCCTCTTCACCGCGGTCGTCGTCGGTGTGGGCTGCGGTCTCGTGAACGGTCTGCTGATCGCCTACGGCAGGATGGTGCCGTTCATCGCGACGCTGGCCATGCTCGCCTCCGCCCGGGGCCTGGCGCTGCAGATCACGGACGGCAGCACCCAGATCGTGAGCGTCGAGTCCGTGCTCGACCTCGGTGCCAGGGACTCCTACATCCTCGGCATCCCGCCCCTCGTCCTGATCTTCGCCGCGGTCACCGTCATCGGCTGGCTGCTGCTCAACCGCACCACCTTCGGCCGCCGCGCCGTCGCGGTCGGCGGCAACGCGGAGGCGGCACGGCTCGCCGGCATCGACGTACGCCGTCAGCGCCTGTACCTGTACCTGCTGTCCGGACTGTGCTGCGGTATCGCCGCGTTCATGCTGATCGTGCTCGCCGGCTCGGGCCAGAACACCAACGGCAACCTCTACGAGCTCGACGCCATCGCCGCGGCGATCATCGGCGGCACCCTGCTCAGCGGCGGTCGCGGCACCATCGTCGGCTCCGTCCTCGGTGTGCTGGTCTTCACCACGATCACCAACATCTTCGCCCTGAACAACCTCGAGACCGCTGTACAGCAGATCGCGAAGGGCGCCATCATCGTCGCCGCCGTCCTGGTCCAGCGCCGATCCCTGCAGGGCGACACCTGACGCCCCTGCCTGCTGTACGGCGACACGTGTCGCCGCTCCTTGCACGGCGACCTGACGCCGCTGCCCGCATACCGCCGGACGGCGGGACCTGACACCGCCGTCCGGCACCTCTCCTCTCACCTCCTCCATCTGACGCACACCGCCCAGTCGAAGGGTCGATTCGCCATGGCCAGAACTCCCGCCACCAGCCGCAGAGCACTGCTGTTCGGCACCGCAGCCGTGTCCGCCGGCGCACTACTGACGGCCTGCACCAGCAACGAGCCCAAGAACCAGGAACCGGCCGCCGACAACGTCCCGGCCGCGGACGACAAGCCGGGCAAGGCCGTCACCATCGGCTTCGCGGGACCGCAGGCCGATCACGGCTGGCTCAACGCCATCAACGACAACGCCAAGAACCGGGCCAAGAAGTACTCGGACGTCACCCTGGAGATCACCGAGGGCTCCAACGACACCGCCCAGCAGATCGGCCAGATCCAGACGCTGATCAACAAGAAGGTCGACGTCCTGGTGATCCTGCCGGCCGACGGCAAGGCGCTTACCCAGGTCGGCCTGCAGGCCATGCGGGCCGGTATCCCCGTCATCAACCTGGACCGCGTCTTCGCCTCCCCGCAGGCGTACCGCTGCTGGATCGGTGGCGACAACTACGGCATGGGCCTCAACGCCGGTCACTACATCGGTGAACAGCTCAAGGGCAAGCAGAACGCCAAGGTCGTCGAACTCGCCGGCCTCGACAACCTCGAACTGACCCAGCAGCGCACCAAGGGCTTCGACGACGCGTTGAAGAACTACCCCAACATCAAGAAGGTGGCCCGCCAGGCGGCCGACTTCACGGTCGAGTCCGGCCAGGCGAAGATGGCGCAACTCCTCCAGGCCCAGTCGAAGTTCGACGCGCTGTGGAACCACGACGACGACCAGGGCGTGGGCGCCCTGCGCGCCATCGACCAGGCTGGCCGCGACGACTTCCTGATGGTCGGCGGCGCGGGCGCCAAGTCCGCGATGGACGCCATCAAGGCCGGCAACAGCGTGCTCGAGGCGACCGTCCTGTACCCGCCGACGATGGCCGCCTCCGCCATCGACCTGGCGCGGGCCCTCGGCCAGGGCAAGGGTGTCGGTGGGCTCTCCGAGTTCGAGATCCCGTCCTCGCTGACCCTCTACTCGGCCGTGGTGACGAAGGACAACGTCGACCAGTACCTGCCGACCGGCTTCATCTGACCGGCCCGGGCCGCGTGCCCCGCGAAAACAGCGATGCGTCCGCGAACACAGCGATGAGTCAGTGACAACTCCGACCGGGAGGAACCCGTATGGAACAGAGGGAAAGTCGGACCGCACCCCCGACACTGGGCGTGGGCATGGTCGGCTACGCGTTCATGGGCGCCGCCCACTCACAAGGGTGGCGCACCGTTGGGCACGTGTTCGACCTGCCGCTGCGGCCGGTCATGGCCGCGGTCGCCGGCCGTGACACGCACGCCGTGCGGGCGGCGGCCGACAAGCACGGCTGGGCGGCGACGGAGACCGACTGGCGAGCCCTCGTGACCCGTGACGACGTGCAGCTCGTCGACATCTGCACACCGGGCGACAGCCATGCGGAGATCGCGATCGCGGCGCTGGAAGCGGGCAAGCACGTGCTGTGCGAGAAGCCGCTGGCCAATTCGGTCGCCGAGGCGCAGGCCATGGTCAGGGCAGCCGAAGCGGCCCGCGAGCGTGGGCAGTTGGCCATGGTGGGCTTCAACTACCGGCGGGTGCCCGCCCTCGCCTTCGCCCGCAGGCTCATCGCCGACGGCAGGCTCGGCACGCTGCGCCATGTGCGGGTCAGCTATCTCCAGGACTGGTTGGTCGACCCCGAATTCCCGCTGACCTGGCGGCTGGAGAGGGAGCACGCGGGGTCGGGGGCGCTCGGCGACCTCGGCGCGCACATCATCGACCTCGCGCAGTACCTGGCGGGTGAGGTTCTGGTCGGGGTCTCCGCCCAGATGGAGACCTTCGTCAAGGAGCGGCCCCTCCTCGACGGTGCCTCCACCGGTCTGAGCGCTTCCGCCGGTGCGTTGCGCGGTCCGGTGACGGTCGACGACGCGGCCGTGTTCACCGGCCGGCTCGCCTCGGGAGCCCTCGCCACGTTCGAGGCGACCCGGATGGCGTCGGGGCGCAAGAACGCCCTGCGGCTGGAGGTGAACGGCGAGCACGGTTCGCTCTCCTTCGACCTGGAGCGGCTCAATGAACTGTCCTTCCACGACCACCGGGAGCCCGCCGCCACGGCGGGGTTCCGCAGGATCGTCGTCACCGAGGCGGAGCATCCGTACCTGGAGGGCTGGTGGCCGCCGGGCCACGGCCTCGGGTACGAGCACACCTTCGTCCACCAGGCCCGCGACCTGGTCGAGGCCATCGCGTCCGGCACCGACCCGCTGCCGTCGTTCGCCGACGGCCTTCAGGTGCAGCGGGTGCTCGCCGCGGTGGAGGAGAGTGCGCAGAAGAACTCCGTCTACACCCCTGTCCAGGCCGTCGAGGCCGAAGTCCCGTAGAGGTCGAAGTCCCGTAGAGACCGCAGTCCCGTAGAGACCGGTAGAGACAGGGCCCCAGCGCCCGCGTCGCCGTGTCAGCAACCCCGCTCGGAGGCACCATGCCACGCCCGTTCACCCTGTTCACCGGTCAGTGGGCAGACCTCCCCCTCGAAGAGGTCTGCCGCCTCGCCCGCGACTTCGGCTATGACGGACTCGAACTCGCCTGCTGGGGCGACCACTTCGAGGTCGACAAGGCGCTCACGGACCCGTCGTACGTGGACTCCCGGCACGCACTGCTCGACAAGTACGGCCTCACGTGCTGGGCGATCTCCAACCACCTGGTCGGCCAGGCCGTCTGCGACGCCATCATCGACGAACGCCACCGGGTGATCCTGCCGTCCGCGATCTGGGGCGACGGCGACCCCGAAGGCGTCCGGCAGCGGGCGGCGGGCCGGATGAAGGACACCGCGCGGGCCGCGCGTG
>NZ_JBEXGM010000068.1:0-14064 GCF_040607335.1 Streptomyces sp. NPDC005303 | reverse complement strand
GGCCGGGATACGGCTTCCGCCCGCGGGCCCGGGATACGGCTTCCGCACGCGGGCCGGGCATGGGGCTGCCGCGCAAGGGCCGGCACACGGCCTCCGCACGCGGGCCGGCCACGGGGCTGCCGCGCAAGGGCCGGAATACGGCCTCCGCGCGCGGGCCCGGGATACGGCTTCCGCACGCGGGCCGGGCATGGGGCTGCCGCGCAAGGGCCGGAATACGGCCTCCGCGCGCGGGCCCGGGATACGGCTTCCGCACGCGGGTCCGGCACACGGCTTCCGCACGCGGGCCGGGCATGGGCTTCCGCGCAAGGGCCGGGATACGGCCTCCGCGCGCGGGCCCGGGATGTGTCGGGCGGTCACTTGAGTGGTCGGTCGGTACATTCCCGGTCCGCGGACGCCCGGCCTCGAAGTCGCCGGCCCAGACAGGCGACGCGGTCCCCCTCGATGTCCGGAAGGTCCGTTGTCAGTCCTGCCTGGCAGACTCGCAGGCATGACCGACCGCTGGGCTCTCGCTCCGGCCGAGGACGGTGGTGTGGAAGTGGCCGCCCTCGGTTCCGACGGGCTGCCCGTCGGACCGGTGCGGCGGGAGGGGGACCTGGCCGAGGCCGTGCGGGGGCGGCCGGAGGTGGCGCGGTGGGTGTGGCGGTCCACCGCCGAGGTCTACCCGCGTCTGCTCGCCGCGGGGGTGCGGGTGGAGCGCTGCTACGACATCGAGGACGCCGAGACCCTGCTGCTCGGTCACGAGGGGCGGCACGGGGAGCCGCGTTCGGCCGTCGCCGCCCTGGCCCGCCTGCGCGGCGGCCCCGTACCCCCCGACCCGCCCCAGCGCGCCGCCGAACCAGGGTCGCAGTCACCACTGTTCGAACCGCAGAGCGTCCATGTGCCGCTGACCGACCTCGTGGAGGTCTACGCCGACCAGCAGCGGCGGCACGACACCACCGCGCACCCCGACCGGATGCGGCTGCTGACGGCCGCCGAGTCGGCGGGGATGCTGGTGGCCGCCGAGATGAACCGCGCCGGGCTGCCGTGGAGCGCCGAGACCCACCGCCGGGTGCTGCACGAACTGCTCGGTGATCGGTACGCCGGTGGCGGTGAGCCGCGGCGCCTCGCCGAACTGGCCGAGGAGGTGTCCGCCGCGTTCGGGCGCCGGGTGCGGCCCGATCTGCCGGCCGATGTCATCAAGGCGTTCGCGCAGGCGGGCATCAAGGTGAAGTCGACCCGGCGCTGGGAGATCGAGTCCCTGGACCATCCGGCCGTGAAGCCGCTGGTCGAGTACAAGAAGCTGTACCGCATCTGGGTGGCGCACGGCTGGTCCTGGCTCCAGGACTGGGTGCGGGACGGGCGGTTCCGGCCGGAGTTCCTCGCGGGCGGGACCGTCACGGGCAGATGGGTCACCAATGGCGGCGGTGCCCTGCAGATCCCCAAGGTGATCCGGCGTGCCGTGGTCGCCGACCCCGGCTGGCGGCTCGTCGTGGCCGACGCCGACCAGATGGAGCCGCGGGTGCTGGCGGCCATCTCCCGCGACCCGGGGCTCATGGAGGTGGCCGGACGCGAGAGCGACCTCTACCAGGCCGTCTCCGACCGGGCCTTCTCCGGCGACCGCGCCCAGGCCAAGCTCGCCGTGCTCGGCGCGGTCTACGGCCAGACCTCCGGCGACGGCCTGAAGAACCTCGCCGCGCTCAGACGCCGTTTCCCCAAGGCGGTGGCGTACGTCGACGACGCGGCCCGCGCCGGCGAGGAGGGCCGGCTGGTGCGGACCTGGCTGGGGCGGACGTGCCCGCCGGCGGCCGGG
The DNA here is from genome assembly GCF_040607335.1 of Streptomyces sp. NPDC005303. Lineage (NCBI taxonomy): Bacteria > Bacillati > Actinomycetota > Actinomycetes > Kitasatosporales > Streptomycetaceae > Streptomyces > Streptomyces sp. NPDC005303. Next base: position 12,275 of record NZ_JBEXGM010000068.1, on the reverse strand, counting down.
GCGGGGGACGCGGAGGAGGCGGGCATCCCCCAGGACGAACCGGCCGGGCAGCCCGTTTCCGGCTCCGGTTCTGGCTCCGGCGAGGACGGCTGGGTCCCCGGGTACGCCTCCACCAACTCCCGTGCCCGCGGCCGCTTCGCCCGGAACTTCGTGGTGCAGGGCAGCGCCGCCGACTGGGCCCTGCTGCTGCTCGCCGCGCTGCGCCAGGCCTTGGCGGCGATGGCGGCCGAACTGGTCTTCTTCCAGCACGACGAGGTGATCGTGCACTGTCCCGAGGAGGAGACCGAGGCGGTCGTCGCGGCGATCAGGGGGGCGTCGGAGCTGGCCGGGCGGCTGACGTTCGGTGAGACGCCGGTGCGGTTCCCGTTCACGACGGCGGTGGTGGAGTGCTACGCGGACGCGAAGTGATCACCGTAAGCCGGAGTCGTCGAGCAGCGCGATGAGCTCCCGGAGCACCGTCTTCTCGTCCGTGCCGTCCAGCGCGTCGAGAGCGGCCCGCCACTGCTCGTGCGCCTCCTCGGTCCTGCCCCGCTCGCGCAGCAGGAGTCCGTGCTGGTGGCGGGCGAGGGCGCCGGTGTAGCGGTCGGCGCGGGCGTCCGCGCGGTGCAGCAGTTCCGCGCACTCGGCGGCGGCGCGTTCGCCACGGCCGATCAGACGCAGGGCGCGGACCAGGCCGAGGCGGCTCTGCGACTCGCCGTGCCAGTCACCGGGGCTGCCGAGGATGCGCAGACTCTCCTCGAAGTGCGCCACCGCCGCTGTCGGTTCGCCGAGGGTGAGATGCGCGTAGCCGATGTTGCAGTGCGCCGAGTGCCGTACGACCACGCTGCCCGTCTCCTCCCCGATGGCGAGCGAGCGCCGGTGCTGCTCGATGGCGGCGCGCGGGTCGGTGTGCTCGTACAGGTTGCCGAGGTTGCTGTGTGTGACGGCCTCGCCGAAGGGGTCGTTCAACTGCCGTGCATAGGCGAGGCTCTGCCGCAGTGCCTCGCCCGACTCGGTGTACCGGCCCAGGCCTTCGAGCAGCAGACCCTGGTTGTTGAGGCAGCGGCGCGTCCAGGAGTCCCTGCCGAGGCGCCGCCAGATCGCGAGGGCCTGGTCGTTGAGGGCCAGGGCCTCGTTGTGCCGGCCGGTCAGGAAGTAGAGGCCGGCCAGGTCGCCCAGGGCGCACGCCTCCGCCTCCTCGTCACCGAGCCGCCGCGCCACCGTGAGCGCGGCCCGGCCGAGGACCTCCGTCTCGGCGACCCGGCCGCTGCGCTGGAGGAAGGGCGAGAGCAGCCGCAGCAGGGTGGAGACATGAGCGGCGGTGCGTTCGTCGGGGGTGTCCGTGTGCTGTTCGGCCAGGGCGACGATGTTCTCCAGCTCCGACTCGCCCCAGGCGAAGGCCTTCTCGGAGGAGGGGAACGGGGGGATGGCCAGCACATGCGCCGCGTGCTCAGGCGGCTGCGCGGCGGTAGGGCGGCGGCGGTCCTCCAGGTCGAGGCCGGGTTCGACGATCGCGGTGAGGGCGCGTTCGGCGACGGCCGCGTACCAGCGCAGGGCGGTGCGGGCGATGTCGGGGCCGTGCCCGGTGCCCGCGAGTTCCCGGGCGAAGTCGCGGACCAGGTCGTGCGGGGCGTAGCGGCCGTACGCCGTCTCCTCCAGGAGGGCCACGTCAACGAGGCGGTCCAGCGCGTCCTCGGCGCGGGTCTCGTCGGTGCCGTCGGTACCGAGGAGGCGGGCGACGAGGGGGACGCCGTAGGTGGGCAGGTCGAGGGCGCCGATGCGGCACAGGGCGAGCGCGGCGTCGCGGTCGGAGCGGCGGCCGGAGGCGGCGAGGGCGTCGTGGGCGACCGCCAGGGAGCGGCGAACGGAGAGGTCGTCGTACTCCAGGTGCCGCAACCGGTCCTCGGTGGCGGCCAGTTGGTCGGCGAGGACGTCGGGGGTGAGGGCGTGCCGGGCGGCCAGGCGGGCGGCCACGACGCGCAGGGCGAGGGGGAGGCGACCGGTGAGTTCTATGAGGGGGTGCGTGGCGTCTATGGGGGTGGTGGCGTCGTCGGTTGTGGCACCTGGGGCGACGGCGTCGGTTGTGGCGAGGGGGGCGGCACCAACGGCGGTGGCACCGGGGGTGGCGGTGGCACCGGGGGTGGCGGGGGTGATGCCGTCAGCGGGGTTGCCGCCCTCGGCGACGGGGCCCTCTCGGCGCTCCCGGACACCCCGGCCCGACGCCGCGCGCAGCAACTCCGCGCTCTCCTCGGCCGAGAGCGGGGAGAGCGGGAAGCGGTGGGCGTCGTCGAGGGCGGTCAGGGGGGAACGGCTGGTCACGATCACCGCACAGCCGCCGCCGGCCGGCAGCAGCGGCCGTACCTGAGCGGCGCTCGCGGCGTCGTCCAGCACCATCAGCGTGCGGGTGGGCGCGAGCAACGAGCGCAGCAACGCGGCTGCGGCGTCCGGGTGTTCGGGGATGCTGCGCGGGTCGGCGCCGAGATCACGGAGGAGGGCGGTGAGGGCCTGGGCGGAAGTGAGGGGGGTCATTCCCGGGGTGGCGCCCTGGAGATTGACGTAGAGCTGGCCGTCAGGGAACCGTTCCCGCAGCTCATGGGCGACATGCAGTGCGAGCGCGCTCTTGCCGACGCCGGCCATGCCGCTGACGACGCCGACGGCCGGGCCGCCGTCGGAGGTGAGGGCCCGGCGGAGGTCGTCACGGGTGGTGACCCGACCGGTGAAGTGACCGGGGGGCGGAGGGAGTTGGGCGGGCCGGGGCAGGACGAGGGCGGGCTCGGCGGGAGGGGCCGGCAGATCGCTGGCAGACGGCGACGGACCGGTCGCGGGGTGCGTCGGGTGGGGGGCGGCGGGTGTCGGGCGGCGGGGGCCGGGTGCCGGGTGGAGGGTGGGGGGCGACGGTTGCCGGGCAGGGTGCGATGGGTGGAGGACGGGTGGGGTGTCTCCGCGCGTAGCGCTGGTGGGGAGCGCGCCGGGGGAGACCGATCGGCTCTCCTCACTTGCCGCGCCGAGGTCAGCGGCCTTTCCTCGGCGTCCGGTCGCGTCCGCACCGGCCTTTCCTGTGCGTTCGGTGTCCGCACCGGCCTTGCCCGGGCGTCCGGTGGTGACCTCGCCACCCGTTCCGGCTGGTCCAGTTGTGACCTCGCCGTCCGTCCGGTCCGTCTCGGCGCTTGGGTCGGTGTCGGCTTCGACCGGGCTCGCCTGGAGGTGACGGCGGGGTCCGGACGTCGGCTGATCAGCGCCGCCGCCCCGCGCAGCGCCCCCGCCTCGAAGGTCCCTGCCGGGTCGCCCGGGCCCGTCGGCCCATCCCGCTCTGCCGGCGTGACCGCCGTCGGACCCGGCGTCGGTCCACCCGCCGCGCTCTCCCCCGCGCAGCACCTGCACATGTGCCTCGCGGACCGCCGGGCCCGGCTCCACGCCGAGTTCCTCGATCAGTCGGGTACGCAGGTCGCGATGGACGGCGAGAGCCTCGGCCTGGCGACCGGTGCGGTGGAGGGCGAGCATCAGCTGGCGGTGGTAGGACTCGCGCAGCGGATGTTCGGCGGCCAGCGCCGACAGTTCGGGGACGAGGGCGTCCGGGCGGGTTTCGGCGAGGGCGAGCTCGGCGTCGTAGTGCCACTCCAGGAGGAGCAGCCGGGCCTCCTCCAGACGCTGGACCAGGGCGTATCCGGCGAGTTCGGAGGGGACCCCGCTGAGCGGTGCGCCCCGCCACAGCGCGAGCGCCGCCGCGCATGCCCGGACGGTCTCGGTCCAGTTCCCGTCGGCGTGCGCGCCGCGGGCCCGGGCGGCGTGGCTCTCGAACACCTGGACGTCGAGTTCGCCCGGAGCGACGCGCAGCAGATATCCGGGGGCCACCGCCTGCAGCCGCTCGGGGTCGTCGAGCAGCCGTCGCAGCCGGGAGACGTGGTTGTGCAGGGAGGCCTTGGCGGAGGCGGGCGGGGTGCTCCCCCACAGCGCCTCCTTGAGGGACTTGGTGGAGACGACCCGGCCGGCCTCGAGGAGCAGCGCGGCCAGCAGGATCCGCTGCTTACGGCTGCCGACGATCCGCACGCCACGGTGCCCGTCCTGGCCGCCGTGCCCGTCCAGGTCGCGGGACTCGTCTTGGCCGTCCGGGCCGCCTTGGCCGCCCTGACCGTCGTACAGAATCGGCGGCCCGAGCAGTCCGAACCGCAGCCCCGACTGCGATCCGCGCCCCATCACGCCGCCCACTTCTGGCGGAATTCCGCCCTCTTCACGGCGGTTTCCCGCCAGCCGTCCGACACCGGCCACTGCCGGAATCCCCTGTCGTCCCGCGGTTGCACACCGCCGGTACCCCATCGCCGCCGTCGACTTCGCGCCAACCGGCGGACAACAAAACGTAGATACGATGGCCACATGTTAGCGATTTGTTGGCGCAACCTGATGTGATCACAACATCGGATCTGGCCCGAGGGCGCGCGCGTACGACGCGCAACTCGGGGGAGTGTCGCCGTCGTGGCCGGATCCGTGGGACGCGAGAGGGTCCCGGTCGGCGGAGGTGAACGACCGGGACCCTCGTCCTGTCCTCGGGACCGGGGCCCTCAGATCACGGGCGGGCGTCCCAGCTTGGTGAGGTGCCACACCGTTCGCCACCGCATCGGCCGCCGTTCGCCGGCCGGTTCCCGCAGGCCCTCGACGAACCCGCCGAACCAGGCGCGCAGTCCGCTCGACGAACGGATTCGCAGCAGGGTGAGCGCCGTCCACACACCGAGGTGCACGGGGATGAGGGGCAGGGGCAATCGGCGGCGGACCAGCCAGACGCGGTTGCGGGCGTTGACCCGGTAGTAGATGGCGTGCCGGGCCGGTGAGGTCCTCGGGTGCTGGAGCAGCAGGTCGGGCGCGTACAGGATGTGCCAGCCGCGGTCGGCGGCCCGCCAGGCCAGGTCGATCTCCTCGTGCGCGAAGAAGAACTCGGCGGGCCAGTCGCCGGTCTCGGCGAGCATGGCCATGCGGAAGGCGTGGCCGCCGCCCAGGAACCCGGTGACGTATCCGCCGCGCATCGGGTCGGCGGCGCCGAGGCGGGGCACGTGCCGTTGCTGGGTCTCGCCGCTCTCGTCGGCGATGCGGAAGCCGACGACGCCGAGCCGCTCGTCCGCCGCGAACAACTCCTGAACACGGCGCAGTACATCGGCGTCCACGAGCAGGCCGTCGTCGTCGAGTTCGACCACGACGTCCACGTCGCCGAAGTCCCGCAGCCGGGCGAGCGCCACGTTCCGCCCGCCGGGGCAGCCGAGGTTCTCCTCGACGTCGAGGGTGGTGACCTCGCCGGGCAGGGAGAGCCGCTCGGCGAACTCGGGCAGTCGGCAGCCGTTGCCCACGATCACGATCCGGGCCGGGGCGATGTCCTGCTTGGCCACGGAACGCAACAGGGCGTCGATCTCGTCGGGCCGGTTGCCCATCGTCACGACGGCGACGGCGATCCTCGGCGCGCCCATGTACCCACCTCGTCCCCTGCGTCCCCTTGGCCCGGTCGTCCCGAGGGGCATCAACCGGCGCGATGCTAGCCGTTCACGGTAAGGACTTCTCAGGTATGGGGATCTGTGGGCGAGGCGAGGCGGGGCGGGGTGAGGTGAGGAGGGCCGGGGAGGGCCTGAGGCGTGGGGCAGGCGGTTCACTTGGAGGGGTTGGTTTTTGCTCGGCAGGGGCGTGCGGGCGGTCCGTTCCGAACCAGCCTCCGCCGGGCGGCCCGGCCCGGACCCGCCCGTGTCACCCCGCCCGGTCACCCCAGCCTGCCGCCCGCCGCGAAGCCCTCGCCGCGTCACCCCCGCGGTCACGACCTCAGCCGCCTCCCGCCCGCCGCGTCACCCCGCGCCTCACCGCCGCCGGTTCTCCCTCCGTCGCACGAACTTCAGACCCGACCAGTCCTGCCCCAGCGCCGCGACCTTCACGTCCACGACGCCGAGCGGCAGGAAGACCTCCCGCAGGGCGTTCTCGGTGATGTCGCTGACGTGTCCGGCGGCCCTGCGCGGCCAGGCGATCCACAGTGCGGCATGGTCCGCGAGGCCGGTGACCAGTTCACCCGCCTCGGCGGCGAGCCGCGCGTACTCGCGGTGGAAGGTGAGGACGACGTCCGCGCCGCGCGAGCCGCCGACGGCGACCTCGCAGTCGTCGGGCAGACCGGGGATGTCCCAGCCCTCGGGCGCGCCGTCGAGCCGTACCCGGTGCCCGGCCTTGATGCCGAGCTTCTTGGCGAGGGGCGTGGCGGAGTAGCCACCGGCCGGCCCGGTTCCTGACATACGGCACCTCCGCGTGCTGTTCCAGCTCCGTCCACCCCATGGTGACGGTCAGGGCGGAGGATGTCCGACCGGACACGGAGTCACGTACCAGGCGTCCCCTGACCGCTACCGCACGACCCTCGCGAGCAGCGTGGCGAGATCCGCGAGGAACTGGAGCCAGGGCCGGGCCTGTTCGGCCCGGCGCCCGAACCGTCTGCGCCAGCCACCGCGCCGGACGTCGTCCCGGCGCTGGATCGTCCTGTCCCGCACGCGTCGTAAGGACACGGCACGGCTGGTTCCGATGCGCTTGCGTCGCCTCATGCCGGGACGCTAGCCGGGTCCCGGTCGGCGGCGCAGGGCAGCGGACCGCCAAAGCGGGCGGGCGGTTATTGGCGGTAACGCGTAAGACAACGACCCGTCACCACGACGCCGGGTTACCCGACCGCTCCGCCGAGTACTGCGGGGACATCGTGTCGACGTAGGTGGGGAGTGGGAGCTGAGGCCCCACATGCCTGTCCGACGAGCTGGTGAAGGCCGGCCGCACCAGGGGCCGTGCCGCGGTCGGCATCCTCGCCCGCCGGGCCGCGAGCTGAGACCCGGCCCCGCCGGTCGGGCGGGGACCCTTGGATCGTGTGGATCAGTGCCGGCAGGTCTCCTTGCCGCCGTCCCGCTCGGTGCCGACCGATGCCGAGCAGGCGAGGCCCGTGCCGACGTCGGGCTCGGGCGAGAAGCCCCTGGGACGGAGGTCGACGTTGAGCAGCAGATGCCGGCCCTGCTCGGTCCTGGTCCGGCAAGCCCCCTCCACGGTGGCGGGCGGTGCGCCGGGGGCGGGGTCCTCCTCGAACTTCCAGCAGCGCACGCCGGGAACGAACCGTGAATGATTCTTCCGGCCTCATGGCCGGCCCCGCACCGCCGGGCAATCTAATCAAGTTTGACTAACCTGCCCGAGTGGCGTTTACTTCACCGAGCGGTAAGTAGTCAAGTTTGACTATGTGATCCGGAGGAGACGCATGACCGACGGGATTGTCGTCGAGGGCGTACGCAAGCGATACGGCGAGAAGGCCGCCCTGGACGGGCTGGACCTGCGGGTGGGACGCGGCACCGTGCACGGACTGCTGGGTCCGAACGGTGCGGGCAAGACCACCGCCGTACGGGTACTGACCACCCTGCTGCGGCCGGACTCGGGCCGCGTGGAGGTGGCCGGGTACGACGTCCTGAAGCATGCCGACCGGGTGCGTGCCCGCATCGGCCTGCTCGGCCAGCACGCCGCGCTCGACGAGGAACTCGGCGGTCGGCAGAACCTGGAGATGTTCGGACGGCTCTACCACCTCGGCGCCCGACGTGCCCGCGCCCGCGCCGACGAACTGCTGGAGCGCTTCGGCCTCACAGACACCGGCAGCAAGCAGGTCAAACGGTACAGCGGCGGCATGCGGCGGCGACTCGACCTCGCCGCCTCCCTGATCACCGAGCCGGAGGTGCTGTTCCTGGACGAGCCGACCACCGGACTCGACCCGCGCAGCCGAGCCGAGGTGTGGGCCTCGGTGCGCTCCCTGGTCGGCGGCGGCACCACCGTGCTGCTCACCACCCAGTACCTGGAGGAGGCCGACCAGCTGGCCGACCGCATCTCGGTGGTCGACCGGGGGCGGGTCATCGCCGACGGCACCGCCGACGACTTGAAGGCCCGCACCGGCGGCGACCGCATCGACGTCGTCCTGCGTGACGCGGGGCAGCTGGGCGCCGCGGTGGCCCTGCTGCCGTTCGCCGCCGAGGACATCTCGGTGGACGTCGACCGCCGACTGTTCAGCGCTCCGGTCACCGACCGGATGAGCGCGCTCACCCAGGTCGTGCGCGCCCTGGAGACGGCGGACATCGAGGCGGAGGACATCGCGCTGCGCAGGCCCACCCTGGACGAGGTGTTCCTGCGGCTGACGGGACGCTCCGAAGAGGCGGCGCCGGACGTGGCGCAGGCCAAGGAGGCGGTATGAGCACGGTGAGCGAGACGAACGCGGTACGTGAGGGCGGCGGCCTCGCCCCCGCCCTGAGCGACTCCTGGACCATGACCCGGCGGGAACTCGCCCACTGGGGGAGGCAGCCGGTGCAGGTGGCCGTCGGTGTGGTCTTCCCCGTGATGATCCTGCTGATGTTCGGCTATTTGATCGGCGGCGGCCGAGGCGTCGGCGGCGACTACATCGACTACCTGGTGCCCGGAACACTCGCGCTGACCATGGCCTTCGGCCTGGAGAGCACGGTGATCGCGGTCACCCAGGACCTCAACAAGGGCGTGATCGACCGCTTCCGGTCCATGCCTATGGCCAACGGCGCGGTCCTGGTGGGCCGTTCGGCGGCGGACATGCTGCAGTCTGCGTTGAGCCTCGCCGTGATGATCGGTGTCGGGTACGCGATCGGCTGGAGGCCGCACACGACAGCGAGCGAATTCCTGGGCGCCGTGGGGCTGCTGCTGTGGTTCCGGTTCGCGATGCTGTGGATCGGCATCCATCTGGCGCTGGTGGCCGGGAAACCAGAGCTCGTGCAAGCCGTGCAGATCCTGGTCTGGCCGGTGGGTTTCCTGTCCAACGCCATCGCGACTCCCGAGTCCATGCCGGACTGGCTGGGCACCGTGGTCCAGTGGAACCCCATGTCCCAGACCGCGACAGCGGTACGAGACCTGACCGGCAGCGTGGGTGGCGAGTCCGGCCACGTGTGGGCCTCCGTGATCTGGCCACTGGCCCTGCTGGCGGTGTTCTTCCCACTGGCCCTGCGCCGGTTCGCGAAGCTCAGCCACTGACGCCGGCCCGGGCGACAGAGCCCGCGCCGGCCGTCAGAACCCGGGTCAACCCCTGATCCCCACCGGGACCGGCCCTTCGCCGGACCCCGGTGGCGGCAGCCGGTGGCCGCATCCCTGCCCCCCGTCAGGGACGCGGCCACCGGCACGACCGGCGGCGGTGTTCCCAGGCGCTCCTGCCATCGGCGGACAGGATTCGAGTAATCCTCCAGCTCCGTGGGTGACGCTCGATGCCCGAGTACGCAATCGAGGCTCAGAACTGTGAGGAATCCGATGAAACGGGTCGTGATTACCGGTATGGGGGTGGTCGCCCCGGGGGGTGTGGGCGCCAAGGCGTTCTGGGAACTGCTCACGGCGGGCCGGACGGCCACCCGAGGCATCACCCTGTTCGACGCGGCCCCGTTCCGCTCACGTATCGCCGCCGAGACCGACTTCGATCCGGCCGAGCACGGACTGAGCCCCGAAGAGGCCGGGCGGCTCGACCGGGCCGCTCAGTTCGCCGTCGTCAGCACACGCGAGGCGATCGCCGACAGCGGCATCGACGAGGCGCTCGACCCGCTACGCACCGGCGTGAGCCTCGGCAGCGCGGTCGGCTGCACCACCGGTCTGGACACCGAGTACGCGGTGGTGAGTGACCACGGGCGGGACTGGACGGTCGACCACACCCGGGCCGTGGCTCATCTCTTCGACTACTTCGTGCCCAGCTCCCTGGCGGCCGAGGTGGCCAGGACCGCCGGCGCGCTGGGCCCGGTCTCACTGGTCTCCAACGGCTGCACCTCCGGTCTGGACGCGATCGGGTACGCCACGGAGCTGATCCGCGAGGGCAGCGCCGACATCATGTTCGCCGGCGCCACCGACGCGCCGATCTCCCCCATCACGGTCGCCTGCTTCGACGCCATCAAGGCGACCAGCCCGCGCAACGACGATCCGGCGACCGCTTCCCGTCCCTTCGACCGGACCCGCAACGGCTTCGTCCTCGGCGAGGGTTCGGCGATCCTGGTGCTGGAGGAGTTCGAGCGGGCGCGCCGCCGAGGTGCGCGGATGTACGCCGAGATCTCCGGCTTCGCCAGCCGCAGCAACGCGTACCACATGACCGGACTGCGCCCCGACGGTCGTGAGATGGCCGAGGCGATCCGGGTCGCGCTCGACGAGGCGCGGCTCGACCACACCGCCGTCGACTACGTCAACGCGCACGGCTCCGGCACCCGGCAGAACGACCGGCACGAGACGGCGGCCTTCAAGCGCAGCCTCGGCAGCCACGCCCACGAAGTCCCGGTCAGCTCCATCAAGTCGATGATCGGCCACTCGCTGGGCGCGATCGGCTCGCTGGAGGTGGCCGCCAGTGCGCTGGCCATCACCCACAACACGGTGCCGCCGACGGCCAACCTGCACGATCCCGATCCGGAGTGCGACCTGGACTACACCCCGCACACCGCCCGCGAACAGCGCACCGACACGGTACTCAGCGTCGGCAGCGGATTCGGCGGCTTCCAGAGCGCCATCGTCCTCACCCGCCCGCGGCCGGCGGAGGCGGCATGACCGCCACGGCGGTGGTGACCGGGATCGGCGTCACCGCGCCCAACGGCCTCGGCACGGCGGCCTGGTGGGCGGCCGTGCTGCGCGGGGAGAGCGGCATCGGCCCCGTCACCCGGTTCGACGCCTCGGGCTACCCGGTACGGCTCGCCGGTGAGGTGCCCGGCTTCATCACCGAGGATCATGTGCCCAGTCGGCTGCTGCCGCAGACCGACCGGGTGACCCGGCTGTCGCTGGCCGCGGCCAAGGAGGCCCTCGACGACGCCGGGGTGGACCCTGCGGAGTTGCCCGACTACAGCGCGGGGGTGGTGACCGCCAGCTCCGCGGGCGGGTTCGAGTTCGGGCAGCGCGAGTTGCAGGCGCTGTGGAGCAGAGGCGGCCGGCATGTCAGCGCGTACCAGTCGTTCGCCTGGTTCTACGCCGTCAACACCGGTCAGATCTCCATCCGGCACGGCCTGCAGGGCGCCGGCGGTGCCATCGTCTCCGAGCAGGCGGGCGGCCTCGACGCACTGGGGCAGGCGCGGCGGCACATCCGCAGGGGCACCCGGCTCGTGATCACCGGGGGTGTCGATTCGGCGTTGTGTCCCTGGGGCTGGGCGGCCCATCTCGCGGGCGGCGGGCTGAGTACGGCGGACGACCCGGAGCGTGCGTTCCTCCCGTTCGACGCCGGGGCCCGCGGCCATGTGGTGGGTGAGGGCGGTGCGCTGTTCGTACTGGAGGACCAGGTGGCGGCTCGGGAGCGCGGCGCCGCGGTCTACGGCTCGGTCGCCGGGTACGCGGCCACGTTCGACGGTGTCGGCTCCCCGCGCCTGGCCGACGCGGCCCGGCTCGCGCTCGCCGATGCCGGGGTGACGGCCGACGACGTCGACGTGGTCTTCGCGGACGCCGCGGGCGCTCGCGGCGCCGACCGGGCCGAGGCCGAAGTGATCGCCGGACTGTTCGGCGCCTTCGGGGTGCCGGTCACCGCGCCCAAGTCCATGACCGGCCGACTGCTGGCGGGCGGTGCCTCGCTGGACTTGGCGGCAACGCTGTTCGCACTCCGTGACCAGGTGATCCCGCCGACCACGGGGACGCTTCGCCCGGCCGACGACTGCCCCGTGGACCTGGTGATCGGCACCCCGCGCCACGGTGTCCGGCTGCGCAACGCCCTGGTCCTGGCTCGCGGCCGGGGCGGCTTCAACGCCGCGGCCGTGGTCCGTGGCACGGACTGACCGACCTTCCCGACAAGCGTGCCCGGCACGCGGAGAGACAGTGTGATGAAGCAGCTGGAACTGAAGGAATTGACCGCCCTGTTGCGCGAGTGCGCGGGAGAGGAGGACGGCGTGGACCTGGAGGGCGACGTCCTGGACATCGCCTTCACCGATCTCGGCTACGACTCGCTGGCGATGCTCCAGACCACCGGACGCGTCGAGCGCGACTACGACGTGACGCTCGACGAGGCCATCGACAGCGCCGGCACTCCGCGCGAGTACCTGGACGTGGTCAACCGGGCCCTGTCGGCCCGGGAGGCGGCGTGACCGCCACCGAGACGCTCACACCGTTCGACGCGCCCTCCCATCGAGAAGAGGCACGATGACCACTCCAAGCCGTCGGCGCTTCGTCGCCGGCACGCTCACGATCGGCGCCGGCGGGCTCGTCCGCATGGGGGCGAACCCCGTCCCGGCCGAGGCAGCCGCCTCGGGCTCGGCCGTGATGTCGACCGGCCCGGCCGGGCCCGGGGGCATAAAGCCGCGGGGTGCCCGCGAAATGAA
>NZ_JBEXGM010000067.1:0-14287 GCF_040607335.1 Streptomyces sp. NPDC005303 | reverse complement strand
GGCCTCGTCCGCCGCCGTGCTCCAGCCCGTAGGGTTCAAGAACGTCCAGGGCGTGGTCTCGGCCGACCCTCCCCGTGCCCCGTCCGTCCGCAGTGCTGCCGTGCCCTGGTGAGGTGGTCTCCGATGGCAGTCAGTCCCACTCCTCCCGCAGACAGTCCCGGCCATGACGAAAGCGCCCCGGCCAGGGAGGGATCCCACAGCAAGGTGATGCTGGGCGCCGCGGCGATCCTGGTGCTGGCCGTGACCCTGTTCGGCGGGAACGACAAGTCGTCGCCCGAGGTCCCCCGGGCGCCCCTCGTCGTACCCGCCTCGGTGCCGGCTCCGCCACGCGGGCAGGCGGCCGGGCAGCCGGCGGGCAGACAGCTGCCGCGCTCCAGGCCCGTACGTCTGCTCATTCCGAAGATCTCGGTCGACGCCCCCTTCACGGACCTCGCCATCGGTCCCACGGGCCGTCTCGAACCGCCTCCCGCCTACGACACCAACCTCGTCGGCTGGCACGCCAAGGGCGTGTCCCCCGGGGAGGCGGGCACCGCGATCATCGCCGGGCACGTCGACACGGTCACGTCGGCGGCCGTGTTCGTGGACCTCGGCGCACTGGTGAAAGGGGACGTCTTCCACGTCGACCGGGCCGACGGGCGCAGAGCGTCCTTCGTGGTCGACAGCGTGGAGACGTTCGAGAAGGACAACTTCCCCAGCCGGCGGGTATACGCCGACACGGCCAGGGCCGAGGTCCGGCTCATCACCTGTGCGGGTGACTACGACCACGCGGCCAGGGACTACAAGGACAACCTCGTGGTCTTCGCCCACCTCCGGTGAGCCCGCCCACCCGGCTGCCGGGACAGCCGGTCACCCCCACGGTGCATACGAGTCGCGCGCTTCCCGGGGCGGGCTGACGATCGAGGAACGCCGACGTCATGCCCTGTGGCCGACGTTCGCCCGCCTCTGACCCCGAAGGAGATGTGCGCAGGATGACCACCACGTCCGACCGTGTTTCGAAAGCGCCTACGCAACAGGCGTCGCAGCGAGTCTCCCAGTCCGTGTTCGACGGCTCCAGGCTCCGTGTCGTCCTGCTGGTGGACGTCTACGACGGGGCCCAACAGCAGTTCCTGGAGGCGTACGAGAGCCTGTGCAGCCAGGTCGCCTCCGTTCCCGGACACGTCAGCGACCAGCTGTGCCAGTCCATCGAGAACCCCTCCCAATGGCTCATCACCAGTGAGTGGGAGAGCGCCCCGCCGTTCCTCACCTGGGTGAACAGCGAGGAGCACGTGCGGATGGTGCAGCCGCTGCACAGCTGCGTCCGGGACACCAGGTCGCTGCGCTTCCACATCGTCCGCGAGACCGGCGGGCCCGCGGTGCCGACCGGACCCGACAAGCGCGAGAAGCGCCGCCTCCAGGCAGCGCCCAGGATCGGCGACGGGCTGATCCGCCACGCGCTCACCTTCACCGTCAAGCCGGGCAGCGAGGCCACCGTCGCCAAGATCCTCTCCGGCTACACCTCCCCGGAGCCGAGGGTCGACGACGCCACCCGGCTGTGCCGCACCTCCCTCTTCATGCACGGCAACCGGGTGGTCCGCGCCATCGAGGTGCGGGGCGACCTGCTCGCCGCGCTGCGCCACGTCGCCCGGCAGCCCGAGGTGCGGGCCGTCGAGGAGGCCATCAACCCCTACCTGGAGCAGGACCGGGACCTGGACGACCCCGAGTCCGCCCGGGTCTTCTTCACCCGCGCGGCGCTGCCCGCCGTCCACCATGTGACGGCCGGGCAGGAGAGCCCGGAGGCGGAGCGGCACGCGCTGTACTACCCGGCCCGCGAGGGGTGCGGTATGCGGCTGGCCGAACTGCTCGCCCGGCAGGACGAGGCGGCGGCGGACGATCCACGCGGACCGGTGCTGCGCAGCACGATCTTCCAGCGCGACGACGTCGTGATGCGGCTGGTCGACGTGCGCGGTCCCCTCGACAGCGCCCCCGGCCCCGTCCTCGGGCTCACGGATCACAAGCGGGCGACCGAGCTGACGGCGCTCCTCGACGGCGAAGCCCTCGGGGTGGACGGCCCGGCGCTGCGGGACAGCGACCCCGCTCACCTCCTCGCGGTCTCCCGCATGGACCTCGTCACCGACCGCCGCGCGCCCGACGCCTGATCCACCGGCCCGGGCCGTGACCGGCCACGCCCTCATGTCGAAGCAGCACATGTTCGGAGGAACGTCGTGATCAAACGTCATCCCGGAGTAGTGGATCTCAGCGAGGTCGAGCCCAACACCCGGCGCGGAGGCGATCTGCGCGCCATGCTCACCCCCGCCACGGTCGGCTCCACCAGCGGTTTCATGGGCGTGGCCATCGTGCAGCCCGGCGACCGCATCGCCGAGCACTACCACCCGTACTCCGAGGAGTTCATCTATGTGGTGTGCGGGCAGCTCGAGGTGGACCTGGACGGCGAGCCGCATGAACTGCGGCCCGAGCAGGGGCTTCTGATCCCCTCCCACATGCGCCACCGCTTCCGCAACGTCGGCAAGGTGGAGGCCCGGATGGTCTTCCACCTCGGCCCGTTGGCCCCGAGCCCGCCGCTCGGGCACGTCGACACCGAGGACGCCGACGGGGTGCCGATCCCGGTGGAGACGGTCCCCGTCGGCGGGGCCGCCGAGCCGACCCGGTTGCGCTCATGAGGAGGCGCGTGGCGGTCACCGGCATAGGAATCGTCGCCCCGGGCGGCATCGGTGTCCCGGCGTTCTGGGAGCTGCTGACCAGCGGTCGCACGGCGACCCGCGGCATCACGTTCTTCGACCCGTCCGGGCTGCGTTCCCAGATCGCCGCCGAGTGCGACTTCGACCCGGCGGCGCACGGACTGGACGCGGAACAGATCGCCCGGAGCGACCGGTACCTCCAGTTCGCCCTGGTCGCCGGGGAGGAGGCGGTACGGGACTCCGGCCTCGACCTTGCCACGGAGAACCCGTGGCGGGTCGGGGTCTCCCTGGGCACCGCGGTCGGCGGAACCACCCGGCTGGAGCACGACTACGTCCTGGTCAGCCACGGCGGGCAGCGCTGGGACGTGGACCCCCGGGAGGCCGGTCCGCATCTGCACCGGGCGTTCTCGCCCAGCACCCTCGCCTCGGCGGTGGCGGAGCGGTTCGAGGCACGCGGGCCGGTGCAGACCGTCTCCACCGGCTGCACCTCGGGGCTCGACGCCGTCGGGTACGCCTTCCACACGATCGAGGAGGGCAGGGCCGACGTATGCATCGCCGGCGCCTCGGACTCGCCGATCTCCCCGATCACCATGGCCTGCTTCGACGCGATCAAGGCCACCTCCCCCAGCAACGACGACCCCGCCCACGCCTCACGCCCCTTCGACGCCCGGCGCAACGGGTTCGTCATGGGCGAGGGCGGCGCGGTGCTCGTCCTGGAGGAGCTGGAACACGCCCGGGCCCGCGGCGCGCACGTGTACTGCGAGATCGGCGGCTACGCCACCTTCGGCAACGCCTACCACATGACCGGTCTGACGGGTGAGGGCCTGGAGATGGCCCGGGCCATCGAGGACGCCCTCGGTCAGGCCCGGCTCGACGCCACGGCGATCGACTACGTCAACGCGCACGGGTCGGGCACCCTGCAGAACGACCGGCACGAGACGGCCGCGGTCAAGCGGGCGCTGGGCGCGCACGCCTACGACACCCCCATGAGCTCCATCAAGTCCATGGTGGGCCACTCCCTCGGCGCGATCGGGGCGATAGAAGTCGTCGCCTGCGCGCTGGCCCTGGCCCACCAGGTGGTCCCGCCGACCGCGAACTACGAGACCCCGGACCCCGAGTGCGACCTGGACTACGTGCCGCGCGTCGCCCGCGAGCGCAAGCTGCGCAGCGTGCTCTCGGTGGGCAGTGGGTTCGGCGGCTTCCAGTCCGCGGTGATCATGACCCTGCCGAGGGAGGACACCGAATGAGCGCACCGTATCCCCGGCGCGCGGCCGTCACCGGAATCGGCGTGGTCGCGCCCAACGGAACCAGCACCGAGGCCTTCTGGAAGGCCACCATGGAGGGTGTCGCCGTTCTGGACCGGATCACCCGTGACGGGTGCGAGCACCTGCCGCTGCGGGTGGCCGGCCAGATCCGGGACTTCGATCCGCCGTCGGCGGTCGAGGAGCGCTACCTCGTCCAGACCGACCGGTTCACGCACTTCGCGATGGCCGCGGCCGACCTGGCGCTGGACGACGCCGGGCTCGGCCGGTCCGACACCGACGCCGCGCCGTTCTCCGTGGGCGTGGTCACCGCCGCCGGTTCCGGTGGCGGCGAGTTCGGGCAGCGCGAGCTGCAGCAACTGTGGGGCAAGGGAAGCCGGTTCGTCGGGCCGTACCAGTCCATCGCCTGGTTCTACGCCGCGAGCACCGGCCAGATCTCCATCCGGCGCGGGCTCAAGGGCCCCTGCGGGGTGGTCGCCTCCGACGAGGCCGGCGGTCTGGACGCGCTGGCGCACGCGGCGCGGGCCGTGCGGCGCGGCACCGACGTGATGGTGGCCGGCGCGACCGAGGCGCCGCTGGCCCCCTACTCGATGGTCTGCCAGCTCGGATACGAGGAGCTGAGCACCGTCGACGAACCGGACCGCGCCTACCGGCCGTTCACCACCGCGGCCTGTGGATTCGTGCCGGCCGAGGGCGGTGCGATGCTCGTCGTGGAGGCCGAGGGCGCGGCCCGGGACCGGGGCGCGCCCGTGCGGGCCACGCTGGCGGGACACGCGGCGACGTTCACCGGCGCCTCCCGCTGGGAGGAGTCCCGGGAAGGGCTGGCCCAGGCGATCCGGGGCGCCCTGGACGAGGCCGGGTGCGCGCCGGAGGAGATCGACGTGGTCTTCGCCGACGCCCTCGGGGTCCCGGAGGCCGACCGTGCCGAAGCGCTGGCGATCGCCGACGCCCTCGGCCCGCACGGCACCCGGGTGCCCGTCACGGCGCCGAAGACCGCCGTCGGCCGGGCCTACGGCGCGGCGCCCGTGCTGGACGTGGCCGCCGCGGTGCTCGCGATGGAGCACGGTCTGATCCCGCCCACGCCCAACGTCTTCGACATCTGCCACGACCTCGACCTCGTCACCGTCCGTGCCCGAGCCACCGAGGTCCGCACGGCGCTGGTGCTCAGCCGAGGACTCATGGGGTCGAACGCGGCGCTGGTGCTACGGCGCGGTGCCGCCGACGCCTCGTAGCGGGGCTTCGCGCCCCCCTGAAGGCCGCCCATGACGACCCCCCTGACGACCACCCGTCACGACACACCGTCACGACACACCGTCACGACACAAGGAGAGGACCCCCATGAGTGACCGCATCACCGTGGAAGAGCTGGCCGAGCTCATGAAGAAGGCCGCCGGCGTCACCGTCGCCCCCGAGGAGCTCCGGCAGCGCAGTGGCTCCGGCTTCGACACCTTCGGCCTCGACTCGCTGGGTCTGCTCGGCATCGTGGGCGAGCTGGAGAACCGGTACGGCACTCCGATGCCCCCCGACGCGGAGAAGAGCAAGAGCCCCCAGCAGTTCCTCGAACTCGTCAACAGCGCGCTTCTGGCAGGAGCCTGACATGACCGGACACACCCAGAACGAGATCACCATCGCGGCCCCCCTGGACCTGGTCTGGGACATGACCAACGACGTCGAGAGCTGGCCGGAGCTGTTCAGCGAGTACGCCTCCGCCGAGATCCTGTCCCGGGAGGGAGACAGGACCACGTTCCGGCTGACCATGCACCCCGACGCGGACGGCAAGGTCTGGAGCTGGGTCTCGGAGCGCGAGCCGGACCGCGACACGCTCACCGTGCGGGCCCGCCGGGTCGAGACCGGGCCCTTCGCCTACATGAACATCGTGTGGCAGTACGAGAAGGTCGCCGAGGGCACCCGCATGGTGTGGACGCAGGACTTCGCGATGCGGCCGGACGCACCGGTCGACGACGCCTGGATGACGGACAACATCAACCGGAACTCCAAGGTCCAGATGGCGCTGATCCGGGAGCGCATCGAGAAGGCCGCCGAAGAACGCCGGCCCGTACAGATGCTGTCCGACTGAGCGGGACGGAGGACATGACGATGCATCAGTCCCTGATCGTCGCCCGTATGGCCCCGGAGTCGGCCCTGGACATCGCCAAGGTGTTCGAGGAGTCGGACCGGGGAGAACTGCCGCACCTCGTGGGCGTCGCCCGGCGCAGCCTCTTCCAGTTCGACGACGTGTACCTGCACCTCATCGAGTCCGAGCGGGACCCCGGGCCCGCCATCGCGAAGGCGGCCGGACACCCCGAGTTCCGGGACATCAGCGAACGGCTGTCGGCGTACGTCAGCGCGTACGACCCGGCGACCTGGCGCTCACCGAAGGACGCGATGGCGCGGTGCTTCTACCGCTGGGAGCGGGACTCCGCCCCCTGAACCGCCGTTCGCCGGGCATGTGAATCGCGTGCCCGGCGAACGGCTGTCCGCGGCCCCGGGGTCAGGCGGGGACGGTGCAGTCGAACGCGTGCAGGTAGGGGTTGACCGGCCGGACGTCGTCGATGACCAGGCCCGCCTCCGTCAGCCTGCGGGTCAGGCTCTCGGTGGTGTGCTTGGCCCCTCCGACGTTGAGGAGCAGCAGCAGGTCCATGGCGGTGCTGAACCGCATCGAGGGCGAGTCGTCGACGAGGTTCTCGATGGCCACGACCCGCGCTCCCGGCCCGCCCGCCGCGATGACGTTGCGCAGGGTGCGGTTCGTGCTGTCGTCGTCCCACTCCAGGATGTTCTTGATGATGTACACATCGGCCTGGACCGGGACGGCCTCGCGGCAGTCACCGGGCACCAGCCGCGCCCGGTCCGCGAGCGCGCCTCCCGGCCGCAGTCGCGGGTCGACGTTGTCCACCACGCGCGGCAGGTCGAGCAGCGTGCCGTGGAGCGACGGGTACTTCTCCAGCAGGCTCGCCACCACATGCCCCTGCCCACCGCCGATGTCGGCGACCGACGCGCTCCCCGACAGGTCGAGGAACTGCGCGACATCCCGCGCGGACTGCACGCTGGAGGTCGTCATGGCGCGGTTGAAGACGTCGGCCGATTCCGGGGCGTCCTCGTTGAGGTACTGGAAGAACTCCTTGCCGTAGAGGTCCTCCACGACGTTGCGGCCGGAACGCACCGCCTCGTCCAGCATCGGCCACGCGGCCCAGGTCCACGGCTCGGTGCACCACAGGGCGATGGCCCGCAGGCTGTTCGGATCGTCCTCGCGCAGCAGCCGGGACATGTCGGTGTGCGCGAAGGTCCCGTCCCGCTGCTCGGCGAAGATGCCGTAGCAGGACAGGGCACGCAGCAGCCGTCGCAGCGTCCTGGGTTCGGTCTTCACCGCGGCCGCGAGGTCCTCCACGGCCAGTGGGCTGTCGTCGAGGGCGTCGGCGACACCCAGCCGGGCGGCCGCGCGCAGGGCGGCCGCACAGGCCGCGCCGAACACGAGCTCCCTGAGCCTCATGGAGGGCGGCGGGGTGGCGTGAGCGGTCTGGGTGTGAGCGGTCTGGGCGGTCTGAGCGGTCGTCATGAGCCGCCTTTCTTCTTCGAGTTCATGGGTGACCACGGCCGGTCAGCACAGTCCGGCGGGCTGGGAGGCCCCGCAGGAGTTGTGTTCGAAGGTGTTGTCCTTGCCGGTGTCCGTGTTGACGAGGTCCGCGGGGGCGTTGTCCTCCAGCACGTTGTCGGTGATCCGGTTCCGGTCGCTGGTGGTGCCCACGAAGCTCTTGAACAGGACGATGCCGCCCGACAGCGAGGAGGCACCGGAGTTGCCGATGACGCGGTTGTGCGTCACCAGGGTGTCCTCGGTGCCGGTCAGCACGATGCCGGAGCCCTGCAACGCGTCCAGCCGCGCGGTCTTCGGGCAGGACTTGTTGTTCTTCACGAGGGTGTTGTCGCGCACGGTCAGCGCGCCCGCCCTCGGCTTGTTCTCGTCGCCCACGACGAAGACGCCCGCGCAGTTGCCGGTGAGGTGGTTTTCCGCGACGGTGAGGTTCCTGAGGCGGCGGACGGTGATGCCGATCCGGTTGCCCTCCAGGCGGTTGTGCTCGATGACGGTTCCCCCGGCGTCCGTGGCGCCCGCCTCCTCCTTGATCGTGTTCGCGAGGAACAGGCCGGCGTCGCCGTTGTCCCGGGCGGTGTTCCTCCGGAACACCCCGTGCGCCGATCGCTCCTGGGCGATCCCCCACACCCCGTTCTTCACCGCGGTCACGTTGCGCACGGTCAGCCCGTCGGTCGCCATGGCGAACACCCCGGTGCCGGTGAAGCCGGTCACGGTGAGGGAGGCGATGGTGACGCCCTCGACGTCGTGCTCCTTCGTCCCGAGCACACAGATGCCGTTGCCGGCCTCGGCACACTTGCCGGTGGCCTTCTGGGGGTCCGGCTCGATGACGGTGCTGCGGCCCATACCGCTCAGGGTGATCCCGGGTGTGCTCACCTTGACGCTCTCGCGATAGGTGCCGGGGGCCACCAGGACGGTGTCACCCGGCTCGGCGGCGTCCACCGCCTGCTGGATCGACTGTCCGGGAAAGACCACGTGAGTCATCTGGTCGGCGGCGACGGCGGCGGGCGGGGCGGCCCCGAACACCGCCCCGACGATCGCCACGGTGCATGCCAGGCGGGAGATATGAAATCTCATCATATTCGGTACGGTATGTCCTGAAAGGTCGTAAACCGGTGGATAGACCGTCCGGGGGCGTGTCACGGACGCGGCCCGGCCCGCGCTACGGCCGTGTCGTGAGCCGGCTCTCCGCCGCGGACTTCAGGTCGCGCAGCCACGCTTCGAGTCCTCCGCCCAGGGCCGCCGTCGCGGTGGGGACGTCCGCTTCGACCTGGGAACCGGTCCAGGTCTCCTCGGTGTGGACGCGCACACCGTCCCTGACCTTCGTGAAGGTCCACAGGTGCACGCCCTCGTCGATGCGCAGCCCTTCACCGACCGCGGGTCCGCTCCACAGGACGCAGTCGTGGCGCCGCAGTTCCCGGACCGTGGAGGTGATGCCGAGGGTGGTGGCGGGGGTCGTGGGGGTGGCGGGCGCGGGCGTCGTCCACCGGAACCGCGAGCCCTTCTTCAGCCGGCCGGGGTCGAGCCGCTCGGCCGTGAGGACCGGGGGCTGCCAGGACGGCCAGCGTTCGACGTCGGTCTGGAGCTTCCAGACTTTGCTCAGCGGCGCCTTGATCACGACGTCGGACTCGTAGCGGATGCGGGCATCCTCGTCGACGCCGAGTCCTCCGCAGCGGGGCGGTCCGCTGTGGTTGGCCGCCTGCGCGACCGGGACGGTGCCGCCGAGGACGCCGGCGACGGCGAGCGAGACCGCGAGCGCGCGGGGCCGGGAGATGGTGGACATGGTGTTCCTCTCGGTTGTCGGGGGTCGGTTCGGGCCTGCGCCTGCTCGCTACGGGTTGAGGACGACCTTGCCGGCGACGGTGCCGGACTCGGCCAGCCGCAGGGCGTCGGCGACGCGGGCGAGCGGCAGCCGGGCGGCGATCTGGGCGGTGACCTCGCCGCGCTGGAGGGCGGCGAAGACCTGGGTGAGGTCGGCGCGCAGACGGGCCCGGAAGCGGTTCTTGGCCAGGGCGCGCCCGGCCCACACGTTGAAGAAGTAGGCCCGCCGCCGGTTGGGCAGCGTGTTCCACAGCCACACCCGGCCGAGGAGCTTGAGCACGGGCCACTGCTTGGAGCCCTCGGCATCACGGGTGGCGGCACTGCCGTACGAGACGAGCGTGCCGCCGGGGGCGAGGAGGCGCCAGGAGTCGACGATGCCGTGCCCTCCGACGTGGTCGAAGACGGCGTGGACGCCCTCGCGCGGGGCGAGTGCGCGGATCCGTGCGGCCAGGTCGTCGGCGCGGTAGTCGACGGGGACGACCCCTCGCTCGCGCAGGGCGTCGTGGTGGCGCGGGGACGCCGTGCCGATCACCTGGGCGCCCGCGGCCCGGGCGAGTTGGACCAGGACCGAGCCGACGCCGCCGTTGGCGCCGTACACGACGACGGTCTGCCCGGCGCGGACGCGGGCCTTGCGGTGCAGCATCTGCCAGGCGGTGACGCCGTTGAGGACGAGGGTCTCGGCCTCCGCCGCGCCGATCCCGTCGGGCACCGGCACCACGTCCGCGGCGTCGACGAGCACATGGCTGGCCCAGCCGCCGGTCTTGACCAGGGCGGCGACGCGGGTGCCGGCCAGATGTGGAGCGACGCCCTCGCCGGTCGACTGCACGGTGCCGACGAGGTCGTAGCCGGGGACGAAGGGGAACGGCGGCTGGTCGTAGTAGCGGCCGCGCCGCATCTGCTGCTCGGCGAAGGAGACGCCGGTGGCCTCCATCCGGATCACGACCTGGCCCGGGCCCGGGGCGGGGACGGCGCCGTGCCGGATCTCCAGCCCTTCGGGCTCGACCTTGCCCGGCAGGACGACCTCGACGAGTCCTTCGGTGTTCATGACGACCTCCACAGAGACGGCTGTTACTCGACTTCGCGTTCGTTAGAAGTTATAACTGAACAGGATCGGAAGTGTCAATAACTTCAGTGATAGCCTCTAACCATGGTGAATCAGGAAGCGAAGACCCCCCGCGAGCGCTACCGCGCCCAGGTGCGCACGGAGATCAAGGAACGCGCGTGGGAGCAGATCGCCACGGCAGGCGCGTCCGCGCTGTCCCTGAACGCGATCGCCAAGCAGCTGGGCATGAGCGGACCCGCGCTGTACCGCTACTACTCCGGCCGCGACGAGCTGATCACCGAGCTCGTCAGGGACGGGTACCGCAGCCTCGCCGAGGCCTTCCGCGCCGCCTCTTCCCGGCCCGGTGCCGACGTGACCACGCTGGCGGACGCCCTGCGGGCCTGGGCGCTGGAGGATCCCCAGCGCTACTTCCTCATCTACGGCACGCCCGTCCCCGGCTATCACGCGCCCGACGACATCACCGGGATCGCGTCCGAGATCATGGCGACGCTCCTGGACGCCTTCGCCCGGCTGCCGACGAGCGGTACCGCGACAGCGTTCGACGCCCACCTCGAGGAGCACCGGGACTGGGCGGACGGCCACCCCGCCCCGGCCGCGACCCTGCACCGGGCTTTGGCCTTCTGGACCCGGCTGCACGGCGCCCTGTCCCTGGAACTCGCCGGCCACTTCACCGGCATGGGATTCGATCCCGCGCGGTTCTACGCCGCCGAACTGGACGAGCTGAGCGGCCTGGGCCGGATGTGACTTTCGTCGTGGCGGGCGTACCGGGCCGCCACCGGACGCCCATGTCGATGTCGACGGGGCATCACACATCGCCGGAGGTCACAGGGCCGCGGACGAAGCGCACGGGCGGAAGACTGCGTGCCCGCCGAGCAATATCTGTGCCCGCGATGGGAGATATAGACCCGGTGCCTGGTCAGTATTCCCGGAACGTCGAACGAGGTCAGGATTATCCACCGCACAGGCCCGATCGCACCGTGCTACTGTCGATCTCAGTTGCAGGTGTGGTTGCCAGAAGGTTATTTCCGACGGGCGAATCAGCACGGCGACACGGAATTCACACACCGTGAATTCCGAAACCGCCTCCGAAGGAGATATGACATGGCTACTGGCACCGTGAAGTGGTTCAACGCGGAAAAGGGCTTCGGCTTCATCGAGCAGGACGGCGGCGGCGCCGACGTCTTCGCCCACTACTCCAACATCGCCGCCCAGGGCTTCCGTGAGCTGCTGGAAGGCCAGAAGGTGTCCTTCGACATCGCACAGGGCCAGAAGGGCCCGACGGCCGAGAACATCGTTCCCGCCTGACACCGGCTCTGCCGCGCATATTTCGCAGCTGGGGCCCGCACCTTGGGGTGCGGGCCCCAGCTCGCGCATTTCAAGGGCGCATCCCCCATCGCCTTCGGTTCGTTCTCGCGATTCTCTGCGCCGCTCATCGGCTGCGTGAATTCCTTGATACGCGCCGCATCAAGGAAGGTTTCGCATGAATCGCACACGCTCAAACCCCGCCCGTGGCCGCTCCGGCGGTCCGAACCGTGGTTCCAGGACGCACGGAAACCGGCAGACCGTACAGGGCGAATTCGCACCGCCCAGGACGATCACGCCGGCACTGCCCGCGGTCGAGGCGTTCGCCGAACTCGACATGCCCGCACAGCTGTTGGCCACGCTGGGGCGTGAAGGCGTGACCGTGCCGTTCCCGATCCAGGCCGCCACGCTGCCGAACTCGCTGGCCGGCCGTGACGTCCTCGGCCGTGGCCGCACCGGCTCCGGCAAGACCCTCGCCTTCGGCCTCGCCGCGCTGGCCCGTACGGCGGGACGCCGTGCCGAGCCGCGCCAGCCGCTGGCCCTCGTCCTCGTCCCCACCCGTGAGCTCGCCCAGCAGGTCACCGACGCGCTCACCCCCTACGCCCGCTCCGTGAACCTGCGGCTGGCCACCGTCGTGGGCGGTATGTCCATCGGCAGGCAGGCCGGTGCGCTGCGTGCCGGGGCCGAGGTGGTCGTCGCGACGCCCGGGCGGCTCAAGGACCTCATCGACCGGGGCGACTGCCGGCTGAACGAGGTCGCCATCACGGTCCTCGACGAGGCCGACCAGATGGCCGACATGGGCTTCATGCCGCAGGTCACCGCCCTGCTCGACCAGGTGCGTCCGGGCGGGCAGCGGATGCTCTTCTCGGCCACCCTGGACCGCAACGTCGACCGGCTGGTGCGGAGCTACCTGCACGACCCCGTCGTCCACTCGGTCGACCCCTCCGCGGGCGCGGTCACCACGATGGAGCACCACGTCCTCCACGTGCACGACACGGACAAGAACCGGACGACCACCGAGATCGCCGCCCGCGACGGCCGGGTGATCATGTTCCTGGACACCAAGCACGCGGTGGACCGGCTGACCAAGCACCTGCTGAGCAGCGGTGTCCGCGCCGCGGCCCTGCACGGCGGCAAGTCCCAGCCGCAGCGCACCCGCACCCTCGCCCAGTTCAAGACCGGGCATGTGACCGTGCTGGTGGCGACCAACGTCGCGGCCCGCGGCATCCACGTCGACAACCTCGACCTGGTCGTCAACGTGGATCCGCCCACCGACCACAAGGACTACCTGCACCGTGGCGGCCGTACGGCCCGCGCCGGTGAGTCCGGCAGCGTCGTCACCCTGGTGACCCCCGGCCAGCGTCGTGGCATGCAGCGGCTGATGGTCTCGGCGGGCATCACCCCCCAGGTCGCCCAGGTGCGTTCGGGCGAGGCGGAGCTGAGCCGTATCACCGGGGCCCAGGCCCCTTCCGGTATCCCGGTCGTCATCACCGCGCCGCCGGCGGAACGCCCCCGCGGCGCGTCCTCCTCGTCCCCGTCCCGGGGCCGTCGTGGGCGCCGGGGTCAGTCGGGGCAGGGCCGCCCCGCGGGTGCCGCGGCTCGCCGCAGCGCGCCGCGGCGGACCGGCTTCGGCTCCGCCGCCTAGGGCGGCCGTGCCGGCCCACCAACCCACCCCTTTCCAGCAGGAGGCAGCCATGACGCCGACCCGGACGCCACACGTGGTCTTCGACAGGCAGGGGACCGGACCCCAGGTCAGTGACGACATGACGGTCGAGGTGGCGCTGTCCCTGATGGCCGGTGCCCGCGTCGACCACCTCGTCCTCTGCGACGGCGACGAGCAGCGCACGGGCCTGGTCACCCTGGCCGGGCTCGCCCTCCTGCGGGACAGCGCCGACTACACGGACCGGCTCCGGCTGCGGGACGTCCTCAGCCTCGCCGGCTGATCCGTCCCACCCCGGATCCACCCGCACAGGCCCGATGGGGCCCTGCCGACGCGCGTCGGCAGGGCCCCATCGTCGTATGCACCCGCCGAAGCATGTCTGCGTCTCCCGGGCGCCAAAATCTGTTCTTGTCAGAGTAGACATTGGCTCCTGGCACGGTTACTGTTTTTCTCGTAGACATGGTCTAGCGAGACCCGCCAGACACGAACTGGCGGGTGGTAGTACCGCAGTACCCGTTCACAAGTGGTTGGTTCAGAGCAAGGACGGAGGAGCAGACGCCATCAGGATCGCCCGGCCCGACACTCTCGGCCCGGGTACCGCAAGACCCCGGAATGGATGGTGGTCCCCGGTCAAGCAGCCGCGATCCCCGCACCCCGCCCGTCACCGGGCCGGGTAGCGGACACAGAAGGTCGGCGCAGCAGTAGGGCCGACAGATGGTGTTGAATTCCCTTCGGGGCCCTGGTGCCGTACGGCATCGGGGCCCCTCGACGCGTTGCACAACGAGGTGACATGGCAGCAGATATTCCACTCGGCGACCGCCTGGACGACGACGACTACCCCGCGTACACGATGGGCCGGGCAGCAGAGATGCTCGGCACCACCCCCGGCTTCCTCCGAGCCATCGGCGAAGCCCGACTCAT
>NZ_JBEXGM010000066.1:0-14921 GCF_040607335.1 Streptomyces sp. NPDC005303 | reverse complement strand
GGGACGAACCCCGGGGGCGCTTTCCTGACCGGACTCAGCCCGTGTTGCGCAGGCCCGCGGCCACGCCGTTGACCGTCAGCAGCAGGGCGCGCGCGAGCAGCGGGTCGGCGGGCTCACCCGCGGCGGCCGCGTCCCGCTGGCGCTTGAGCAGCGTCACCTGGAGGTAGGAGATCGGGTCCAGGTAGGCGTCGCGGATGGCGAAGGTCTGCTTGAGGACCGGGGTGGCGTCGAGGAGTTCGTCCTCGCCGGTGATCCTCAGGACCTCGCGGACGGTGAGCTCGTGCTCGGCCTCGATGTCGGCGAAGACGTGCTGGAGCTCGGCGGGGACGAGGGTCTCGACGTAGTGGCGGGCGATCCGCAGGTCGGTCTTCGCGAGCGTCATCTCGACGTTGGAGATGAAGTTCCGGAAGAAGTGCCACTGCTCGTGCATCTCGTCGAGCACGCCCTCTCCTCCCAATGTTGCAGTGAGGCCCGCCTCGCGCAGGGCCTTCAGGCCGGAGCCCACGCCGAACCAGCCGGGCACGATCTGCCGGGACTGGGTCCAGCCGAACACCCACGGGATGGCCCGCAGTCCGTCGAGGGAGACGCCCGACCCGGGGCGGCGGGAGGGCCGCGAGCCGAGGTGCAGGTCGGCGAGCTGGTCCACCGGCGTCGAAGCGAGGAAGTACGTCGGCAGGTCCGGGTCCTCGACGAGCCTGCGGTACGCGGCGTGCGCGGCGTCCGACACGACGTCCATGGCCGCGTCCCAGCGGGCCAGCGACTCGTCCGACTGACGGGGAGCCGTGTGCAGGGCGGACGCCTGGAGGGTGGCGGCGACCGTGAGTTCCAGGTTCTCCCGGGCCAGGGACGGCACGAGGTACTTGTCGGAGATGACCTCGCCCTGCTCGGTCACCTTGATCTCGCCCTCCAGAGTGCCCCAGGGCTGGGCGAGGATGGCGTCGTGGGAGGGGCCGCCGCCGCGGCCGACGGTGCCGCCACGGCCGTGGAAGAGGCGCAGGCGGACGCCGTAGCGGTGGGCGACGTCACGCAGCCGGCGCTGGGCGCGGTGGATCTCCCACTGGCTGGTGGTGATGCCGCCGAACTTGGAGGAGTCGGAGTAGCCGAGCATGACCTCCTGGACATCGCCCCGCAGGGCCACGAGCCTGCGGTACGACGGGTCGGAGAGCATGTCCTCCAGGATGGTGTCGGCGGCCTTGAGCTCGTCGGTGGTCTCCAGCAGCGGCACGATGCCGATCTTCGCCCACCCGGCGTGCAGGTCCAGCAGTCCGGCCTCACGGGCCAGCACCGCCGCCGCGAAGACGTCGTCGGCACCCTGGCACATCGAGATGATGTACGACTCGATGACCTCGGGTCCGAAGACCTCAAGGGCCCGCTTCACGGTCTGGAAGACCCCGAGGGTCTTCTCGCCGGCCGCGTCGACCGGCGCCGGGGTGGGGGCGAGGGGCCTGCGCGAACGCAGCTCCTTGGCGAGCAGCTTGCCCCGGTAGTCGCGGGGCATGTCCGCGTACCGCCAGGACTCCTCACCGAGCCGGTCGAAGAGCTGGCCGAGGGCGTGGTGGTGGGCGTCGGCGTGCTCGCGGACGTCCATGGTGGCGAGCTGGAGGCCGAAGGCGGACAGGGTGCGGATGGTGCGGTTCATCCGGCCGTCGGCGAAGAGGCCTCCGCGGTGTTCCCTGAGCGAGGTCTGGATGAGGGTCAGGTCGTGCAGCAGCTCGCTGGTGCCGAGGTAGTCGCGGCCGTCCTCGTGCGGGATGCCCCTGGCCAGCCGGGTCTTGGTGTTCTCCAGCTTCTGCCGGATGCAGGTGGCCTTGAGGCGGTACGGCTCCTCGGCGTTGAGGCGCTTGTAGCGGGGGCTGATCTCCGGCAGGCGCTCCAGGTCGGCCTTCAGGGACTCCAGGAGCTCCTCGGTGGCGCCGGTGTAGCGGATGGAGTTCGACAGGAAGCCGCGCAGCTCGTCGATGAGTTCCAGGGCGTCGTTGATGCCGTGCTCGTGCTGGAGGATCAGGACGTCCCAGGTGACCTGGGGGGTGACGTTGGGGTTGCCGTCGCGGTCGCCGCCGATCCAGGTGCCGAAGGTGAGGGGGCGGGTGGCGTCGGGGATCCTGACGCCGACGCGCTCCAGTTCGGCCGTCAGGTCCTCCAGGACGTCGCCGACCGCTCCGGCGTGCAGCTCGTCGAGGTAGTAGATGGCGTTGCGGGCCTCGTCGGCGGGCTCGGGGCGCACCACCCGGAGCTCGTCCGTCTGCCAGACGAGGTCGATGTTCTCGGCCAGACGGGTGTCGTAGCGGCGCCGGTCGGCCTCGATGACCGGGGTCTCCAGGAGGGCCGCGATCCGGCGGAGCTTGTTCAGCACCGAGCGGCGGGCGGCCTCGGTGGGGTGGGCGGTGAAGACCGGGCGGACGTTGAGGTTGGAGACGGTCTGGCGCAGGTGCTCGGGGTCGGCGTCCTTGAGGCGGTCGGCCGTACGGGCGAGCAGACCGCCCTCGGCGGCGCGCCGGGCCCGCAGCTCACGGCCGCGGTGCACCTGCTCGGTGACATTGGCCAGGTGGAAGTAGGTGGAGAAGGCGCGGACCAGCTTGGCGGCGGTCTCCAGTTCGATGCCGCGCAGCAGCTCGGCGGCGGCCTCGCCGTCCTCACGGGTGAGTCGGCGCACCTTCTCGACGAGTTCCAGCAGCTCGGGGCCCTCCTGGCGGACGAGGGTCTCGCCCAGGAGGTCGCCCAGCCGGCGGATGTCGGCGCGCAGCTCGGTACTGGTCGACATGGCGCTCGTGGTCAGGTCGTCGGCACTGCTCACAGGTGCGGCTCCTTGCAGTGTTGAAGCTCGTCCGGCAGGGGAACCCGGAGTGCGGTCGTGCGGCAGCCGCCGCATACGGCCGGGCCATCCGGGAAGAAATCAGAGCGGACCGCGCTGTCCGACCGACTCCAAGGATAGGTGTCCATGCGGACGCGCAGACTCTCGGGCTCTTGCCGCCGGGCGCCGCACTGCCATACTTACGATGCCGTAGGTTACGGAACCGTAGGGACCGTCGTAACGGAACCCGGGAAGGATTCCCGCAGCCCGGCACTTCGTCTCACACCATCGAAACCCCACAGGGGACGCCCATGACCACGCGCTCCGATGTGATCGCAGACGCCCCGAAGGCGAACGACGGCCCTACACCGCCCTCCGCGACGCTCGGCGGTGAGCAGAAACGCTCGCTCGAACAGATCACGCTGCTCCTCTTCATCATCGTTCCGTTCCTGGCCCTGCTCGCGGCGGTGCCGCTGGCCTGGGGCTGGGGTGTGAGCTGGCTCGATCTGGGTCTTCTCGTCTTCTTCTACTACCTCGGCTGCCACGGCATCACGATCGGCTTCCACCGCTACTTCACACACGGCTCCTTCAAGGCCAAACGGCCCCTGCGGATCGCGCTGGCGATCATGGGATCGATGGCGGTCGAGGGACCGCTGGTGCGGTGGGTGGCCGACCACCGCAGGCACCACAAGTTCTCCGACGCCGAGGGCGACCCCCACTCGCCGTGGCGGTTCGGGGAGACGGTCCCGGCACTGGTCAAGGGCCTGTGGTGGGCCCACATCGCCTGGATGTTCGACGAGGAGCAGACTCCGCAGGACAAGTACGCACCGGATCTGATCAAGGACCCGGCGATCCGCGCGATCTCCCGCCACTTCATCTACTGGACGATGCTCTCCCTCGCCCTGCCCGCCGTGATCGGCGGTCTGGTGACGATGTCCTGGTGGGGCGCGTTCACCGGCTTCTTCTGGGGCTCCCTGGTCCGCGTCTGCCTGCTCCACCACGTGACCTGGTCGATCAACTCGATCTGCCACGCGGTCGGCAAGCGGCCCTTCAAGTCCCGGGACCGCTCGGGCAACGTGTGGTGGCTGGCCGTGCTGTCCTGCGGTGAGTCCTGGCACAACCTGCACCACGCCGACCCGACTTCGGCTCGGCACGGGGTGATGCGGGGCCAGCTGGACTCCTCGGCGCGGTTCATCCGCTGGTTCGAGATGCTCGGCTGGGCGTACGACGTGCGCTGGCCGTCACGCTCGCGTATCGATTCCCGCCGGAACACGGACGGGGACGGCTCCCGGCGCAAGGAGGAGACCGCAGAGGCGGCATGATGGACGCCGTGGCGACCGACTCCAGCAGTACCCCGAGCGACGAAGCGAAGCCGCGGCGTGCCCGGCGCACCCGGATGACGGGGGCCGAGCGCCGCGCCCAGCTTCTGGAGATCGGTCGCACGCTCTTCGCCTCGAAGGGCTTCGAGGCCACGTCGGTGGAGGAGATCGCGGCGAAGGCGGGCGTCTCCAAACCGGTGGTGTACGAGCACTTCGGCGGCAAGGAGGGCCTGTACGCCGTGGTGGTGGACCGTGAGATGCGGCGTCTGCTGGACATGGTGACGAGTTCCCTCACCGCCGGTCACCCCCGCGAACTGTGCGAACAGGCGGCCTTCGCCCTCCTCGACTACATCGAGGAGTACACGGACGGCTTCCGCATCCTGGTCCGCGACTCCCCGATCCCCCAGTCCACGGGCTCCTTCGCCTCGCTCATCTCGGACATCGCGACCCAGGTGGAGGACATCCTGGGCCGCGAGTTCAAGCGGCGCGGCTTCGATCCCAAGCTGGCCCCGCTGTACGCCCAGGCCCTGGTCGGCATGGTCGCCCTGACCGGCCAGTGGTGGCTGGACGTGCGCCGCCCGAAGAAGGCGGAGGTGGCGGCGCACCTGGTGAACCTCGCTTGGCACGGCCTGGACGGGCTGGAGGCGAAGCCGCGTCTGATAGGACGCAGGAAGTACTGAGCCGACCTGGGAGCAGCGCACATGCGGTCCGAACCGGTGAGCCCGCCGGGTCCTGAATGGGAGACCGCCTGCCGGGTCTGCGGGCACGACGACGATCCGGAGCCCTTCTGGGAGAGCGGCCGGCCCAACGAGGGCGCCATCTGCCCCTGCTGCGGCAATGAGCCCAGCGTGAACGACATCAGCGTCCTCGGTCGGCGGGAGAAGCGCGGTCACTGGCTCGGCCAGGGCGCTCCCTGGGATTCGCCGAGCTCCCGCCCGAACGGCTGGGACATCCTGGAGCAGGTGAAGCACATCCCGGCCGAGTGGCGCTGACCCGTCCCCGGCCCGTACGACGGCCCGTGCACCCCGAGGGTGCACGGGCCGTCCGTTTGCGTACCGCGTCAGTGCTTGAAGGTGTCCTTGGCCTTCTCCTTGGCCTGGCGGGCGTCGCCCTTGGACTGCCCCGCCCGGCCCTCGGCCTCCAAGCGCTCGTTGCCGACCGCGCGCCCCACGGCCTCCTTGGCCTTGCCCTTGACCTGTTCCTTCTTGGCCTTGGCCTTCTGGTCTCCAGCCACCGTTCTCACTCCCAGTGATTGCGGACTCCGCTGTCATCGCTGCGGGTGACCCGACCGGCCGCGCTCAAACCAGGAACTCCAGCCGGTTGCCCACGGGGTCGTACGAGTAGAACCGCCGCAGTCCCGGCAGTCCCGGCAGTCCCGGCAGTCCCGGCAGTCCCGGCAGTCCCTCGTCCCACCGGACCGTCGCACCGAGCGCCGCCAGCCGGTCGGCGTACGCCGAGATGTCCGTGACCCTGAGCCCCGGGTGAGCCTTCTGCGACGGCCTGAAGCCTGCCTCGATCCCCAGGTGCAGCTCCACGGCCCCCGCCCGGAACCAGCACCCGCCCCGGGCCGCGAGCACCGGAGGCTTGGGGATCTCGGTCATGCCGAGGACGTCGACGTAGTACGACCGCAGCAGGTCCTCCGAGCCGGGGGGCGCGGCCAGCTGCACATGGTCGACGGCTGCGAGCATCAGCCCTCCTTGCGGGCCACCGCGAAGATGCGGCGGAAGGGGAACGGCGTGCCGTGCGGCCCGGCCGGGTACGCCTCGCGCAGGGCCGCCCGGTACTCGGTGAGAAAGGCGTCCCGGGCCTTCGGGTCGTCGGCGAGGGCGGTGAGGAGCGGCCGCAGGCCCGTGCCCTTGACCCAGTCCAGGACCGGGTCCTCGCCCTGGAGCAGGTGGACGTATGTCGTCTCCCACGCGTCCACCTCGCAGCCCAGGTCGGCCAGCGCGGCGAGATAGGCCTCGGGCGAAAGGACGGCGTCGTCGTGGCGCAGGATCTCCGCGAGGCCCATGGACCCCGCGAGGTCGCGCATCAGCCGGTGGCTCGGGGAGTCGAAGTTGCCGGGCACCTGGAAGGCGAAGGTGCCGCCCGGGGCGAGCCCGGCGATCCAGTCGGCGAACCGCGCCACGTGCCCCGGCACCCACTGCAGCGTCGCATTGCTGACGATGAGGTCGTACGGCTGTGCGGGCGTCCAGGTGCGGACGTCCGCGTGGGCGAAGTCGAGCGAGCCGCCGCCCGGCGTGGGGCCGGCGTACTCGACCCGTGCCTTGTCGAGCATCTCGACGGAGTTGTCGTAGCCGGTGATGCGGGCCGTGGGCCAGCGTGCGGCGAGCAGCGCCGTCACGTTGCCGGGGCCGCAGCCCAGGTCGGCGATCAGGGGCTGTTCGCCGGGCAGGTCCGGGACGCGGGCGAGGAGGTCGGCGAAGGGGCGGGCGCGGTGGTCGGCATGGCGGAGGTACTGAGCGGGGTCCCAAGTCGTCATGGGACTCACTGTCCCCGGAGATTTATCTTGATGTCAAGAGGCTTCACATCAAGAGACTTCACGTCGACACAACCACTACACTGATCGTCATGGAGGACGAGGTCGATCGGCTGGTCGCTGCGTGGCGCCGGGAGCGCCCTGACCTCGACGTGGAACCGCTCGAGGTGCTCAGCCGGGTGAGCAGACTGGCCCGGCATCTGGACCGGGCACGCCGGCTGGCCTTCGCGGAGCACAGTCTGGAGCCCTGGGAGTTCGACGTGCTCACCGCGCTCAGGCGCGCGGGGACGCCGTATCAGCTCTCCCCCGGACAGCTGCTGACCCAGACCCTGGTCACCTCGGGCACCATGACCAACCGCATCGACCGGCTGGCCAAGAAGGGCCTGGTGGAGCGGCTGCCCGACCCTAGCGACCGGCGTGGGGTTCTGGTCCGGCTCACGGAGGACGGCAAGGACCGCGCGGACCAGGCCCTCGCCGGTCTGCTGGAACAGGAACGCGCGATCCTCGCCGAGCTCTCCCGCGCCCAGCGCGGGGAACTGGCCGGGCTGCTACGCCAGCTGACCGCCCCGTTCGACAACATCCCCGGCTAGGTCGACCGGCCCCACACCCGCGCGCCGCGCCAGGGCGACCGCGGCCAGGGTGGAGTGGACGCCCAGCTTGCCGAGGACGTTCTGCATGTGGGTGCGCACGGTGTGCGGGGAGAGGAACAGTCTCTCCGCGACCGCCTTCCGGCCGAGCCCGGCCACCATGCAGCGCAGCACTTCCCGTTCGCGCGGGGTGAGGGACTCCACCAGCCGCTCGCTCTCGGTGCGGTGCTTGCGGGCGGCGGTGAGCTCCCTGAGCACGCCGGTGAGCAGGGCGGGCGGCAGATGGGTCTCGTCGCGCAGCACCCCCCGGATGACGGTGAGCAGCCGGGACAGCGAGCAGTCCTTGGCGACCCAGCCCGAGGCGCCGGCCTGCAGGGCGAGCGCGGCCCGCCGCGGATCGTCCTTCTCGGCGAGCACGACGATCCGGACCGCCGGCTGCGCCGTACGGACCCCGGCGACCAGCGATATGCCGTCGACGAGACCGTCCTCGCTGCCGTCCTGCACGGGCATGGCGGGCCTGATGCCCTGGACGTTGCCGCCCAGGTCCGCGTCGACGAGCAGCACGTCGTAACGGCGGCCCTCGGCGGCCGCGCGCTCCAGCGAGCGCAGCGCGGCGGGACCGCTGCCGGCCGCGGAGACCTCCACGTCGGGCTCGGCCGCCAGTGCGGCGGCGAGCGACTCGGCGAAGATGCGATGGTCGTCGACGACCAGGACTCGGATACGAACCACGAAACCCCCTTCCCCAAGCTCTCGAAGAGCAGGGGATACCCCATCGTCTTCGTCTGAGGACGACTCGGGAGACGACACCGCCGCGGGTACGACGCCCGAAGCACGATGGCCGCACGGCCGCCGCCGTGCAAGAACTGCTACCCCCACTTCGGGTGCCGTACCCGACTGTCTCGCCCCCTGATCAGCACCGGCCCCCACCGGTGCTGTTCATCAGGGTACGGCCGGGGGGCAGGAGCGGAAGGTTATTTGCAGAACTGGCTGTCCGGTGCGTTTATGGTGAGCCGCATGTTTCGTCTGGAGACAGAAGTCGACAAAGCCCGGCAAGATCTGCTCCGCAAACGGCTGCGGGACACCAACACGGCCGCCTCCCCGGTCCTGCGGGCGCTGCGCGGAACCCCAGGTGAACGGGAACTTCCGCTCCACGTCTGGGCGTTGGACGACTCCGGTGCACTCGCGGGCGGACTGGTCGGCCACACCTGGACGAGCTGGCTGCA
Organism: Streptomyces sp. NPDC005303; assembly: GCF_040607335.1. Classification (NCBI taxonomy): domain Bacteria; kingdom Bacillati; phylum Actinomycetota; class Actinomycetes; order Kitasatosporales; family Streptomycetaceae; genus Streptomyces; species Streptomyces sp. NPDC005303. The sequence goes on along the minus strand of NZ_JBEXGM010000066.1, from coordinate 6,522 downwards.
CGTGACCTACCTGTGGGTCGACGGACGGCACCGCGGGGCGGGCCTCGGTTCGCAGTTGCTCGCACGGGCGGAGCGGACCGCGCGTCGCGCGCGGGGCTGCACCTCCGTACGCCTGGAGACCTGGGACTTCCAGGCGCCGGAGTTCTACCGGAAGCAGGGCTACGAGGTGGTGTGTGTGATCCCGGACTATCCGCCGGGCGTCACGGAGTACACGCTCACCAAGCGCCTCACCGTCTGAAGCGCCACGAGCCCGGCTCGTCCGCCGGCCGCAGACCGAGCTCCCCGGCGATGCCGGCCGCGCGGCGGAGGGGGATGTCGGGGTAGTGGGCGGGGTGGACCTCGACGAAGCCGTGGTCGTCTGCCGATGCCGTGCGCAGTGCCTCGCGGAGCGTGTGTTCCTGTTCCTCGACCCTGTCCCGCTCCTCCCGGCGACGGGCGACGGTCACGCCCCGGCGGCCCGTGCCCGCGACGATCCCCAGCGCGATCAGCGCGAACGCCCCCACCCCCAGGACGTCTTCGGTCGCGTCCACGTCACCCGGGAGCCGGGGACGCAGGACGCCCGCGGGGTCCGCGAGCACGGTGACGGTCTGCCCGACGGCGAAGCTGCCCGACCCGGCCTGCAGGGAGGGGCCCGGGAGCCTGGTGCCGTCGCGGCGCGCGAGGGCGTAGTCGTAGGTGTTCGCCTGCCGCCCCCGGTCCGGGGCGGGCCAGTCCCGTACGACGGTGGCGGTGATCCGTTCGCCCCGCCGCTCCAGGGTGAGGTCGTCGCGGGCCAGGTCGGCGATGTACACGGCCGCCAGGGATGCCCCCAGCACCAGCAGCGCCGCGGTCAGGCCCGTCTCGTCCGCGCACAGCTTCGTCAGCAGCAGGGCGAGGAGCACCCCGTGCGCGATCCACAGGGGCACCAGGAGCCCGTAGCCCTGGTCGTCGGCCAGAAGGAAGAAGCCGACGATCGCGGCGAGCGCGTAGCAGCCGATGCCGATCGCCGACAGGATGCGAAGGCGCCCTCGACTCACGCTCCGACGCTACTGGGGCATATGTCAGGGAGAGGCCCGGCTTTCCCCAAGTTCGGATCAAGCCGGGCAAAACAGCGGTCAGCCGGGTCTCAGGCGACGCGTCGCGCTCCCGCCGAGGGCACCGCCTCGAACACCCGCGGAGCGGTGAACTCGGCTGCGGCGAAGGCCTCTTGGACCGCCTTGGTGATTGTCTCCACATCGGCCGCCTCGGCCAGCACGATCGCCGAACCGCCGAAGCCGCCGCCGGTCATCCGCGCGCCCAGGGCACCCGAGGCGAGGGCGGTGTCGACGACCAGGTCCAGCTCCGGGCAGGAGATCCGGAAGTCGTCGCGCAGCGAGGCGTGGCCCGCGATCAGCACCGGGCCGATCGCGCGGGTCTCGCCCGACTCCAGCAGGGCGACGACCTTCTCGACCCGCTCGTCCTCGGTGACGACGTGCCGGACCAGGCGTACGGCCTCCTCGTCGTCGCCGAGCCTCGCGAGGGCCGCGTCGAGCTCGCCGTAGGGGATGTCCCGCAGCGCGTCCACGCCCAGCAGTGCCGCGCCCCGCTCGCAGCCCGCGCGGCGCTTGCCGTACTCGCCCTCGTTGTGGGCGTGCTTGACGCGGGTGTCGACGACGAGCAGGACCATGCCCTCGGCTGCGAGGTCGAAGGGGATCTGCTTCTGGGAGAGGTCTCGGGTGTCGAGGAACAGGGCGTGGCCGGTCTCGCAGCAGGCGGACGCGGTCTGGTCCATGATCCCGGTGGGGGCGCCGACATAGACGTTCTCGGCGCGCTGGCACAGCCGGGCCAGCTGCCAGCGCTGCAGGCCCAGGTCGTACAGGTCGTTCAGCGCGAGCGCGACGACGACCTCCAGGGCCGCCGAGGAGGACAGGCCCGCGCCCGCCGGGACCGTCGAGGCGAGATGGACGTCCGCGCCGGTGACCGGATGTCCGGCCTCGCGCAGCGCCCAGACGACACCGGCCGGGTAGGCGGTCCAGTTCCGGTCGCTCTCCGGGGCGAGGTCGTCCAGGCGCAGTTCGACGACGCCGCCCTCGACGTCGGCCGAGTGCAGGCGCAGAACGCCGTCCACGCGCTTGGAGACGGCGGCGACCGCGGTGTGCGGCAGCGCGAAGGGCATCACGAAGCCGTCGTTGTAGTCGGTGTGCTCACCGATGAGGTTGACGCGGCCCGGCGCCGACCAGACACCCTCGGGCTCGGTTCCGTACAGCTCGGTGAAACCGTCCCGGACCTGCTGTGCCGCCACTACTGCTCCCTCGCTGCGCTGATGGTCTGCGCGAACTCCCAGGCGTCCGCGACGATCCCCGCGAGATCCGCGCGGGACGGGTTCCAGCCCAGCTTCTCGCGGGCGGTGGCGGCGGAGGCGACCAGGGTGGCCGGGTCGCCGCCCCGGCGCGGGGCCACGACCTCGGGGATCGGGTGGCCGGTGACCTGGCGGACGGTCTCGATGACCTGGCGGACGGAGAAGCCCTCGCCGTTGCCGAGGTTGCAGATGAGGTGCTCGCCCGGCTGGGCCGCCGTCAGCGCGAGGAGGTGGGCCTCGGCCAGGTCGGCGACGTGGATGTAGTCGCGCACGCAGGTGCCGTCCGGGGTGGGGTAGTCCTCGCCGAACACGTTGATCGCCTCCCGCTTGCCCTGGGCGACCTGAAGGATCAGCGGAATCAGGTGCGACTCGGGGTCGTGCCGCTCGCCCTGCTTGCCGTAGGCGCCGGCCACGTTGAAGTAGCGCAGGGACACCGCGCCCAGCCCGTGGGCGTTCGCCTCGCTGGTGATCATGAAGTCGACGGCGAGCTTGGAGGCGCCGTACGGGTTGGTCGGCCTGGTCGGCGCCGACTCGACGATCGGCACCTCCTCGGGCTCCCCGTAGGTGGCGGCCGTGGAGGAGAAGACGAGCTTCTTCACGCCGGCCTCGCGCATGGCGCCGAGCAGCGCCATCGTCCCGCCGACGTTGTTGTCCCAGTACTTCTCGGGCTTCACGACCGACTCGCCGACCTGTGAGAACGCGGCGAAGTGGAGCACGCCGTCGAAGGAGGAGTCCAGCCACTTGGCGGCGTCGCGGATGTCGCCCTCGATGAAGGCGGCCCCGGCCGGGACGCCCTCGCGGAAGCCGGTGGAGAGATTGTCGAGGACGACGACCTCGTGCCCCGCCTCCAGCAGGTGCTGGGCCACGACACCGCCGACATAACCCGCGCCACCTGTCACCAGGTACTTCATGAACTCGCTACCTCTCGCAGTCGCTGAGCCGCGGCTTCCGGTCGGATGTCGTTGATGAAGACGTTCATGCCCGACTCGGACCCCGCGAGGAACTTCAGCTTGCCGGACGTACGGCGGATGGTGAAAAGCTCGAGGTGCAGCGCGAAGTCGTCACGGCCCACTCCCTCGAACTCCTCCAACTGCCCGAACGGCGCCTGGTGCCAGCCGGCGATGTACGGCGTAGGAGGCTCGTTCTCCCCGAAGATCCGGTCGAAGCGCCTCAAGAGTTCCAGATACACCTTGGGGAACTCTGTGCGGGCGTCCTCGTCGAGGCCGAGCAGGTCCGGCACCCGGCGCCTCGGGTAGAGGTGCACCTCGTACGGCCAGTGCGCCGCGTAGGGCACGAAGGCGACCCAGTGCTCGCTCTCCAGGACGACCCGCTCACCGGCGAGTTCGCCCTCCAGGACGGCGTCGAAGAGGTTCTCCCCTCCGGTCGCCTCCTTGTGCGCCGCGAGAGAGCGCAGCATCAGGGCGGTGCGGGGGGTGGTGAACGGGTAGGCGTAGATCTGGCCATGCGGGTGACCCAGGGTCACACCGATCTCCGCACCCCGGTTCTCGAAACAGAAGACCTGCTCCACGGAGGGCAGATGCGACAGCTCCGACGTCCGGTCGGTCCATGCGTCAAGGACGAGCCGTGCCTGCTCCTCCGTGAGGTCCGCGAAGGACGAGTTGTGGTCCGAGGTGAAGCACACGACCTCACAACGCCCCGAGTCGCCGGCAAGCGAGGGGAAACGGTTCTCGAAGACCACGGCGTCGTACGAGGAGTCCGGGATCTCACTCAGCCGGTCCCCCTGCGAGGGGCACAGCGGGCACTCGTCGGCGGGCGGGTGGTAGGTGCGCCCCTGTCGGTGCGAGGCGATGGCCACGGAGTCGCCGAGCAGCGGATCCCGACGAACCTCGGACGTGGTGACAGTCCGCTCCAGCGGACGCCGGTCCACGGCGTCGCGGACGGTGTCGTCGCGCAGGTCGTAGTAGATGAGCTCGCGACCGTCGGCCAGCCGGGTCGAGGTCTTCTTCACCGCTGGGGCTCCTTCACTCAAACATAACTAAACACAAGTAACCATGACCACCCACCCAAGTCAACATCGGAATCAAACAAAGAGCATCAGTCGAGGTGTTCAATTGCTGACTATGCAGACCCCCACAAAAGGCGCATATCTGGCCGCCGAGCTCCGGCTCCCCACCAACTGGCTCGACTACACGATCCTCGGGATCTACTTCGTCGTCGTCCTCGGCATCGGTTTCGCGGCCCGGAGATCGGTGAAGACGAGCCTCGACTTCTTCCTCTCCGGCCGCTCACTGCCGGCCTGGATCACGGGTCTCGCCTTCATCTCCGCCAACCTGGCCGCCACGGAGATCCTGGGGATGGCCGCCAACAGCGCACAGTACGGGGCCTATACGGTCCACTGGTACTGGATCGGCGCCATCCCGGCCATGGTCTTCCTCGGCCTGGTGATGATGCCCTTCTACTACGGCAGCAAGGTGCGTTCGGTCCCCGAGATGCTCCTCCTGCGCTTCGACAAGTGGGCCCATCTGCTCAGCTCGGCCCTGTTCGCCTTCGCCGCCATCCTGATCGCGGGCGTGAACCTCTACGCCCTCGCGATCGTCGTCGAGGCCCTGCTGGGCTGGCCGCAGTGGGTGGCCATCGTCGTGGCCGGCGCCTTCGTCCTCGCCTACATCACCCTCGGCGGCCTGTCCTCCGCGATCTACAACGAGGTCCTCCAGTTCTTCGTGATCCTGGCGGCCCTCATCCCCCTGGTCGTCCTGGGCCTGAAGAAGGTGGGCGGCTGGGACGGCCTCACGGACAGACTGACGGCGGAGCACGGAGCGAACTTCACCACCGCCTGGGGCGGCACGGGCATCGGCAGCGCGAACCCGCTGGGCGCGAACTGGCTGACGATCGTGCTGGGCCTGGGCTTCGTGCTGTCGTTCGGCTACTGGACGACGAACTTCGCGGAAGTCCAGCGAGCGCTGTCGGCGAAGAACCTCTCCGCGGCCCAGCGCACCCCCCTGATCGCCGCGTACCCGAAGATCTTCATCGTGTTCCTGGTGATGATCCCCGGCCTGGTGGCGGCGGCCCTGATCCCCGGCTTCGGCACCGCCGACTCGGGCTACCAGTACAACGACGCCATCCCGTACCTGATGGAACAGCTCCTGCCGAACGGCGTCCTCGGCATCGCGGTCACCGGGCTCCTGGCCGCCTTCATGGCGGGCATGGCGGCGAACGTCTCTTCCTTCAACACGGTGTTCACGAACGACATCTGGGGCCGCTATGTGCGGACGGGCCGCCCGGACGAGTACTACGTCCGCTTCGGGCGCCTGATCACGGTGATCGGCGTCTGCGCGTCGGTCGGCACGGCGTTCCTGGCGTCCTCCTTCTCGAACATCATGAGCTACCTGCAGACCCTGTTCTCCTTCTTCAACGTGCCGATGTTCGTCGTCTTCATCGTCGGCATGTTCTGGAAGCGCGCCTCCGCGAGGTCGGGCTTCTGGGGCCTGCTGGCCGGCACGGTCGCGGCGATGGTGAACTACTTCTGGATCTACAAGCAGGGCATCATCGACATCCCCACCGACCAGGGCGCCAACTTCGTCTCGGCGATCGTCGGCTTCGTGGCCGGCGGGGTGGTCATGATCGCCGTGTCCCTCTTCACGACCCCCAAGCCCGCCGAGGAACTCCAGGGCCTCGTCTACGGCACGACGTCCCCGGGCATGTCCGAGCCGCCCGCCGTCGGCGACGACGCCTGGTACCGCAGGCCGGCCCTGCTGGGCTGGGGTGCGGTGGTGCTGGCCGCCGCCTGCTACATCCCGTTCTCGTTCTGATGTCGGAGGATTGAGAAACCATGTCCGAACAGCACGGCTACTCCGAACACGACGTCCAGCGGGAAGTCTCCGAACTCCAGGCCAAGTCGGCCACCGCGGCCCGCATCTTCGACCTGCGCCGCATCATCGGCGGCCTGTTCGTCCTCTACGGCATCATCGTCACGATCGCCGGAATCAACCCCTCCGACTCCTCCCTCGACAAGTCGGAGGGCGTCAACATCAACCTCTGGACCGGCCTCGGAATGCTGATCCTCGGCGTCTTCTTCCTGATCTGGCAGAAACTGAAGCCGGTGGCGCCACCGCAGGTGGAGACACCCGAGGAGTGACGCCGGGCGCCCAAGGGGGTGCCGGGTGCGGTTGCGGGGCGACTGCGCGTCCGTCGTTGCCCGCGTCGACCACCGCCAGTTCGAGACAGGTCCACGCCTCACCGTGGGC
>NZ_JBEXGM010000065.1:0-16115 GCF_040607335.1 Streptomyces sp. NPDC005303 | reverse complement strand
CGCCCGGTTACATTTCGAACCCGGAAGCTAAGCCTTACAGCGCCGATGGTACTGCAGGGGGGACCCTGTGGGAGAGTAGGACACCGCCGAACAATTTTTGATGAAAAGGCTCACACCTTATGGTGTGGGCCTTTTCGTGTTTGTGGTTCTTTCCCGAAGGGGGCGCTCTGCGCTCCCTTCTTTTGTTTTACAGGCGCCCGGCGGCTTTCAGAGCCAGGTATGCGTCGGCCAGCGCTGGAGCCAGGTCGTCCGGGGTCGCGTCGACGACTGTCACTCCGTGGCGGCGGAGTTGTTCCGCCGTGCGAGTGCGCTCCGTCTGAGCCTGGGCAGCGGCCGCGGCCTCGTAGATCGCATCGGTGTTGCCGCGGGCTGTGGCCATACGGGCGATGTGGGGGTCTGCCACTGACGCCAGAAGGACCGTGTGCCGCTGGGTGAGCTGCGGAAGTACGGGCAGCAGGCCCTGCTCGACGGGCGCGGCGTCGAGGCTGGTGAGCAGCACGATCAGGGAGCGGCGAGGGGCCGTACGCAGGGCTGTGGCCGTGAGACCACGGGCGTTCGTTTCGACGAGTTCGGGCTCGAGGGTGGCCATTGCGTTGACCAGCGAGGGGAGCAGGTCGTTGGCTGTCCGGCCTTGAACCAGGGCGCGTACTCCGCGGTCGTATGCGAGGAGGTCCACACGGTCGCCGGCGCGGGAGGCCAGGGTCGCCAGGAGCAGGGCAGCGTCCATGGAGGCGTCGAGACGGGGGGCGTCGCCCACGCGTCCCGCCGAGGTTCGGCCGGTGTCGAGGACCACGAGAATGTGGCGGTCGCGTTCGGGGCGCCAGGTGCGTACGGCGACGGAGGTCTGGCGGGCGGTGGCTCGCCAGTCGATGGAACGGGTGTCGTCACCGGGGACGTATTCGCGCAGGCTGTCGAATTCCGTGCCTTCGCCGCGGGTGAGGACGCTGGTGCGGCCGTCGAGTTCGCGCAGACGGGCGAGCTTGGAAGGGAGGTGCTTGCGGCTGGTGAACGGGGGCAGGACGCGGACCGTCCAGGGGACTTTGTGGGTGCCCTGGCGGGTGAAGAGCCGGAGGGGGCCGTAGGAGCGAATCGTCACGCGATCGGCCTGGCGGTCACCGCGGCGGGTGGGACGTAGGCGGGTGGTGATGCGGCGGCGTTCGCCGGCCGGGACCGTCAATCGGTGGCGGGAGGCTTCCACCTCCGTGCCGTGCAGCCAGCTGCTGGGGGGCCAGGCGTCGCGGATGTGGGCGCGGAGCGGGCGGCCTGACGGGTTGGTGACCGTGAGGGTGACGTCGGCCGTCTCGCCCAGACGGGCGGAGGTGTCACCGGACCGGGTCAGGCCGAGCCGTCGTACGGGTGCCGCCAGGGCGAAGTCGCAGGCGCAGGCCACTGCCAGGGGGGCGTTGACCGCGAGGATGCCGGTCCAGCTAGGTTCCCAGATGCCGACGGGGAGGGACCCCAGGGCTGCGAGGAGTGCGGCGCGTCCGGTGAGGGCCATCAGCCGGGGACCGGGACGTGGGCGAGGATCGCGTTGATGACGGAGTCGGCCGTCACGCCCTCCATCTCGGCCTCGGGACGCAGTTGTACGCGGTGGCGGAGGGTGGGGAGGGCCAGGGCCTTCACGTCGTCGGGGATGACGTAGTCGCGGCCGGTCAGCCACGCCCACGCGCGCGAGGTGGCCAGGAGAGCCGTGGCGCCGCGTGGGGAGACCCCGAGGGTGAGGGACGGGGACTCGCGGGTGGCGCGGCAGACGTCTACGACGTAGGCGGTGATCTCGGGTGAGACCGTGGTCTTGGCGACTGCCGCGCGGGCGGCTTCGAGGTCGGCCGGGCCGGCTACGGGGCGTAGGCCGGCGGCCTTGAGGTCGCGAGGGTTGAAGCCCTCAGCGTGGCGGGTGAGGACGTCGATCTCGTCCTGGCGGGAGGGGAGCGGGATCGTCAGCTTGAGGAGGAAACGGTCCAGCTGGGCTTCGGGGAGAGGGTAAGTGCCCTCGTATTCCACCGGGTTCTGGGTCGCGGCGACCAGGAACGGGTCGGGGAGGAGGCGCGGGGTGCCGTCGACGGTCACCTGGCGCTCCTCCATGGCCTCCAGGAGGGACGACTGGGTCTTGGGCGGGGTGCGGTTGATCTCGTCCGCGAGGAGGAGGTTGGTGAAGACCGGGCCGGGCTGGAAGGAGAACTCGGCGCTGCGGGTGTCGTAGACGAGGGAGCCCGTCACATCGCTCGGCATGAGGTCGGGGGTGAACTGGACGCGCTTGGTGTCGAGTTCGAGTGCGGATGCGAGGGCGCGGACGAGCAACGTTTTGGCGACCCCAGGGACTCCTTCCAGTAGTACGTGTCCGCGGCAGAGGAGGGCGACGACAAGACCGGTCACGGCGGGGTCCTGGCCGACCACGGCTTTGGCGATCTCGGCGCGCAGGGCTTCCAGGGAAGCCCGGGCGGTGTCCGGGTTCCCGGTGGTCCCGGCGTTGTCAGTGGTCGGGTCCATCATGAACGGCGTACCTCTCTTTCGAGGGCGTCGAGTTGGTCGGCTAGGGAGATGAGGGCTGCGTCGTCGCCGGGCGGCGGGCCGAAGAGCAGGGGGTGCAGGGATTGTCCGTCTCCGTCTCCGGCGCTGTGGAGATGGGCGGACAGGGCGGGGACCAGGGCCTCGGGCGTGTGCGCCTGGGCGACGGGGACGCCTACGAGGGGGGCGAGGCGGGTGCGGGTGGTGGAGCGAAGAGCGGTGGCCGCGCGGTCGCGGGCGGCCGCCTTGCGGTAGAGGCGGGCGCGGCCTTCGACGGTCTCGGAGGCGCGGATCGCCACGGGGAGTTTCTCGGGTACCAGGGGGCCGAATCGGCGTGCCCTCCACAGGGCGGCGAGCGCTGCCGCGAAGAAGAGCTGAAGTGTGCCCCAGATCCAGCCTGAAGGGAGCAGGTCGAGGAAGCCCTTTTCCTCGCCCGGGGCGTCGGCGGAGGAATCGGAGAGCGAGGGGAGGTACCAGACCAGATGGGGGCGGGAGCCGAGGAGTTGGAGGGCGAGCGAGGCGTTGCCCTGCTCGTCGAGGGTGTCGTTGTAGAGGATGTCGGGCGCGCCGAGTACGACGGTGTCGCCGTCCCCGGAGGCCGCCGGAACGCGTACCAGGGTGGGGAGGCGCTCGCTGCGGTAACACTCGTCGTTGCCTGGGTGGGTGACGGTGTAGCGGATACCGCCGGTGTCGGCCTTGCCCGCGCGCTGGGCCGCCGGCAGGCCGCAGTCGGGGGAGAGCGTCGAGTCGAGGCTGGTGGCGGGGTCCGCGACCACGCCGGGGGCCAGCCGTTCCACGGACCAGCTGCCGGGGGCGACAAGGACGGTGCGGCCGTCGGAGTCGGCGGTCGCGGAGCGCAGTTCGCTCTGCTGGCGGTGCGTCAGGATGTCGGGTACGGCGACCAGGAGGGTGGTGTCGGGGCCGGCCGCGGCGCGTGCGTCGTCCAGGGTGGTGACCACGCGGGTGTCGACGCCCCGTTCGGCGAGGAGTTCGGCGACGGCCCGGCTGCCGTAGGGGTCCGCGGAGCGCGGGTCGAGGCTGCCGTGGCGTTCGGTGGAGCGGATCGCCGCGATCGCCACGGCCGCGACGAGGAGCAGCACCAGGGCGAGGACGACGCCTCGCGCGCGGGACCACACTTGGCGGGCGGTGGGCGAGGCCGAGGTAGAGGGGAGAGTGGCCTCGGTGGTCATTCGGCGGCTCCCCGGCGGGCGTTGTGGTCCGCGCTGTGGCTGCTGCTCGTGCTGTTCGCGAGTACCGGCTTGGCGCGTTCCAGGTCGCGGTCGAGTTCGGCGATGCGGGTGTACGACTGCTCGGTCGCGGCTCGGCCGCCGTACGTGACGTCGTCGAAGTCCCGCGCCGCGGAGCGCAGCCGGTCCGTGTGGGAGGGCAGGGCGCGGCCCGCTTCTGCGGCGGCCTCGTCCGCGGTGCGGCCGGGACGGAGGTCGAGGAGGGCGCGCTCCTCCAGGGAACGGACGATCGCGCGCATGCGCTCCTGCATGGCCTGGTTCCAGTGGCCCTGGGCCGCGTGTGCCTCGGCCGCCGCGCGGTGGTCGGCGGCGCTGCGCGGGCGGTCGTCGAACAGGGCGGTGGAGGAGGCGGGCCCGCGGCGCGGGGTGCCCAGGCGCCACCACAGCGCGCCCACGACCAGGACGATCGCGGCGATGACGACGACCAGGCCGAGTGCTCCGCCCGGGGTCGCTGACGAGGCTGCGTCGAACAACTTGCCGACCCAGTCCCAGAACGCGTTGAGGGCACGCTGGAACCAGCTGGGGTCGTTCTCGTGGTACATGCGCTTGGACAGCTCGCGGCGGGCCGCCTCCCGCGCGGGGTCGCGCGGGATCGTCAGCGGCGGTTCGTCGGCGGACCGTGCCGGTGACAGCACAGAGGTGTCGACGGCGCGCAGCATGGTGAGCACTCCCCCCGGCAGGTTCACCGCATCAGCTCCCGGGAGTGGGGCCGGTGGCGTAGCCCTGGACGCCGGCCGCGCGGGCCAGTTCGAGGTCGAGGGCCTCGCGGCGGATGCGCTGGTCGATGTAGAGGAGCACGGTGACGCCCGCAGAGATCGGGAAGGTGATCATGGAGCCGATCACCGAGCCGATGCCGCTGATGATGAGGAACGTCCAGCCGAGGTCGCCGGTGCCGTTGACGAAGCCGCCGACCCCCTCGCCGCTGAACGCCGCGGCGAGGAAGGTGAAGGGGATGACGACGATCGCCGCGACGATGTTCGCGATGATCGCGGCCAGCAGCTGGATGCCGAGGACCCGCCACCAGGAACCGCGGACCAGCTTCGTGGAGCGGCTCATCGACTTCACGATGGTCTGCTTCTCCAGCATCAGCGCGGGCGAGGCCAGGGAGAAGCGGATCATCAGCCACAGCGCCACGACGCCGGCGCCGAGGACGCCCAGGATCGCGAGGGCGATACCGCCGCCGCTGGAGCCCGCTGCCGCCACGAGGATGCCGGGCAGTGCCCCTACCGCGAGCAAGCCGAAGGTGATGAGCAGCAGCAGGAAGATCAGGCCGAACAGCCTGGGCACCTGAGGCCGGGCGTCGCGCCAGGCCTCGCCGGTGGTGACCGGCCTGCCGAGCACGGCCCGGCTGGTGACGGTCGTCAGCAGCGCGGTCGCGGCGACCGTGCCGATCAGGGAGATCAGGAAGACGACGGAGGAGCCGAGCATGGTCTCGCCCAGGGCGTGGGTCAGCTCGTCGGCGCTGGCGCTGGGGTCGTTGAGGGCCTCGGTCCCGGCGCTGTCGTTCAGGACGAAGCCCTGGAGGAGGATGACGAGGACCTCGGTCACGACGGCGACGGTCAGCGAGATGCCGAGGACGGTGCGCCAGTAGGTACGCATGGTGGAGACCGCGCCGTCGAGGATCTCGCCGACGCCGAGCGGGCGCAGGGGGATCACGCCGGGCTTGGCCGCGGGCGGGGGGCCGCCCCAGCCGCCGTATCCGCCGCCCCAGCCGGGGGGAGGGCTGTAGCCTCCGGGCGGCCCTGCGGGGGGCTGGGTGCCCCAGCCTGGGCCGGGCGGTGGAGGCGGAGGGGTCTGGCCGGGAGCGGCGGGGCCTGTGGGGGCGGACCACTGACCAGGTGGCGGCTGCTCCTGGGACCACTTCGAGACGGCGTCCTGCGGGTTGTCCTCCGGTTGCTGCGCGGGCTTCGCGGTGTCGGGCCGGGCGGCGGGCTCAGCGGGACCGGATGTGCCGGGCTCGTGCCCGTCGGACGGGGCGGATCCGGGCGAGGCCCAGCCCGGAGTGTCGTTCATCGTCGCTCCTTCACGGTGCCCGTCCGCGGTCGCGGCGGCAGGTTGGCAGCCATCGTGCCATGGGGTGGCCGGCGAGGGACCAGCCGCGGTATGGGCTGCACACCTTCAATACTCCGGCGCACAAGGGGCAGACTGATCGCATGGCTGATCAGTACGTGCAATCCGGCGATGACAGCAAACCCACCGAGATACCTGCGATCCGCTGGGAGGAGCCACCCGAAGGCCCCGTGCTGGTGCTTCTCGACCAGACGAGGCTTCCGGCCGAGGAGGTGGAACTGGTCTGTACGGATGCGTCGGCGCTGGTGGAGGCGATCCGTTCGCTCGCCGTGCGCGGGGCGCCGTTGCTCGGCATCGCGGGGGCGTACGGCGTCGCGCTCGCCGCCGCGCGCGGGTTCGACGTGGACGAGGCGGCGGCCGTGCTTGCGGGCGCGCGTCCGACCGCGGTGAACCTCGCCGTCGGAGTGCGCAGATCCGCTGCCGCGTACCGGGCCGAGCTCGCCAAGAGTGGTGACCAGGGGTTGGCGGCCGGGGCGGCGCTTGCGGCGGCGCGCAGGTTGCACCAGGAGGACGCGGCGGCCAGTGCCGCGATGGCCGAGCGGGGGCTGGCGCTGCTGGACGAGTTGCTGCCGGGCGGCGGGCACCGGATCCTGACGCACTGCAACACCGGTTCGCTGGTGTCGGGCGGCGAGGGGACGGCGTTCGCGGTGGCGCTCGCGGCCCACCGGACGGGGCGGCTGCGGCGGCTGTGGGTGGACGAGACGCGGCCTTTGCTTCAGGGCGCCCGGCTGACGGCGTACGAGGCGGCCCGCAGCGGGATGGCGTACACCTTGCTGACCGACAACGCGGCGGGCTCGCTTTTCGCGGCCGGGGAGGTGGACGCGGTGCTGATCGGCGCCGACCGGATCGCGGCCGACGGCTCGGTGGCGAACAAGGTGGGGAGCTATCCGCTGGCGGTGCTCGCGCGCTATCACCATGTGCCGTTCATCGTGGTGGCACCGGTGACCACGGTGGATCCGGACACGCCGGACGGGGCGTCGATCGAGGTGGAGCAGCGGGCAGGACACGAGGTGACCGAGATCGCGGCGCCCCAGGCGCCGGTGGTGGGGGCCGAGGCGGGCGGCGGGATTCCGGTGGCGCCGCTGGGGACGCAGGCGTACAACCCGGCCTTCGATGTGACGCCGCCGGAGCTGGTGACGGCGATCGTCACGGAGGAGGGCGTGGTGTCGCCGGTGACGGCCGAGGCGCTTGCCGAGTTGTGTGCGAGGTCGCGGGAGGTGACGATCAGCTGATCCGGATGCGGTGGCCACGCATTCGGCCGACATCCGCGGCTTGCGTCCTCGGCCACGGTCGAGGCAGACAGTGACCGTCCGGTACGACTAAGGTCACTGGTCGGTGAGCTGTCTCACCACTGCCTTCACCACTGTTATGAGAATGGGATGCTCTCGCCCTGATCAACGCCAACGGCCCCTCTACCTGCGACGATGCGCGAGGCGAGGGGCCGTGACATCCAACGGCTACATCAAGCGGCGGGTTCGAGGGCCGATGCAGCCTCCAGTTCGCGGAGCCGGGCCGGTTGCCGGAGCAGCCGGTCAAGCTGGCCGACAGCCTCGATGACGTCCGGGTCCAACGCCTCAGCGTAGATGTCCAGGGTCGTTGAGATCCGGCTGTGCCGAAGGATCGCCTTGACGATCCGCGGGTGCACCCGAAGGTGGACCAGCAGTGTGCCGCACGACTTGCGCAGCCCCTTGGGGTTCATCTTGCTGAGTCCCTCCTTCTCGATGATCCGTTGCAGGACGAGGTAGAGGTGTATTGGGCTGAGCGGGCGGCCGGTTCGGGTCACGAAGACGTGTGCGTCGGGGTCCTCGTACCAGGGACGCCCTCTGCTGATCGCTCGTTCACGGAGCCACGCCGTACGCATCCGGGTCCAGCGAAGGGGAGCGATGCACTGAGCGGGCAGCGGAAGAGGCGCCTTGGAGGTCGCAGTCTTGAGTTCCGCGTCATCGATCGTGCCCGTCGTGCTGCGCTGCCGCTGCTGCTCCACCCAGACAACCCGGTTGTCAAGGTCGACGTTCTCCCAGCGCAGCCCGCACACCTCAGCCCGGCGTAGACCCAGGAGACAGAGCAGCAGGAACGCCGGGTAGTACGGCGTGAGCCGACGAGCCGCAGCCAGGAAGCGGAGCACGGTCACGGCGTCCCAGCTCTTGCCGCTGTCGGTGGTCGCACGGACGTGCACGAGCTTGGCCACGTTCCGCGTTAGGCCGATGTCCTCGACCATGGCGGCCGTGAGCGCCGCTGAGAGGACCCGTAGCGCCCGCTTGGCAGTCTTGGCCCCCTGGTCATCTACGAGCGCCTGCATGACCCCTCGCAGCTCCCTGACGCCGAGCTTCAGCATGACCTTGGAGCCCAGACGCGGGTACAGGTGATGACGAACCGCTGTCTCGTAGGCCCGGTAGCTGTTCGAGGCGAGGTTGGGCTTGACGATGATCTCAAGCCAGTAGTCGAACCACTGCCCAAGCGTCATGTCCCTAGTGGGCGTCGGGATGCCGCCGTTCGCGCGGTCGATCAGCTCCCTGCGCTTCCGGTCGCACTCCTCGAAGGTCTTGCCATACGCGTACTTCCGCTTCGTAGTGCCGTCCGGCTGGGGGACGTACACGGCTGCCTGGTAGCGGCCGTCAGCCCGCTTCGTGACCGTGCCCGCGCCGTTGGGGTTCCGCTTGCGTGGAGGCATCAGGCTGCCTCCTCAAGCTGGGTACGGATGTAGTCCTGAAGCGCACTCTCCGGGATTCGACGGCACCGACCCTCGGTGAAGGAGGCGAGCCGCTTCGAACGGATCAAGTCATAGACCTTGCTCCGGCCATACTTCAGCCGTGCCATGACCTGATCCACCGTCAGGAGCTCTGCGGGAGCAGTCGTCATGCGGCGGCCCCTTCCAGTTCAAGCAGGGCGGGCAGTTCTTCGCGTGCGGTTTCGCGGTTGTGTTGGATGTCGCGGTGGATGGTGGCGGCGAGGGCGGATTCGCCGGGGGTGTGGCCGTGTCCGGCGTACTGCCAGTCGGCGAGGACGAGGACGGTGTCGGCCGCGGTGTCGTCGAGGCCGCGGGCTTGGCGTTCTTGTGCGGCGCGGTAGTCGGCGCGGGTCTGGCGGAGGGCGCCGAGGGTGGTGGAGTAGCGGCGGGATTTGGAGCTGAAGTGGCCGCGGAAGCCGAGCATGTGGGCCCAGCGAGCAAGGTGACGGTCGGGATAGATGGGTTGCAGCTGGGCGCAGGCAGCCATGAGGCGTCGGGCGTGATCAGGAACGTCCAGTCGCGCAAGGTCTTCGCCCAGGCCGTTGCCGCGGCAGGTGGCGCACTTGCTGAGGGCTGAGCCGTCGCGGTCGTACAGGCGAGATCGGCCCGTGCCCCGGCACGAGCGGCAATAGACGGCCGTGTCAGGGGTGCCTGTGTTCTCGGCGGCTTTGGTGGCGTACTTGGCGACGTAGGAGGCGACGGCCTGTTCGGTCAGCTCTGAGCCGTCCCCGAAGGCCTTGACGGGCCTCACGTCGAGCTGTCGGCCCCACTTGAAGGTGCGGGCGGGCTGGTCGCCGGAGGCGGGCACGCTCACCGTGGTGTAGGCGTGCCGGACGGCGGCGCGGACCGCTTCGGTGAGCAGGCCGACCGAGGCCCACGAGGGCGGGGCCGACTCGGGTCCGTCGGGTCCGTCGAGGCGGATCACGGCGTGGAAGTGGACGGCGCCGCGCTTCTGGAACTCAGCGACCTTGCCATAGGAGACGCGGCAGACCTCGGCGAGTTCGCGTTGGGTGAGCCCGGCCCGGCGTGCGATCTCGCGGCGCAGCCGGTTGGCGAAGCGCATCCACAGTTCGCTCGCGTGGTTGTTGAAGAGGACCGCGCCCGCGTAGTTGTAGGTCGCCGGGTCCAGGGCGGTACCGAGCGCAGGATCGTCCGGGGCGTGGCGGATACCGCAGCCGCAGATGCCGCCCTTGGGCCGGTTGTGGACCGGGCCGAACGAGGGTGCGGTGAGGGTGGCGAAGACCCGGGGGTGATCGCGAACCGAGCCGGGGATGTCGCGGCGGTCGTCGCCGACGAGTCCGGCGCGGATCAGGTGGTAGGTGTCTCCGGCGTAGGTCCAGGCGCAGGCCGGGCAGCGGGAGGCGCGCCGGTTGCCGCACGCGATGCGGAGCCGTCCGCCCGGTTCGTGCTCGGTGGTGTAGCGGTGCAAGAGTTCGCCGGTCGTCTTGTCCTTGTGCAGGACCCAGCCGGTCAGGTGGATGGGGTCGGAGCAGCCGCCCGTACGGCGGATCTGGTCTTGCCAGCGGTCGAAGCCCGGTGACCCGGCCACCCTGAGTGTGTCGGCGAGGGTGGCCGGGTCCAGGCCCGCGAAGGTCGCGGTGTCGCTCATGCGCGGCCCCCGGCGAGCTGGGCGGCGGTGAGCGGGATGGTGCCGTGGCCGTGGCAGGCCGGGCAGTCGATGGTGATCGTGCGCAGGTTGCCGCGGTGGTCACGGCCGAGACCGGAGGATACGGCGGCGGTGGCGAAGCCGTGGCAGTTCGAGCAGATGCGCGCCGCGGTGTGCGGGGCCGGGTTGTGGCCGGTCATGATGGAGGTTCCTTCCGGATCATTGGTTCGGACAGGGACGGCGCCCGGAGCGGACGAGACTTGGCGGTTTAGGCCGCTCCGGGGGCCGGTCAGCGTCGGGTGTCGGTGCTGAGGATCGAGCGGATGACCAGGGCGCAGACGGCGACCGAGGCGCCCGTGATGGCGACGGCGAGCAGCATGGAGACCAGGACGGCGCCGACCACGAGGACGACGGCGGTGCCCATTCCGGCGACGGCGACGACCGTGCCGGGGGTGAGCTGGACCGTGGGCCGTGAGGGTGCCGGAGCCGGGGCCATCGGGGCGGGCGGCGGCACGGGGCTGCCGGGGGTGATGCTGGTCGGCTGGATGACGGCGGGCGGGGTGCTGAGCCCGGTCGGGGTCGGGTTCACGGGGATCTTGGGTCGGATCATGGCGGGGTCTCCTTACTTGGTTGCGGTGTCGATGGCGGGGGCGAGGAAGCTGTCGGCGAGGAGGTAGCCGCCGATCAGCAGGACGATCACGAGCCACCAGGGCGGGCGGACGAGCTTGACGCCGACCAGCCCGAGGCAGGCGATGAAGAACCACAGCGGCACGGACACGGGGTGATCTCCCTTCAGCGGACGGGGCAGCGGTGGCCGCGGGCGGCGACCATGGCGGCCTCGTAGGAGTCGTAGGCGGACGACCATCCGCAGTCCTCGGCCTCGCAGGCGGCGACGTACTTCATCTCTCCGGTACGTCGGTCGGGGCCGCCGCCGATCGCGGTGGTGCCCACGCGGTGCATCTCGTTCCAGATCTGGTACAGGCCCATGGGTGAACGTCCTTTCTTCTCAGGTGAGTTGGGCGGCAATCGCGTCCGCCATTGGGGCGGGAACGCCGAGGCGAGCACGGAGGGTGTCGGTGTCGATCGGCGAGCCGGTCCGGGCCTGGTGGTCGTCCGCGACCTTCCGGGCATGAGCCACCAAGGCGGCAGGCACGGCCGGGGCCGGGTCGGCAGCGGGCAGGGCCGGGCTGTCCTCGCTCGCATCGAGGGGAGCAGGCGGCGCGGCAGGATCGGAGACCGGCCCGGGGGCAGGTGCGGGGGCCGGGGCTGCGGGCGCCGGCAGAACCGGCACCCGGTCCCCGGCCGTGGTCGGCGAGTGAGCGAGGAGCGTGCCGCCGAGGAAGGCGAGCGCGGGCCACCCGGCGACGCCGAGCCGGAGCAGAGCGGGCGGCTGGTCCAGGTCGAGGAATCCGGCCGTGGCGACGTTGGCGCCCAGCGAGGCGATCAGGGCGATGAGGAACCAGCACCAGGCCAGCCGGGATGAACCACCGGCGCGTAGCCTGCGCCAGGCGGCCACCAGCAGCAGGTCAACGCTGATCGGGTAGGCCCAGGCTTTCCAGCCGGATTGCCCGGCCGCGGCGGCGAGGTCGTGCAGGTGGGCGAAGGACAAGGCTCCGGCGATCACGGCCTGGATCAGGACGGCGTCCGGGCGAAGCTGTCGGGTCATGTCTTCACCTCCTTCAGGGAGTTGGGGCCGGGGTGGGGCGGGGATCGAGTCCGGCCGTCCCGCCCGGGCGGGTTCAGTCGGTGGCTTCGCCGGAGCCGAGGCAGGCCAGGCACAGGCCTGTCTGCTGGCCGACCGGGCGCTGCCTGCGGCCGACGCGGACCGTGCGGGAGACCTCGCCGGTCCCCTTGCAGGTCGGGCACTTCGCCAGCTCCGGCTTCGGGGCGGTGGTCGCACGGCGGCGGGTGGTCGGCTTCTTCGGCGCGGTCACGGGGTCCACCCCTCGCCGGGGTACTCCGGGCCGTCGGTGGGGTCGTAGCCGGGCGGGAACAGGCCGGGCGGCGGCTCCGGCAGCGACGCGGCGAGCGAGGGGCCGACGGTCTCGATGAACACGTGGTCGGCGTCGGCGCCGAGGGTGTCGGCGTACACGGCCAGGGCGCCCAGCAGGATCACGGTGCGGTGGAAGTCCTCGCAGTTCTGGCACATGGGAGGCGTTCCTCCTTCAGGCATGGGACGGGTAGGGACCCGGCGCGAAGGCGGTCGCGCCGACCGTGGAACAGGGGAGGGGCTAGGCGGCTTCGATCACCGCGGGCACCTCAACCGGCGCGAGGTCATGCAGCGGGCGGAAGCGGGCCAACTCCGGGAGATCCGGGGCGAGGTGAGCGTGCTTGTTGCAGGCAGCCACGGCCTGTCGCATGGTCGTGTGCGGGGTACGGATGCGCACCCATTCGCCCGTGGAGTAGCCGACCACGGCCATCCCGCGCCGGTTGTTGGGGATCTGCGTGGCGGCGAACACCGCATGCGGAGAGATGTCCCCGAACGCCATCTTGGCCGTCGACTCGTCGTTGACGCGGTGCACCATCCGCCCGGTTAGCTGGGCACGGAGCATGGTGATCCCGTCGCCGAGCTCGGAGCCGAAACGCTGCCCGTAGATGTCCAGGAAGATCCCGGCCGCGCGTCCGAGCTGGGCCAGGCGGACCAGCGCCTTGACGATCCGGTCCCGGCGCGGGTCGTTCTTCTTCGTGCTGAGCGCGAGTTCGGCGATCTCGTCGATGGTGACCACGATCGGAACCGGGCGCAGGTCCTCGGGCAAGTCCCAGATGTTCGCGGCGATCTCCGCATCCGGGGTATCCGCGCTGATCCTCTGTGTGCGACGGATCGAGTCGTAGGTGATCTCCATGCGGGCCACGAGGGCTTCAAGCAGCTCCATGGCGTCATCCGGGTTGTCGGCGATCGCAGAGAAGCGGCGGGCGAACGGCCCGAGTTCCACGCCCTTCTTGCAGTCGATCCCGACCAACGCGACCGGCTGCGAGGCGAGCTCCTTGATCACGGTGCGCTGGGTGACCGACTTGCCGGACTGCGTGACGCCGACCGTGATCGCATGCGGAACCTCGCGGTAGTCGCGGTAGTGCACCGCACCGTCCTCCACGAGCGCGAGCGGGATCTTCAACAAACTGCGCTCCGTGTTGGCAGGCATCTGCACCCGCTTGAGCACGTCGTAGCCGGTCAGCGCGATCTCGATGACACCCGGCTTGATCTCGCGGGAGGTGACCTGATGGACCGCGAAGGAGTGGCGCAGCCGGTCAGAGGCGGCGGCGAACTCGAACGCGTCCTGTCCGGGCCACAGCCGGATCCGCAGCCGGAGGCCGGTCCGGGTTGGGCGGATCCACAGCAGACGCGGAACCCGCTGCTGCGGGACCGGCTTCTTCATCCAGCGGGCCAGCGCCCGGCGCATCCGGGACGCGGGCACGGTCAGGCGGCAGGCTTCCATGACGGCCGCGTAGCGGAAGAGCACCCGCAGGATCGCGAGGGTGACGCCGAAGCTCAGCCAGTACCAGACGGGGCGGCGCCACTTCAGCAGCAGCGCCACACCGGCCAGGACCGCGAGCGCGATCCCTATCCAGGTCGTCATGCTCAGGCCGCCTTCGGCTTCGACGCGGCGGCGGCGAGCGAGGTGACGGCGACCGCGCGGAAGGCGATGCCGTGCCGCTTCTGGCCGTTGAACTCGTTCTCCCACGGCCGGGCGATCAGGCCCGTGAGCGCGACCGGGGTACCCATGGCGAGGTCGCCGGAGATGCCGGTCTCAGGAACGGTGATCGTGAGGATCTCAACGTCACCGTTGGCCGCGAACATCACATTCACGGTCATCAGCGTCGCGCCGGTCTCGGCGTCCATGGCGATCTCGCCCGTACGCCGGTCCTTGATCTTCGGCTCGGGGGCCTGAGCCACCATCACGGTGGCGGCGGAGGTGTCGACAGGAATCTGACGCATGGAGCATCACTCCTTGTTCGTGGCACACCACAGGTGCGCCAACTGGCTTGAGCCACTTACTGGCTTAAGCCAGTTGAGCACACAACAGCGCCGGGGTCAACAAGCTGGCTTGAGCCAGTTGCTAGACTCCGGTCATGACATCCGCCCGCCCGTCGACTCCGCAGCCGCCCAGTCGGCGCATCGCCGAAGAACTACGCCGTCAGATCGAGGTCGGCGAGCTGCATCCCGGCGACAAGCTGCCGTCCGAGCGGGTGCTCGCCGAGACGTACGGGTCGGCTCGAAACACTGCCCGCGAGGCGATTCGGATCCTTGCTGAGCAGGGACTCGTCACCGCGAAGCACGGGAGCGGTGTCTTCGTCAGGGAGCCGCAGCGGCTGTTTCGCTTCGGCAGCGATCGCTACTCACTCAAGAACCGCGAGACGGGGCTGACGCCGTTCCGGTTGGAGGCGAAGCGACAGGGCAAGACCGCGAGGATTGAGGTCCCGTCTATCGCGCGCGAGAGGCCGCCGGCGGACGTTGCGGAGCGCCTCAAAGTGCCAGTCGGCGAAGAGAGCGTTGTCCATCGAGAGAACCACTACTTCGCGGATGACGAGCCCGTACAGATCGTCTCCACCTATCTCCGGTGGGACGAGGCGCAGGGGACGCTGCTCATGCAGCCCAAGACCGGGAAGGACGGCATCTACGGCCGCCTAGAGGAGTTGGGTCACGTCATGACGCGGGTCCGTGACGAGATCAGCGCGAGGATGCCCACCCCGGAGGAAGCCGCAATCCTCGAACTCCTGCCGGGCGTGCCCGTCCTGGAAGTACTGCACACGAGCTTGGATCAAGACGGGGTCCCCTTCGAGGTCTCGCGGTACGTACACCGAGCCGACCAGACCGGATTGCTCTACGAACTGCCAGTCGAGTGACGAGGAGCCGCACGTGAAGTCTGTGACCGTCCGCCCCTTCGAGGACAGTGACCTGACCGACGCCGCTGCGGCGCTGATCGACGTTCACGCCACCGACGGGTATCCGGTCGAAGGAGTCGATCAGCCCGAGACCTGGTTGCGATCTGCTGACGTGATTGCCGCGTGGGTGGCAGAGCTGGACGGAGCCGTAGTCGGACACGTGGCGATCATGCACCCTCACGACGAGGATGCGGTCGCTCTCTGGATGCAGCAGAGCGGCGACAAGAAGGAGCAGATTGCCGTTCTGGCCAGGTTGTTCGTCGTCAAGTCAGCCAGGAAGCATGCTGCCGGAGAGCGCCTGATGCAGGCCGCTATGAGCTACGCCGAAGAGCACGGGCTACGTCTGGTGTTGGACGTGATGACCAAGGACACCGCCGCTATGCGGCTGTACGAACGCCTCGGATGGCGCGAGATCGGACGAGCCCCGCACCGGTACGGAAACGGCCAGAGCATCGACGCAGTGTGCTACGTCGCCCCAAGCTGATCCCGGCGCGGTGAGAGTTTCCCTACTTCATCAAGGCTCGCTCCGCTCGCGGCCGTACTGCTCCGGCCGCGAGCACCAACCGCCCCTATGACCTGGGGATCTTGCTCCGGTGACGCAGGGCACGCCTGCGGGGAACCGCCGCCGCGGTCCGGCCTAGGGATGGAAGACCCAGCAGCACCCGTAGGACCCATAGGCGCACGAGCACGAGACACCCCATCAAGACCACGAGACCCGAGCCGCCCAACAGAGTCGGGATCGATCCAAGGGGGACCGAGGGGCCGCGCACGCGCGGCGGCGCCGGTCGGTCGCCGCCGCGCCACCTCTATGTCTCCGCCACCGGCCGCGCACCGCCGCCCGCCCGTCGCCACCAGCAGCGGCCAAGAACCCAGCACCGGGACATGAGGTACAGGGGATTGCCGCACACCAGGCCAGAGACGTGTTGGGTTACCGATGAGGCCGGATCGCGGCGGCGGTTCCCCGCGGGCTACCTCGCTACCGTGGCCGTTGCCCCGTGGCTGGGGCGGTCGGCTCCGCGACTTTAGCCAGCCACTTTGGGGGGAGCCTCGAAGATCATGGCCCCAACGTCGTGCTTTA
>NZ_JBEXGM010000064.1:0-16454 GCF_040607335.1 Streptomyces sp. NPDC005303 | reverse complement strand
CACCGCGGCACCTTCACCACCGTCGGCAACCCCCTCAAACTCTCCGACTCCCCCACCACCATCACCACCCCACCCCTCCTCGGCCAACACAACGAGGACATCTACATCGGTGAACTGGGTCTCGGCGACGAGGAGTTGCGGCTGCTCAGGTCGGGCGGGGTGATCTGACGTGGTGAACCGGAGCCAGGTTCCCGGACGGCTGGGCGGTGGTCCATGACGTGAATGAGCACGGGGTCCGGCGGCGGTGCGCGTCGGCGGGGCCCGGGATCCGTGCGCACACGAAAGGAATTTGGACAGGGGGCGCTGGCCAGATCTTTCGACGCAAGGAGTGCTTGAAGACTATGACGACCGTCGACTACTCGTCGTCCGCCACCTTCAGGGAGGTGACGGACCGCAACGGCCGCGTGTTCCGGATCGGCGAGACCGACCGGCACATCATGGGACGACCACGATGGACCATGGTGCTCTTCCCGTGGATGGGCATGCTGGGCATCAGTTCCTCGGAGTACGCGTTCACGTCGGCCGAGGACACCCTGCACGAGGCGCATCTGTGGAGCAGCGGGCACATCTTCTGGCTGATGGGCGTCTGGGTGTTCTTCCAGGCGGCCGTGGCCTTCCCGGCCGGGCAGCTCAGGGAGAGCGGAAAGCTTCCGGCCCGCTACGCGATGATGCTCGGCGCGCTGGGCACCGTCCTCGGCTATCTCTCGCTCGCGTTCGCACCGAACGTGATCGTCGCCTACCTGGGCTTCGGCGTGTGCAGCGGTATTGGCGCCGGACTTGTCTACGCGACCTGCGTGAACATGGTCGGCAAGTGGTTCCCGGAGCGCAAGGGCGGCAAGACCGGCATGGTCAACGGCGGTTTCGCCTACGGCTCGGTGCCCTTCGTCTTCCTGTTCACCTCGTACATGGACCTGAGCAACTACCGGGGCGTCCTGGTGACGGTGGGCCTCGTCTGCTGCTCGATCGTGGCGTTCGCCGGCTGGTTCTTCAAGGACCCGCCGAAGAACTGGTGGCCCCCGCACGTCGACCCGCTGAGGATGACCGACGATCCGAAGATCCGGCGGGCGCTGGAGAAGAACCCGCCGGCCGTCAAGCAGTACACCCCGAAGGAAGCGGCGCGCACGCCCGTCCTGTGGATGATGTGGTTCTGCCTGCTGTGCACGGCCGGGATCAACATCTTCGGCATCGCCTTCCAGGTGCCGTTCGGCAAGGACATGGGCTTCGCGGGCGGGATCGTGGCCACGGCGATGTCGCTGAAGGCGATCGTCAACGGCACCGGGCGCGGGGTGATCGGCTGGATCTCCGACAAGTTCGGCCGCCGCCACACCCTGATCATCGTGTGTCTGGTGCTGGGCACCGCCCAGTTCGGTGTGCTGGTCTCCGGCCAGATGGGCAGCATGCCGTTCTTCCTCTTCTGCTCCATGGTCTCCGGCTTCGGCGGCGGCGCGATCTTCCCGCTGTTCGCCGCGATGACGGCCGACTACTTCGGTGAGAACAACAACGCCTCCAACTACGGCATGGTCTACAGCTCGAAGCTCATCTCGGGGCTCGTCGGTTCCGGGGTCGGCTCGATCGTGGTCGGCGCCTGGGACTACCAGGGCGCGTTCGTGCTGGCCGGCTCCATCGGCCTGGCCTCCGCGGTCCTCGCGCTGTTCCTGAAGGCGCCCGGCAGGCCCCGGACCAGCCGTCGGACCGTCCCCAACCCGCAACCGCTCGGCGAGGAAATGGCCTGACATGACGGCAGATCCGTACGCAGCACGCAGCGAGACCGACAAGACCGCACACTCCACCGCCGCACCACGTCCCTACCGAGAAGTGACCGACGCGGGCGGCCGCGTCTACCGCATCGGCGAGACCGACCGGGACATCCTCGGCCACTCGCGCAAACTCATGGTGTACCTGCCCTGGATGACCATGATGGCCATCAGCGTCTTCGAGTACGCGTACGGCTCGGCCGAGGACACCCTGTCCCACGCCCACGGCTGGACGCAGAGCAACACCTTCTGGATCCTCAGTGTCTGGGTCTTCTTCCAGGCCGGCATCGCCTTCCCGGCGGGCTGGCTGCGGGAGAAGGGCATCCTGACGGCCCGTCAGGCCATGTACATCGGCTCGGGCATGTGTCTGGTCGGATTCCTCGCCCTGTCGCATCTGGGCAACGTCTGGCTGGCGATCCTGGGATTCGGCGTCATAGGGGGAATCGGCGCCGGACTGGTCTACGCGACCTGCATCAACATGGTCGGCAAATGGTTCCCCGAACGCCGGGGAGCGAAGACCGGGTTCGTCAACGGCGGCTTCGCGTACGGATCACTGCCCTTCATCTTCATCTTCAACTACGGCTTCGACACGGCCAATTACCACCGTGTCCTGGACCTCATCGGCTGCTACATCCTGATCGTGGTCGTGGGGTGCGCGTTCTTCTTCAAGGACCCGCCGAAGAACTGGTGGCCCGCGGACATCGACCCGCTCACCCATGGCGGCAGCGGGAAGGGGGGCGGAGCTCTCGCCAAGAACCCCCCGGCGGTACGGCAGTTCACACCGAAGGAGGCCGTCAGGACCGGCATGCTTCCGCTCATGTGGATCGCCCTCGTCATGACCGCGGGAGTGTCGATCTTCGGGATCTCCTTCCAGGTCGACTATGCGAAGGAGGTCGGTTTCGGCCCGCTGGTGGCGGCCTCCTCGATGGGTGTCATGGCCGTCATCAACGGCATCGGGCGCGGGGTGGTGGGCTGGCTGTCCGACAGATGGGGCCGCAAGCCCACCCTGGTGTTCGTCATCCTCGTCCTGGGCCTCGCGCAGTTCGGGGTGATCTGGGCGGGCGACATCAGGAGCGAGTCGCTGTTCCTGGTGTTCGCGTTCCTCTCCGGGTTCGGCGGCGGCGCGTTCTACCCGCTGTTCGCGGCGCTCACCCCGGACTACTTCGGGGAGAACTACAACGCCTCCAACTACGGGCTGGTGTACAGCGGCAAGCTGATCAGCGGCCTGTTCGGCGGCGGCCTCGGCTCCATGGTCGTCGCTGCGTGGGGCTACGACGGGGCGTACGCCCTGGCCGGCGCCACCTCGATGCTCGCGGCGGCGATCGCGCTGCTGCTGCGGCAGCCGGGGCGGGCCCGGGGCGGCACGTCGGCACCGCAGCCACAAGCCGCGCTCTGAGCAGGGCAGTTCGGACGGATCAGGCGGTCCTCGGCCTCGGCGCTCGCCGGGGTGGGGCCGCCTCATCCGATGGTTCGGTGCCCGTGGCCCGCCCGTGCCGGACCCCGCGGTGCAGAGGTTCAGGGGTCCGGACGCGGGGCAGCGACCGCAGCCGCGAAAACAGCCGACCGGGCCGAGCCCGGCTGCTCAGCGGCCCAGCGGCCCAGTGGCATCGCGGTCGCGGACAGGAGCGGAGGCTACTTCTCGCGGTCGTGGTACATCTTCCGCGTGTGTTCGGTGTGTTGCCGCATGACCGCGGTGGCGCGCTGCTCGTCGCGGGCGGCTATCGCGGCGATCAGTTCACGGTGCTCGATCCAGGACTGGTTGCCACGCTGCCGGGCGATCGGTGTGTAGTACCAGCGCACCCGGCGGTCCACCTGCCCCGCCAGCTCGGCGAGGACCGCGTTGCCCGCCAACTCCATTACCTTGGCGTGGAGTCGGGCGTTCAGGGCGACCGCGGCATCCACATCGTCCGCGGCGACCGCGCGCTCTCCCTGCGCGCACAGCTCCTCCAGTACGGCGATGCCGGCGCTGCCCGCGTTCGCGGCGGCCAGCCGGGCCGCCTCGGCCTCCAGCAGCGTGCGCACGGTGAGCAGCTGGTCGGCCTCCTCGTCCGTGGGCTCGTGCACGAACGCCCCCTGCGCAGGCCGCAGATCCACCCACCCCTCCGTATTCAGCCGCTGCAACGCCTCACGCACCGGCTGCCGGGACACCCCCAAATGACCCGCCAGCTCACTCTCCACAAGATGCTGGCCAGGCTGCAACGCACGCGTCGTGATGAGTTCGAGCAACGCGCCGTAGACGCGGTCGCGCAGTGGACCGGGGCGCTCGAGCCTGGGCACCGTCCCGTACGGCAGTCCTGTCGTCGGCAACATCGCGGTCCCTCCCGTGCAGCGTTGGCGTTGTCGCTGCAGCTGAGAGCCAAGTATGAATTGGTTTTCGCCTACAGTCTACGGCGCACAACCACCATGCGCGCAGGTCATACCGGGTCGTAGCACCAGCTCACAGGGTTGGTGACGTCACAACTCTTGCTGAGCACTCTCTCCATCCTGTAGACAATATCCAGTCGACAAAGTCGGCAGTTCCTCGGTCACCCTCACCGAACGGAGCTTCCACCCATGAAAGTCGCAGTCCTCGGCGCCGGAGCCATCGGTGCCTACGTCGGCGCGGCACTCCACCGCGCCGGCGCCGACGTCCATCTCATCGCCCGCGGTCCGCATCTGGCGGCCATGCGGGAACTCGGCGTCCAGGTCCTCAGCCCGCGCGGTGACTTCACCGCCCACGTCCATGCCACCGACGACCCGGCCGAGATCGGCCCGGTCGACTACGTCCTCCTCGGTCTGAAGGCCAACTCGTACGCGGCGTGCGGGCCGCTCATCGAGCCCCTGCTCACCGACACCACCGCGGTCATCGCGGCCCAGAACGGCATCCCCTGGTGGTACTTCCACCGGCACGGCGGCCCCCACGACGGCCACCGGATCGAGAGCGTGGACCCGGACGGTGCGGTCAGTGCGGTGCTCGCGCCCTCCCGGGCCATCGGATGTGTCGTCTACGCGGCGACCGAGCTCGAAGGGCCAGGTGTCGTACGGCACTTGGAAGGCACCCGGTTCTCGATCGGGGAGCCCGACCGCAGCCTCTCACCCCGGTGTCGGGCCTTCAGCGAGGCCATGCAGGCCGGCGGGCTCAAGTGCCCGGTCGAGCCGAACCTGCGGGACGACATCTGGCTCAAGCTGCTGGGCAACATCTCCTTCAACCCCATCAGCGCGCTGGCCCGTGCCACCATGCGCCAGATGTGCCTGCACGGCGGCACCCGCAAGGTCATCGAGACCATGATGGCCGAGACGCTCGCGGTCGCCGAGGCCCTCGGCTGCACCGTCGGGGTGTCCATCGAACGCCGTCTCGCGGGCGCCGAGCGCGTCGGCGACCACCGCACCTCCACGCTCCAGGATTTGGAGCGGGGCAAGCCCCTGGAACTCGACGTCCTGCTCACCGCCGTCATCGAGCTGGCGGAGATCACCGGTGTGGACGTGCCCACGCTCCGCACCGTCCACGCCCTCTCCGACCTCCTCGCGATCCGGTCCGCCGCATGACGCAACCGGGCACCCACGCCATCGGGTCGTCACCTCGGATCCGGCCGAACGCCGGCACCGGCGTCGCGTTGGTCCATGCGATCGGCCGGGAAATCATCCGGGCGGGGCTGGCCGACCGGACGTACATCGAACGCTCGACCTCCGGCTTCGAGGAGTACCGGCAGCTCGTCGAGCCGTGGACGGTGTCGCTCGCGGTGAAGGTGACGGGCGTACCGGCCGCCGTCGTACGGGAGTTGGCGCACACCTACGCGCGCGGCGAGCCGCTACGGGCCGTCGTCGGCACCGGGCACGAGGAGGCCCGCGCGCTGATCGACCTGTCGCTGCTCACCGGCCGCGCTCACGACGATCGAGCCGGGCGGACACCTTTCCATCTGGTCCGGCACGCCCCTCCCGTCGACCTGACGGACGAGGAGTACCCGGTCCGGCTCACCAAGGGACGCCGCCCGGACTCGCACAGCACCCGTCTCCGGATGGGCGGTTCGGCGTCGTCGTTGCGGCGGACCGAGTGTGTCGAGCTGAGTCCGGAGGACGCCGAGCGCTACGGCGTGGTGGTCGGAGAAGAGGTGCGGGTCACCACTCGGCGGGGCTCGACGACGGCGTCGGTGTGGGTGGATCCGGCGCTGCGGCCCGGTCTGGCGTTCATGACCGGCCGTCCGCCGGACGGGACGGACGCCGACCGGCGGGCGCGGGGGGCCGGTTGTCCGATCGCGGGGGCCGTGGAGTTCCAGGCTGCCGCGATCCGGATCGAGAAGATGCCCGTCGTGGCGATACGGAGGTGAGACCGGACAAGGGACGAGTCACGGAACGACGCAAGGTGCTCCGCGTCGCCCCCGGCCACCTCACGGAGATCGCACTCACCCCCATCGGCTTCCTACGCGGCCACACCATGAACGTGTACGCGGGAGAACACCGGCTCGCCTTGGCGGCGACGGCCACCCAGGGCTGACCGGTCTCCCCGCATACACGACGGCGGGACCCCGATATCGGGCGGGGAGCGCCCCCTGCGCCCTCGGGGTCCCGCCTCAGTCGTGTGCCGTCAGCACTTCTCCCGCAGCGAGTGCAGGTAGGCGCTGGAGCGGCGGGCGAACGTGAAGGACTCGGCGGGCTGGTCGTGCTCGGCCTGCCAGTGGTGGGCCAGGCGTTCGCCCCGCAGCCGGGTCACGGCGGAGATGAACTTCTGGTAGTCGATGTCGCCGTCGCCGACGTCGGTCATGCGATATCCGTAGGTGTTGGCCGGGTCGCTCACCCCGTCCTTGACGTGGAAGAGCGGGTAGCGGTGGGGCTGCCTGAGGACGTAGTTCAGGGGCTCGAAGGGCGCGGGCGTGCCGTCGGGCCGCTTGGAGAAGCGGAACTGGCCGGAGTACGCCCAGAAGATGTCCATCTCCAGGAACACCAGGTCGGGATCGGTCTCCCTGAGCAGCACGTCGTAGAGCCGGACCTTGGGGTTGTCGGTGGCGAAGGAGAACTCCTCGGAGTGGTTGTGCTGGTAGAACTTCATACCGCGTGCCTTCGCCGCGGCTCCGTAGGTGTTGAACTCCTCGGCGGCGCGCTTCCACGCGTCGACGGTCGAGCCGTAGCGGAACGGTCCCGAGGCGGTGCCGATGTGCTTGAGGCCGAGGGCCTGGGCGTCGTCGAGGACCTGGGTGAGGTTCTGGGCGAAGGTGTAGGCGTTCGGGTCGTCCGCGTAGTAGCCGACGTGGCTGCCGATCGGGTTCAGGCCGTGGTCGCGGGCCAGGCGCTTGAGTTGGGCGAGGGTGATCGGTCCGGCCGAGCCCTGGGTGTAGCCGGCGAACTCGACCTCGTCGTAGCCGTACTTCTCCAGTTCGGCGAAGACGGGGGCGAAGCCGAGCGTCGCGACCTTGTCGCGGAGGCTGTAGAGCTGGATGCCGAGTCGGCCGGGGGGCAGGACGGGGCGGCCGCGGCCGTGGCCGGTGGTGCCGGTCGCGGTCTCGGTGGCCGCGCCGGCCGGGGAGGCCGCGGCGCCCAGCAGTGCGGCGGCGGTGGCGCCCGCGGCCACGCCGAGCATGCCTCGTCTGGTGAGCCGGTGGGTGAGTTCGGGGTCGGGCTGGGAGATGCGGCTCATGCCTGGGACTCCTCGGTGTCGGAGGGCGTTGTCAGTGGTGGGTGCTTCACTGGGGACCAGTCGGGAAGGACGGTCGTCGGGGGCCGGATCTTCGGCTGCCGGTTGTTCGGAGCCGGTCAGCCGAGACCGGCGAGGTGGAGCAGGAGTGACTTGACGTCGGTGGCCGCGATGCGGTCGCCTACTGCGCGGGGGGTGGAGCAGATGAGGAGCGGACCGTCGTCGTCGCTCTCGGGGAGGCGGCCGTGGCTGCCGCGAATAGGTGACGGGTCGAGGGGCACGACCGCCATGCGATAGCGCAGGCCGAGCTTCTTGCGGGCCAGCGCGGTGGCCGCCTTGACCTTGACGTAGGGGTCGAGCGGGTCCATGAAGAGTTCGACCGGGTCGTAGCCGGGTTTGCGGTGGATCTCGACCAGCTGCGCGAAGTCGGGCGCGCGATCGTCGTCGAGCCAGTAGTAGTACGTGAACCAGGCGTCCGGCTCCGCCACGGCAACGAGTTCGCCGGAGCGCGGATGGTCGAGGTGGTGGGCCTTCTTGCCCTCGTCGTCGAGGAGTCGCTCGATGCCGGGCAGGCCGTCGAGGGCGGCTCGGACGGCGCCCAGGTCCTCGGGGCGGCGCACGTAGACGTGGGCGATCTGGTGGTCGGCGACCGCGAAGGCACGGGACGCCATCGGGTCGAGGTACTCCATGCCGTCCTGGGTGTGCACTTCGAGGAGTCCGGCGCGGCGCAGGGCGCGGTTGATGTCGACGGGCCGGTCGGCGCGGGTGATGCCGTACTCGGACAGTGCAACGACGGTACGGCCTTCCGCGCGGGCGTCGTCCAGGAGCGGGGCGAGTGCCCTGTCCAGGTCGGCGGCGGCCCTGAGGGAGCGTGGGTCGTCGGGGCCGAAGCGCTGCAGGTCGTAGTCGAGGTGGGGGAGGTAGCAGAGGGTCAGGTCGGGGTGGCGGGTGCCCATGATGTGGCGGGTCGCGTCGATGATCCACTGGCTGGAGACCAGGTCCGCGCCGGGTCCCCAGAAGTGGAAGAGGGGGAAGGTGCCGAGTTTCTCGGTGAGTTCGTCGTGCAGGGCCGGGGGGCGGGTGTAGCAGTCGGGTTCCTTGCGGCCGTCGGCGTAGTAGACGGGACGGGGGGTGACCGTGAAGTCGGTGTCGGCGCCCATGGCGTACCACCAGCAGATGTTGGCGACCGTGTAGCCGGGGTGGGCGCGGCGGGCGGCGTCCCACAGCTTGTCGCCGGCGACCAGACCGTTGTGCTGGCGCCACAGGAGTACGTCGCCGAGCTCGCGGAAGTACCAGCCGTTGCCCACGATGCCGTGCTCGCTGGGGTGGGTGCCGGTGAGGAAGGTGGACTGGGCGGCGCAGGTGACGGCGGGCAGGACGGTGCCGAGCGGGGCGTGGGAGCCGGATCGGGCGAGGGACTCGAGGTGGGGCATGTGGTCGAGGAGCCGGGGGGTGAGGCCGACGACGTCGAGGACGAGGAGAGGGGTCGGTCCCGCTTCTCGGGGTGGGTGGCTCATGGCAGCTCCTTCAGGCCGAGGTCCGTCAGCAGGTCACGCACGAGGGTGAGTTCGGCGGCGATGCCGTCGGCGAGCTGGGGGCGGCCGCGGGGGCGCAGTTCGGGTGGGAGGGCCTGCCAGGTGTAGGTCTCGACCTCCAGGTGGCGGGTGAGTGGGTGCGGGCCGCCGACGAGCCGGGCGAGGGCGGACTTGAGTACGGGGAGCGTGGAGGTGAGGGGTGCGGCGGGGGCCGCGTGCAGGGGGACGTGGAAGTGGGCGCGCCAGGGTGCCCCGTCGGGCAGGGCGTCCCCGGTGAGGGCCTCGCCGAGGTCGTCGGTGCCGCGCAGGCCCGCGGCGGTGGAGGTACGGGTCTGGTGCAGGAAGCGGGGCTCGTCGAAGGCGGCGAGTGCCTCGCGGACTTCGGGCAGGTGGGGGTGTTCGGCGTGCAGGGCGGCTGAGAGCTGGGTTTTGACGACGGGGACGCGGGCGGCGGTGAGCGCGTCCAGGGCGGTGTGCGGGTCTTCGAAGGAGGTGGCGAGGTGGCAGGTGTCGACGCAGATGCCGATGCGGTCGTGTGCGATCGCGGTCAGCGGGGCGACGGCGTCACCGGTGGTCTCGACGACGCAGCCGGGTTCGGGTTCGAGGCCGACGCGGATGGAGCGGCCGGTCAGGTCCTGGAGGGCGTCGAGGCGTTCGGCGAGGGTGAGCAGGGCGGTGCGGGCCTTCTCCGCGCTCGCTTCGTCGTAGGCGGTGCGCCAGGCGAGCGGGAGGGTGGAGATGCTGCCCTCGGTGACGTCGTCGGGCAGGAGCCCGGTGAGGACGCGGGCAAGGGCGGTGGTGTGGTCGAGTCGTTCGGGGTCGGCCCAGTCCGGCTTGTAGACCCGGTACTTGACCTCCTCGGCGCCGAAGCCCTCGTAGGGGAAGCCGTTGAGGGTGACGACTTCGAGGCCGCGGCGGTCGAGTTCACAGCGCAGGTCGCGCAGTGCGGAGGGGTCGCTGACCAGGGCGTGGGCGGCGTCACGGGCGAGCCACAGGCCGATGCCGAGGCGGTCGCGGCCGAGGCGGCGGCGGACGGGTTCGCAGTGGTCGCGGAGCTGGGCGAGGACACCGTCGAGGGTTTCGGCGGGGTGGACGTTGGTGCAGTAGGCGAGGTGGACGGTGGTGCCGTCTGGGTGGCGGAAGCGCATGGCTCACGCCTCCGTCTTCTGGGGGCCCCGGAGGATGGAGTTGCCCTCGTGGGTGACGTCGGTGGCCGGCACGTCGAGGTTCAGTCGGCCGCTGAGTCCGTAGAAGGCGACCGGGTTGCGCCACAGCACGCGGTCGACGTCGTCCTCGCTGAAGCCTTCGGCGAGCATCAGGTCGCCGACCTTGCGGGTCTTGAGGGGGTCGCTGCGGCCCCAGTCGGCGGCGGAATTCACCAGGACCTGTTCGGGGCCGTAGGCGCGCAGGATCGCCACCATGCGTTCCTCGTCCATCTTGGTGTCGGGATAGACGGAGAAGCCGAGCCAGCAGCCGCTGTCCTTGGCCTCCTTGACGGTGGTCTCGTTGAGGTGGTCGACCAGGACCCGGTCCATCGGCAGGGCGGATTCTCGGACGACGTCGAGGGTGCGGCGCAGGCCGGCGAGCTTGTCGCGGTGCGGGGTGTGGACGAGCGCGGGCAGCTGGTGGTCGGCGGCGAGCTGGAGCTGGGCGGCCAGGGCGGTGTCCTCGGCGGGGGTCATGGAGTCGTAGCCGATCTCGCCGACGGCGACGACCTGGTCCTTGACGAGATACCGGGGCAGTTCGTCGAGGACGGGCAGGCAGCGCGGGTCGTTGGCCTCCTTGGGGTTCAGGGCGAGGGTGCAGTGGTGGGCGATGCCGTACTGGGCGGCGCGGAAGGGTTCCCAGCCCAGCAGGGAGTCGAAGTAGTCGAGGAAGGAGGCGGGAGAGGTGCGGGGCTGGCCGAGCCAGAAGGACGGTTCGACGACGGCGCGGACGCCGGCGGTGTGCATGGCCTGGTAGTCGTCGGTGGTGCGGGACGTCATGTGGATGTGGGGGTCGAAGATGCGCATCAGGACTCCTTGGCGTGGGTGCCGTCCGCGCTGTTCGGGCCGTGGTCGGCGGCCGGCGCGGGTGGGGTGGCCGTGGGGTCGGTCAGGGTCAGGACGCGGTGCAGGTCCTCGGGCACGGGTCGGCCCGCGGCGGTGCGTTCGGCGGCGTAGTCGCCGAGCATGCGGGCGAGTTCGGCGTCCGCGTGGGCCCGCCGGTCCAGGTCGGCCACCTCGGCGACGGGCACGCCGGTGAACAGGCATTTCAGGACGGCGTGGCGCCAGTGGTGGGTGTCGAGATGGCGGGCGGCGTAGGGGCCGACGGCGGCGGCCAGGAGGCGGGTGTCGTTGGTGCGCAGAGCGTCCTCGACGAGCGGGAGGGCCTCGGGGCCGGGCACCAGATGGGGCAGGGCGTGCAGGACGGCGCGGCGTTCGGCGGCGGTGCCCTGGGCGTAGACCCGGGTCAGGGCGTCGGTGTCGGCGCGGGCCGCGTGCAGGATCAGGATGCGGGCGGCGTCGGCGTGTTCGGGGCCGCAGCGGCGTCCGGCCTCGGCGAGGCGCAGCTCCCACACGGAGATGGGGCCGTGGGCGCCGGGGTGTGCGGCGGCCTCTTCGAGGGCCTGGTCGAGCCAGGCGCGGGCGGCTTCGCCGAGGTGGTCGGTGAGGTGGCTGTGCAGGTCGCGCAGGTCGCGCAGCGGGTTTCGGGCGAGGGTGGTGCCCTGGGTGTCCGCCGCGGGGGTTGCCTGGTGGGCATGGGGGTGGGTCATGGGGTGCTTCCTTGTGGGTGCGCCACTGCCTGACGGAGGAACGGGAGGGAGCCTTCGGCGAAGTGGGGGCCCGGGTGTGGGAAGTCGATGTCGCCCGCCGACGCGTCGCCGGGGACGGTGAACAGGGCGGGCGGGCACCGGAGTTCAGCCCGGGCGTGGAGGCGGTCGGTGTGTGCGGGGGTCGGTGGTGCGGTGTGCGGGGAGGCACCCTGGAGGGGGGCCGTGGTGAGCCCCGCTGGCTCGGACAGGCCGTCCACCGCCGCCCTGATCGCCCTCACCGCTGCTCCTCCCGCGAACGACCGCCGGTGCGGCTCCGCTTGCCGCCGCCGACAGGCTTTGCCCGAAGGCGTTCCGCGAACGTCACCAGTGCCGCGTACTGCTCCCCCAGTCCCGAAGGGCCCTTCCCCACCGGGTCCTTGCAGTAGAAACCCAGTTCGCCCTGGGGGCCGGGCAGATCCCTCTGGTGGGCGCGAGCGGCCAGGTCGGGTACGAGAGGTGCGGTCAGGGAGGAGTCGCAGCCCTGCCAGGTGGTCTGGAGGATCATGCGGGTGCCGAGGAACCCGTCGAAGGCGATGTGGTCCCAGGCGGTCTTCCAGCCGCCGAGGGCGCGGGACGGAGTCGGACGCGGACATGGCAGCCTCCTTGTCGAACACGTGGGTGCGCAGACCCTGCGAAGAAGAGATGAAGACGGCGGGCGGGGGTCCGGCGTCCCCCGCCCGCCGCCGCTCAGTCGCCCTGTGGGGCCACGGCCGGTGAGGCCTTCGCGGGCAGTTCCCTGATCCGGATGTCGCGGAAGGACACCTGGTCGTCGGCTCCGTGGTTCTGGATACCGACATGCCCGTCACGCAGGCTCCGGGCCGGATCGGTGTTGGTGAATTCGTTGATCTTCACGCCGTTGAGCCAGACGCGGAGGCGTTCGCCCTCCACGCGGATCTCGTACGTGTTCCACTCCCCCGGCGGGTTCAGCGCACGGTCGCGCTTGGTCAGGTCGGCGGATCGGAAGCCGTAGACGGACCCGGTGGTCTTCTCGGGTACGTCGGTGGCGTCGATCTGGATCTCGTAGCCGTTGTCCACGGCGGACCAGGGGTCGTCCGAGGGCGGGAAGCCCACGAACACACCGGAGTTGTCGTCCCCGGAGGCGCTCGCCATCTTCCAGTCGAGTTTCAGGGAGTACGACCCGAAGCCCTGCCCGGAACCGGCGTACCAGAGCATTCCCATGCCGCCGGACGATGTGAGTGTGCCGTCGTCGGAGCGGGTGAAGGAGCCCGGGCCGGCCTGTTTCCACGCGGCCAGTGAGTCGGCCGTGCCGTCGAAGAGCGGACGGTAGCCGTTCTCCGGTCGGCAGTCGGCCTGGGCTTCGCCGGTCGCATACCGGATCCCGCCCAGCAGGTGGCTACGGAATGCCGGGTCCGCGTACGACTCCTTGGTGTGGCCGAAGCCGGTGTAGAAGGCCCGGCCGCCCTGGTAGTC
Source organism: Streptomyces sp. NPDC005303 (assembly GCF_040607335.1). Classification (NCBI taxonomy): domain Bacteria; kingdom Bacillati; phylum Actinomycetota; class Actinomycetes; order Kitasatosporales; family Streptomycetaceae; genus Streptomyces; species Streptomyces sp. NPDC005303. The sequence continues at coordinate 3,335 of NZ_JBEXGM010000064.1, read as the reverse complement.
CTGGCACCAGGCGATCGGATGGTCGCCGTTCATCGTGCCGCCGGTGTACGACGACTCGTCGAGGGAGGCCAGGACGTGCACCCGTTCGCGGGGATTGGAGCGGTAGTTGTACCACTCGTCGGTGCGGTTCCACCTCGGAGACAGCTCTGACGTGGACGGGTGGGCCCGGTCCTCGACCACCACGGTGGCGGGTTGGATCGCCGGGTGCGACTGGAAGTACGCCCCGGCGAGGCCGCCGTAGAACGCCCAGTCGTACTCGGTGTCTGCGGCCGCGTGGATGCCGACGTATCCGCCGCCGTGCCGGATGTAGCCCTCGAACGCGCGCTGTTGGGCGGGGTCGAGGACGTCGCCGGTGGTGGAGAGGAAGACGACGGCGTCGTAGCGGCGCAGGTTCCGCGTGGAGAACGCGCTCGCGTCCTCGGTGGCGTCGACCGTGAAGCCGTCGGTCTCACCGAGCTGTTTCACCGCCGCGATGCCTTCGGGAATCGAGTCGTGCCGGAAGCCGGCCGTCTTGGAGAAGACCAGCACCCGTTCGCTGTCCGCGGGGTGTGACGCGGCGGGTTGGGACACACAGCCGAGGAGCAGGGCGGCTCCTACAACTGCCGTGGTCCATCGTCCGGTTGCGTTCATGTGATCCCCTCCTCTCAGGCGGTCGTGAAGGTGAAGTCGTCCACGTCGAACAGGGCGCCGGTGCCGCTCCCCTTGAAGACCAGGTAGAGCGTGGTGGAGCCCCTGGGGGCGCGGGACAGGTCGGCGGTGACGTCCTGGAAGGTCTCCCAGCCGCCGGTCACCGGCACGGCCGCCTGGCCGAGGAGGGTGCCCGTCGCGGAGCCCGCGCGGATCTCCAGGGTGCCTCCGATGCCGCCCGAAGAGATACGCGCGGTGACCGACTTGGCGTTGCTGAGGACGTACGGCGTGAAGGAGATCCAGTCGCCGTTGTTGATGTCGCCGACCGTGTTGCCGCCGTGAGCCGTGTCCTTGGCGATGACCGAGACGCCCGAGCTGTTGCCGAAGTGCTCGGCCTGGCGGTGCCTGGGCTGCAGGACGCTCTGGTCGTGGGTGGTCAGCGGGGCCTGGCCGCCGCCACCGTTGTCGGTGTACTCGGCGTCCATCACACCGAAGATGTTGGCGTCCTCGTCGTGGCCGCCGTCGGCGCTGGTCTGGATGGTGCCGGTGCAGCCGTCGGCGGAGGTGACGGGGTGGCCGTGGCTGTCGTGGCCGAGGACGAAGGTGACCTTGACCTTGGTGCAGTCGATGGACCGGCCGTCCTCGGGGTCACTCACGCGCACCTTGAACGGGATCGCGTCCCCGAAGCTGAACAGCTGCCCGTCCTTGGGGAGTTCGAGCGTCACCTTGGGTGCGGTGTTCCCGACGACGATCTGCACGCTCGCGCTGCCGGTGCGGCCGCTCGCGTCCTTCGCGGTCAGGGTCGCCGTGTAGGTGCCGTTGTTCTTGTACTTGTGGGTCGGGTTCGCCGCCGTGGATGTGCCGCCGTCGCCGAAGTCCCAGCTGTAGGTGAGGGCGTCGCCGTCCTGATCGCTGGTGCCCGCGGAGGAGAACCGCACCCGCAGCGGCGCCTGCCCGGACGTACGGTCGGCCGCCGCCTGGGCGACCGGGGAGTGGCCGCCGGTGGCGTTCTCGATGCGGTACAGGGCGGAGTTCTCGTCGCCGCCGAACCAGGAGAGGCCGTAGTCGAGGACGTACAGGGCGCCGTCGGGGCCGAAGGCCATGTCCATCACCTGGGTGCCGGTCCACGGGATGTCGTTGATCGACTGGACGGTGCCGTTGTCGTCGCTGGTGATGCGCTTGATCCAGCGGCGGCCGAACTCCCCGGCGAAGAAGTCGCCGTCGTAGGCCTCGGGGAACTTCACCGGTGAGTCGAGCGAGGGGTCGTAGTGGTAGACCGGGCCGCCCATCGGGGACTCGGAGCCATTGCCGAACTCCGGTACCGAGCCGCCGTCGTAGGGGATCCAGGCGGCCTGCGCCGGGGGAAGGTCGGTGAGGCCGGTGTTGTGCGGGGAGGTGTTCTTCGGCGCGGCGCAGTCGAAGGACGCGCCGGAGGTGCCGGTGGCGAAGTCGTAGTCGACGTAGGCGTCGTTGTCGCCCGTGCAGTACGGCCAGCCGAAGTTGCCGGGGCCGGTCACGCGCGCGAACTCGACCTGGCCGGCGGGGCCTCGGGCCGGGTCGGCGGCGCCGGCGTCGGGACCGTAGTCGCCGACGTACACGATCCCGGTCTGCTTGTCGACGCTGAAGCGGAACGGGTTGCGGAAGCCCATGGCGTAGATCTCGGGCCGGGTCCTGTCCGTGCCGGGTGTGAAGAGGTTGCCGTCGGGGATGGCGTAGGTGCCGTCGGCGTTGACCTTGATACGCAGGATCTTGCCGCGCAGGTCGTTGGTGTTGCCTGCGGTGCGCTGGGCGTCGAAGGCCGGGTTGCGGTTCGCGCGTTCGTCGATGGGCGTGAATCCGTCGGACTGGAAGGGGTTGGAGTCGTCGCCGGTCGACAGGTAGAGGTTGCCTGCCGCGTCGAAGTCGATGTCGCCGCCGACGTGGCAGCAGATGCCGCGGGTGGCGGGGATGTCGATGATCTTCGTCTCGCTGGCGGCGTCGAGGGTGCCGTCGGTCTTCAGGACGAACCGGGAGAGGCGGTTGACGCCGTCGAAGGGCGCGAAGTCGGCCGCGGTGCCGGTCTCGGGGGCGTCGCCCGCCGGGGTGTTCAACGGGGGCGCGTAGTACAGGTAGATGAAGCGGTTGGTGGTGAACTGCGGGTCCACGCCGACGCCTTGGAGACCTTCCTCGTCGTGGGAGTAGACGTCGAGCTTGCCGGCGAGGCGGGTGGTGCCGGCCGCGTCGGTGATGCGCAGTTCGCCGTCGCGTGAGGTGTGCAGGACCGAGCGGTCCGGGAGGACGGCGAGCGACATGGGCTCGCCGACCTCCGGCTCGCCCTTGGCGAGGGTGACCTGCTGGAAGTCCTCGGCGGCGGCTTCGGCGGCTCCCGGCTCGGCGACGGCTGCGCCTGCCTGGGGAGCTGTGAGGGTGAGGGAGGCGCCGGCCAGCAGGAGGCCGGTGAGCAGGGCCGCCGCTCTGCGCCAGGGTGCGCGTCGTCTGTGGGTCTCGATTCTGTCGGTAGGGGTGGTGCGGTCTTTCCCGTGCACGGGTGCCTCCAGAATGGGGCCGGTCGTACGGGTGGGTGCGGGTGCGCCGGGATGCGCCGTCATCCCGGAACTGACCGGTGCGGCTTACTCGTTGCCTCCGAAGGCCGCGTCGAAGGAGGCCGACGGGGGCTCGAAGTCGTATGCCTTGAGCCGGTTCAGTGCCTCGGGTGCGCCCTGGAGCCG
>NZ_JBEXGM010000063.1:0-18840 GCF_040607335.1 Streptomyces sp. NPDC005303 | reverse complement strand
CTCCCCCGGAACCCCCCGCGGTCCCCCGCCCCGCCCCACCGCCGGCCCGGGGCACCTCTGATTCCGGTCAACAGGAGATGAACCGTGATCCGGAGTCCTTGCCGGCGACCGCAAGAGACCTGATGTGCTTCAGGTGAATCGAACTCCTTTCGTGGTCAGGCGTGGCAGTCGGGATAACTGCCACGGAACGCGGACATCTCCTTGAAGAGGGCACCGACATCGAGGGGACTGCCGGGCGCCGCTCCTCGCACCTCCGCGTAGGCGCGGTGCAGGTTCGCCACCAGCCGTTCGGAGTCGAGCAGTCCGTCGAACGGCCCGGGTTCGGTCCTGCGGGCGAGCTGAAGCGGGGTCAGGCCGGCGGCGACGCCGTGGCGGGCCAGCTCGTCGAGCCGGCGGAAGTACGTTTCGTTGTGGTCGATCAGCTCGGGGCCGCCGACCGGTCCATGGCCGGGGACAACGGTCTCGGCGCCGAAGGCGCGCAGCCGTCGCATGGCCCGCAGCGACCCGGAGACCGACCCCATCAGACAGAACGGTGTGACGCCGGACATCACCAGGTCGCCGGTGAACAGCACGCGCCGTTCGGGCAGCCAGACGACGGTGTCGTTCGTGGTGTGCGCCGGCCCGAGGTGGACCAGGTCGGCGCGCACCCCTCCGATGTGCAGCGTCAGCGAGTCCTGGTACGTGAGGTGGGGCAGGGTCAGTTCGAGGTCGCCCCAGCGCACGTCGGGCCAGAGGCCGGTGAGGTGCAGCCCCGCCGCGGCCATCTCGGTGCGGGTGCGCTCGTGGGCGACGATCAGCGCTTCGGGGAAATGCGAGTTGCCGAAGGTGTGGTCGCCGTGGAAGTGCGTGTTCACCAGGGTGCGCGGCGGGGTCCCGGACCGGCGCAGCACCTCGGTGCGCAGCAGCCGGGCCCGCAGTTCGGTGGCCGCGGTGTCCACCAGCAGGCTTTCGCCGCCCTCGCCCACGATGAGCCCCGCGTTGTTCAGGCACCAGCCGCCGTCGGGCTGGATGTAGGCGTGGACCCCGTCGGCGACCTCGGTCATGTGCGGGACGGTTCGGACCGCGGAGGTCACAGCACGTCTGCCGGAGCGAGGCCCAGCTTCTTGAGCATCGGCAGGTAGTTGAAGACGTCGTAGTGCTCGATGACCCGGCCGGCGTCGTCGAAGCGAAGTTCCTCCAGCATGTACCAGGTCACCTCGGTGCCGCTCGGAGCCTTGCCGAGGAACTCGCCCTGCTGACTGGCCGTCACGGTGATCCGCAGGCAGACCCGGTCCCCTTCGGCGATGATGCTCTTGACGTCCAGGTGCAGGTCGGGGAAGGCGGCGAGGCCGCCCTCCATCGCCCTGACCATGGCCTTCGAGGAGACCGGGCGGTCCTCGGAGAAGTGCTGGATGTCCGGGGCCCAGTGTTTGATGATGCCCTGGAGTTCCCAGCGGTTCCAGCTGGCGACCATGGAAAGGGCGAGTTCCTTGTTGCGCTCCTGGGTGGACTTCTCGGTCAGGGTGGTGGGCATGTCGAACTCCTTTTGTGAGCAGGGGGGTTGTCTGTTGGGGCGTCAGGGCAGCAGTACGTGCTTGCCGACGGTGCCGCCGTCGAGCAGGGCGCGCACGGCGACGGTGGCACCGTCCAGGGGGTGGCGGTCGGCGATCTCGGGCCGCAGGACACCCTCGGCGGCCAGCCGGTAGAGGGCGGCGAGGTCTGCGTTGAAGTTCTTGCCGGGCTTGACGTAGTACATGGACATGCGCCGGCCGCGGGTGAGCCCCAGACGCCGGGCCACCCAGCGCCGCGCGGTGCGCCGCAGGGCCGGGACGTGCGGGCGGAACCACTGTCCGGGTTCGTGGCCGGCGACGGAGGAGTCGTAGGAGACCAGGGTGCCCCCGGGGGCGAGCAGGGCCCAGCTGTCGTCGAGGCCGCGCCCGCCGACGTGGTCGAAGACGGCCCGTACGCCACCGGGGGCCCGCTCTTTGATGAGGGCGGGGAGATCGGGCGCGCGGTAGTCGAGGGGGTGTGCGCCCAGCGCGCGGACCGCGTCGTGTTTGGCCGGTGAGGCGGTGCCGAGGACGCTCAGCCCGTGGTGCACGGCGAGTTGGGTGAGCAGGGTGCCGACGCCACCGCTGGCGCCGTGTACCAGGACGGTGTCGCCCGGCCGCACGTCGGCCGTCCGGTGCAGCATCTGCCAGGCGGTCACCCCGTTGGTGACCAGGGCCACGGCGACGGCCGCGTCCAGGTTCTCCGGCACCGTGGCGAGCGTCCTGGCGGGCGTCCTCACGTACCGCTGCCAGGCGCCGTGGCGGGGCATGGCAGCGACGCGGTCGCCGACGCGCCGGCTGGTGACGCCCGGGCCGACCTCGGTGATGCGACCGACCAGGTCGTAGCCGGGGACGAACGGGAAGGCGGGCGGGAAGGGGTGCAGGTGCTGGAGCATCTGCACCTCGGCGTACGACACGCCCGCGGCCTCGACCCGGACGACCACGTTGCCGCGTCCGGCGACCGGGCGCTCACCCTTGCCGGGGACAAGGTGCCGCTCGGGGTCTCCGCTGCCGGTCATCCGGACGAAGGCGTTGGCGTCGTCCGCAGCCTCGGCCGGTCCTGCGGGTTCGGCGGTCTCGGTCGTCATGCCGTCGGCTCCTCGGGTCGTGGGGTGTGCCGCGGGGTGAAGTCGGCGGCGTGATCGGCCGCCCATCGGGCGAACGTCCTGGCCGGGCGGCCGGTGATCCGCTCGACGGTGTCCACCGGGACGGGCTGGTCGGTGACGGCGTCGGCCAGGTAGCGCAGCACCATCTCGACGACCGGGGCGGGCATGACCGTCTCCATGGCCTTCCTGGCCTCATCGGGAGTGATCTCCTCGAAGGCGATCGGGCGGCCGGTGGCCTCGGCGATCGCCCGCACCTGATCGGCCTGTGTGATCGCCTCGGGCCCGGTCAGGACGTAGGCCTGTCCCACGTGCCCGTCCTCCAGCAGCGCGATCGCGGCCACGGCGGCGATGTCGGCCTCGTGGACCGGCACCCGTGCGGCGTTTCCGTACGGGGCGCGGACCACGCCCTCGGTGCGGATGGAGTCGGCCCACTTCCACAGGACGTTGGCCGCGAACTCGTCGGGACGTACGAAGGTCCACTCGACGCCCGCCTCCTCGACGGCGCGTTCCACGGCACGGTGGTGTTCCCCGCTGTGGTTGCCACCCGAGGTGTCCAGTACGGAGGACGAGGAGAGGACGACAATCCGGCGCACGCCGGCCTCCCTGGCGGCGGCGACCACCTCGCGGGCGGTCTCCGGAACCGGGAAGAGGTAGAGGCGCTCCACGCCGTACAGCGCCGCGCGCAGGGTGTCCGGCTGCCGCAGGTCGCCCTCCCGGACCTCGACCCCGTCCGGCAGCGCGGCGGTGGCCGGGTGCCGGGTCAGCGCACGCACCCTTACGCCCGCGGCGACCAGGTGGCCGACCACCAGGCGGCCCACGGATCCTGTCGCTCCTGTCACCAGAACTGTCACGCCTGCTCCGCCCTGTCGGCCTCAGCTCTCCGAGGCTCATTCGTCCGTTGCGCGACAAGGATCGGAAACCGGTCTGGAGGGTGTGCGGAGTCTCACTCGAGCAGGGGGGCGTCGCTCAGCGGGCGGCGCGCTCGTCGATGTGTTGCTCGATGCCGTCGAGGACCCGTTGGAGCCCGAACTCGAAGCCGCCGTCGGGTCCGAGGCCCTCGCCGGGTTCCTCGAAGACGCCCGACCTCCAGACCCTCGTCAGGGACGGGTAGCGGTCGGCGGTGACCATCTCCTCAAGCAGTGGCCCGGTCTGCTCGTACCACTCCTCGTACGTCAGACCGGAACGCCGGGCGTCGTGCTCGGCGTCGGCGGACTGCTGAGCCGCGCCGCGCACATAGCCGTTGAGCAGCTGGACCACGGCGAGCATCTCCCGTTCGTCCAGGCCCACCCCCGTCAGGGCACCGAGCACGCCGTCCCACAAGGCGGTCTCGTGGGGGCCCATCAACATCCGGGAGGAGACCAGGGGGGGTACCCAGGGATGGCGGCGGGCGATGTCCATGCTGCCCCGGGCGTAGCGCTCCAGCGCCTGCCGCCAGCCGTCGGCGCCCTCCAGCGAGGGCGCTTCGCCGAGGACCTCGTCGAGCATGCAGTTGACCAGCTCGGCGCGGCCCGGCACATACGTGTAGAGCGACATGGCGGAGACGCCGAGCGGCTCGGCGACCTTGCGCATGGACAGGGCACCCAGGCCCTCGGCGTCGGCGACGGCGATCGCGGTCCGCACGACGCGGTCGACCGTCAGTCCTTGGCGAGGGCCGCGAGCGGGCGGGTCGGGCTCGCGCTCCCTGCGCCACAGCAGAGCCAGGGCGCGCGCCGGGTCCATCCGGCCGTTTCCTTTCGCCATTCCGGTTCCTGACCTCACATCGGGATGGTAGTCCTGTACGCTGTAAAGAGTTTTCTGTACACCGTAAAGAGTTTGTCGTCCGCCAGGGACGCGCACCCCGAGCCAGTAGAAGGCGAGGCGTTTGATTTGTCCGCTTCCGTCCCCGCTACGACCACCAAGCCCGGCACGCCCCGGCAGCATCCCACGAAGAAGAAAAAGTTCGAACTCGGCCGCAGAGCGCGGAAACTGACGCTGGCCATCCACGTGGTGACCTCGGTCGGCTGGGTGGGCCTCTCGCTCTCCATGGTGGTCCTGGCGATCATGGGGTACACCACCGACGACGCCGCCGTCGCCAAGGGCGTCTACTACGCGATGTACGTGTTCGACGACACCAGCGTGACGGTCTTCAGCGTCACCGCCGCGATCACCGGCATCCTGCTCTCCTGCGGCACCAAGTGGGGCCTGCTGCTGCACTGGTGGATCGTCGTCAAATGGGTCATCACCCTGTTCATGACGATCTTCGCCTGGTTCGTGATCCACCCGATCGTCATGACCGCGAGCGAGCGGACGGCCGATGTGGGTGACGGCCCGCCCGATCCCGGCGGAGCCGGCGACTTCCTGCTGTGGAGCGTCCCCCTGCTGTTCGTCCTGCTCACCGTCGCCGCCGTGGTCTCGGTCTACAAGCCCTGGGGACGCACCGCCCGGGGCCGCCGCGCCCAGACCGCCGGCAGGCGCGGCTGAGGCGCGCGGCGGGGCCGGTCGAGGTGCGGATCAGCGCGCCGACCGGCCGTCGGCCAGGGCCCCCCGCGCGGCGTCGAGTTCGGCGCACCAGGCCGTCAGGCTGGGGGCCCGCAGCACCCCCGTGCCGATGAGCAGGCCGGCGAAGCCTTCGTCCAGGAGGCGGGCCGCTGTCGCCGGGGCGTCGATGCCGCTCGCGCTGACCGGGCAACGGGTACCCGTGGAACGTACGGCGGGCAGCAGGGTCCGGCTGCGTGTCGGGTCGCCCGGGAGGCGTTCGCGGGTGGCGATGTCCTTGTTGTTGACCGCGACCACACACCGCGGTCCGCGTGCCACGAGCGCCACGTCCGCTTCGTCGGCGACCTCCACGAACGGGGTCAGCCCCAGCTCCAGGGCGTGATCGGTCAGCCGGGCCAGTACCGCGCCCGGCAGCACCTTCGCGGTCAGCAGAACGGCTGAGGCGCCCAGCTCGCGGGTCCGCTCCAGCTGGCGCCGACTGGTGACGAAGTCCTTGCGCAGCAGCGGCAGCGAGGTGAGGGAGGCGACTTCCTCCAGCAGCCCCTCGGTGCCGCCGAACCAGCGCCCCGTGACCACCGAGAGACAGGGCGCCCCCGCGGCCTCGAACCGCTCCACCGTCTCAGCGACCCCACGGGCGCCCAGCAGCTCCCGGCCGTCTGCGTCCCGCAGCTTGACCTCCATGATCAGTGGCCTCGAGGCCACGGCCAGCGCGTCGGTGAAGGGGGCGTTCACGCGGTCCTCCAGGCGTGAGAGACGGCTCGCGCGCGGGCGGCTCGCAGGAGCCCGTCCTCGGCGCGCGCCGCCGAATCGACATCGATACCGAGGAAGTGCGGGTGCGCGCGGGCGCCCGCGAAATCGTGCGCGTTGCCCGCGTGCAGACCGCCCGCCAGCAGGAAGGGCAGCCCGGTCCGGTCGGCGAGAGCGGTCACGACCGCGTCGTCCAAGGGCTGCGCGGTACTGCCGATCCGGCCCTCGGAGGTGACGGCGTCCAGCAGGAAGCAGTCGGCGCCGGCCCGCTCGTACGCCCCGGTCAGTCGCTCCTCCAGGCAGGACCCGTCCCGCAGATGGAGAACCTTGACGATCTCCAGGCCCGGCGGTCCTTCTCGGCGCAGCGCGCGCACCGTGCCCGGCGGCTGGAAGCCGTGCAACTGCACGCACGGCACCCGGGCCGCCGCCAGCAGTGCCGACAGCGCCTGGGTGTCGGACGAGAACGTGACCAGCACCGGCCGCAGCCGGCCGGTGCCCAGGGCGACTGCGGCCAGCTCGCCGAGCCGGTCGGCGGTCAGCTCGGACCGGCCGCCCGGCACGCCGTGCCACAGGCCGACGAGATCGGCCCCGGCCGCCGCCAGGTCCGTCACCTCGGCCGCGGAGGTCGCACCGCAGAACTTGACGAGCACTACCCGGCTGCCGGGGGCTCGGCCTCCCGAACCAGCGAGCCCTCGGCGAATCCGCTGCCGTCCGCGCTCAGCAGTCCCGGGTGAGCCGTCCTCAGCTCGGCGACCACCCGCTCATAGGGCAGGTCGTCGAACTCCCCGTGGTGGCGCAGGAACTCCATGTGCCGGCGGCCCCGCAGGTCGAAGGGGTGGTACAGGCTGTCGGCGGTGCCGTCGAAGTCCAGCGGCGCCAGACCGTACAGCCGGCACAGTGCCTTGTTGAACACCGGCGTCGCCGTGACCCAGCGGCCGTCGAGGCGCACGGAGGTGAGGCAGTGCATGTGGAAGACATCACCGCCGATCAGCGACTTGAGCCGCCCGGAGGCCAGATGGTTGCGTACGTCGGCCAGGACGAGCCGGGCCGGGATGCCGAGCGAGCGCAGGCCGGCCGCGTACAGCACCGACTTGTGCAGACACATGCCGGAGCCGGTCCGCGCCACCGCGCTTGCCCGCAGCCCGGTGCGGGACAGGTCCGCCCCGTACACCTCGTAGCGGACGCGGTCGCGCACCGCGTAGTAGAGCGCGACCGCCCGGGCCGCGGGGGTGGTGGCCGAGGCCGGCAGCGCGTCGGCGACGAAGCCGCGGACCTCGGGCGAGGCGTGGTCGAGGAAGGCGGTGGCGCGCAGTGTGCCGGGATCCTCGCGGTGGTGGGTCGTCACGGTGAGGTCACTCCTGTGTCGGGTCTAAGGTTCGGGCGGTGGCCGGTCGGTCACAGGCCGAGCAGGGCCGCGACGCGGTTGCGCTGGATCTCGGAGGTCCCCGAGTAGATGGTCGAACCCACCGAGTTGCGCAACTCCGCCTCCATGCCGAACTCGGTCATATAGCCGTTGCCTCCGAAGATCTGCACGGCGGCGAGGGCGGAAGCGACGTTCGCCTCGCTGGTGACGAGCTTGGCCATGGCGATGTCCCGGGTGACGTTCTCGCCGGCCGCCATGCGCTGGGCGGTGCCGTACAGCCAGTGCCGGGCGGTCTCCACCCCGATCTCCATGTCCACGATCTTGTGGGAGACGGCCTGATACGAGCCGATGGGCCGGCCGAACTGGGTTCGGGTGCGCGCGTACTCGACGCAACGGGCGACACGGTGCCGCATCTCGCCCGCGTTGACGACGAAGGAGCAGAGGATCTCCCGGCGCATCACATGGTCGAGCACCAGGAAGCCACCGCCGGGCCGGCCCAGGACCCGGGACGAGGGCACCCGGCAGTCCTCGAAGGACAGCTCGCCCAACGGGGAGGTGCGCAGGCCCAGTTTCGCGACGGGTGCGCCGACCCGCAGCCCCGGAGTGTCCCGTTCCACCAGGAACGCGGTCACGCTGAGCGGGCCGGGGCGGTCGCTGGTGCGGGCGTAGACGGTGAACAGGCCGGCGACCGGCCCGTTGCTGACGAAGGCCTTGCTGCCGTTCAGCACGTAGTCGTCGCCGTCGCGCACCGCCCTGGTCCGCATCGCGAGCGCGTCCGAACCGCTGTCGGGCTCGCTGATGGCATGGGCGCCGATCAGCTCGCCCGAGCAGAGCCGGGGCAGATAGCGCTCCTTGAGGGCCGGTGAGCCGAAGCGCTGCAGCGGCACACCGGTGCTGACCAGATGGGTGCAGACCGAGAAGTTCAGCCCGGCGTCCCGGCAGCCCTCGCCGAGCCCCTCCAGGACGTACATGGTCGTCAGCAGTGACTGGCCGAGGCCACCCCACTTCTCCTCGAACGGCAGCCCGAGCACTCCGGTCCGGGCCAGGATCCGCCAGCCGTCGTGCGAGAACGAGGCGGCCGCGTCGCGTTCCAGGTGGCCGGCGTTGAGTTTCTCCAGCCAGGGCGACAGGCCCTCGCGCAGCGCCCGCTGGTCCGCGGTCCAGTCGGTCATCGGTAGTGGGAGTAGCCGGACGACTCGAGGTCGTGGCGTTCGTCGCCGCGCAGCGCGGGGGAGAACACGCATACCAGGCGCAGGTCCTCCTCCGGGTGCGCGACGAGCCAGTGCGCGTCGTGACGGTCGAGCGCGTAGAGCGTGCCGGGGGTGATCGGGTGGACGGTGCCGGCGGTGTCGATCACCTCGCCGCTGCCCGAGATGCAGTAGCAGCTTTCCAGGTGGTTGCGGTACTCCAGACGGGACTTGGTGCCCGCGCGGACGATCGTGTCGGTGACGGTGTAACCGACGCCGTCGTGCTGGGTGAGGAAGCGGCGGCTGAGACCGTTTCCCCAGTCGACGCAGGTGACCTCTTCGAGCTTACGGACGATCATGGACGTCATTCCTCTCTCGTGGCCGTCGGCCGGTGTGCGTGCGGGCCGGGGGAGCGCAGCTCCCGTACGAAGGAGCGGAACTCCTCGACGGGGTCCCGCCCGGCGGCGCGAGCCTGTGCGATACGGGCCACCCCTGCGCTGCCGACCACAGCGGCATCGGCGCCGAGCGCGTCGAGCAGCGCGAGGTCGCCGCCCGTCCTGACCCCGAAGCCGACGGCCACGGGGGCGGACGCGGTGGAACGCAGGGTGGCGATGACCGCCCCCAGCCGCTCCTGGTCCAGGGCCGCGGTGGTTCCGCTGCGGCCGTAGTGGGCGACCAGGTACAGATAGGCGGAGGCGTGATCCGCCGCTTCGGCCACGGCGTCGGGGCCGGAAACGGCGTAGCAGGTCGTGACGAGCGGCAGTCCCGCCCGGTGTACGGCCTCGTAGTGGGCCGCGCGCACCCGGGGCGGCACCCCGTGCAGCAGCAGTCCGTCGCAGCCCGCGTCACGGACGGCCGCGGCGAAGTCGCCGGGCCCGGTGCCCCTGACGCTGTGGCTCCAGTCGGCGAGCAGCGCGATCCGAAGCCGGCGTAGCCCGGGCCGTACGGACGCCACGGCGTCCAGAACCGTCCGGAGCGTAGCCCCGCCGGCCAGCGCCCGGTCGGCGGATGCCCGGACGACGGGCCCGTCGGTGGCCGAGCCGGGGAACGGCACGGCCAGTTCCAGACAGTCGACCTCGTTCTCGTCGAGCATGGCGGTGAGTCGGGGCAGCTCGGCCAGCGGCGGGTCACCGGCGTTGAGGAACACCGCGAGTCCTGGCCGACCGGGCCGGCGGCGGGCGAAGAACTCAGGCATGGGCGGCCGTCTCCGAGCGCAGCAGCGTGAGCAGGGCGAGGGCCCGGCCGCTGTGGACCACCTCGTGTGCGGTGTCCAGCGCGGTGCGCCAGTCGCCGGTGAGGCGGCCGGCCACGGCGAGCGCGGCGGCGTTCAGACAGACGGTCTCCTCGGCCGCCGGGGAGCACCGGCCCGACAGCACCTCGCGGAAGTACGCCACGGGATCGCCGCCCGCGGGCCGTAGACCGTCCAGGGAGCCGGAGGAGAGGCCCAGCCGCGCGGGATCGAGGACGAACTCGTCCTCCTCCGCGCCCTCGTAGGTGTACACCCGGTTCGGTCGGAAGCTCAGGAGTTCGTCCGCGCCCGCCTCGTTGACGCACAGCCATACCGAGCGTTTGCCGCCCCGGGCCAGGTGTGCGGCGGCGTGCCGCAGCCCGGTCAGCAGCCGCCGGTCCGCGACACCGGTCAGCTGGGCCCGGACGGGCAGCCGGGCGAGGAACGGGCCGAGCGCGTTGACGAAACCGCCGAGCTTCCTGCTGTCCAGGGGCAGCACACTGCGGGCGAGCAGGGCGAGTTCGGGCGGGTAGACGAAGGCCCCGGCGAAGGCGATGCCATGCCGCTCCAGGGACGCGTGGGTTTCCTCGTACGACGAGGTCAGGGGTACCCCGAGCCGCTCCAGCAGGTCAACGGAGCCGAGGCTGCCGGTGTAGGCGCGCGAGCCGGTCTTCACCACCCGGACCCCCATGGCGGCGGCGACGATCGCGGCAGCCGTGGAGACGTTGAAGGTGCTCGGGCCCCCGCCGGTCCCCACGATGTTGACCGCGGCACCGACGTCGCCCGCCTCGCCGGACCCGGCGGCCGGAAGCCGCTCGGCCAGCGAGTCCAGCAGGGCGGTCAGGGTGACGCGGTCCGGCATCCGCGTGGACAGTGAGGCGAGCAGGGCCACCGACTCGCCCCGGCGCAGCCCGCCGTCGTGAAGCCGGTCCCAGAACGACCGCCAGACCGGCAGCTCCACGGGCCGGTCCTGCCGGAGCAGCGCGATGACAGCGTCGTGCACGGCTACGCGTTCCTCGTCGGTCGCGGCGACGCGTGAGCGATGAACGCGTTGATCGAAGCCACCGAGTTGAACGACTCCGGTCGCAGGTCGACCTCGTCGGTGTCGATGCCGTACCGGTCCTCGATCCAGGCGATCACCTTGAGCAGCCCCAGGCTGTCGATCACCCCGTTCGCCAGCAGGTCGTAGTCGGCGTCCAGTTCCCCCGCGGACACGTCCGGCAGGAACTCCTCGACCACGAATTCCTTGATGGCCTGGGCGTATGGCATGTCAGCTCTCCTTGGTGAAGTGGATCCGTACGGCGCGTTCCCGGTCGACCTTTCCGGTGGCGGTCCGGGGCAGCGGCGCGTCGGTGATCAGCAGGGTCGAGGGGATCGCGGCCCTGGACAGTCCGCGTGCCAGGTGCCCGCGCAGGGTCAGGCTGTCGAGCCCGGAGCCGGGGGCGCGGCGGGCCACGGCGTGCAGAGTCCGCCCGGACACCGGGTCGGGCAGCGCCAGCACGGTCGCCTCGGCGACGCCCGGGTGTGCCAGGAGCAGGTGCTCGACCTCCTGGGGGTTGACCCGTACCCCGCGAACCTTGACCTGGAAGTCGGTACGTCCGACGAGGGTGAGGACCCCGTCGGCCGAGCGGCGCACCAGGTCGCCGCTGCGGAACCAGCGCCGGGTGTCGGCCCCTTCCGGATGCGGGACGAACGCGCCGGAGTCGGCCGCCGCTCCGAGGTAGCCCTCGCTCTGGAAGGGGGTGGAGACGTACAGCTCACCGGTGCCGGGCCCGTCCAGCACGTGGCCGTCACCGCTGACGAGCAGGGCCCGGACGCCGGGCAGCGGCTGCCCGAGCGGCAGCGGACGGCCAGGGTCCGGGGCACCGCGCAGTTCGTGCAGGAAGCTGTCGTTGGTCTCGGTGCAGCCGTAGACGTTGTACAGCCGGGCGGCCGGCAGCAGCCCCGGGACCGCGGCCAGGACCGGGGCGGGCATGGTGTCCCCGGTGAAGATCGCGTGCCGGACGGACGGGAGCGTACGGCCCTTGTCGCGGGCGGCGTCGGCCAGCAGCCGGTAGAACACCGGCACCGACTGGACCACCTCGGGCCGCTCCCGTTCGACCAGGTCGAGGAGACGGCCGCCGTCGGTGACGCGATCCGCGTCGACCAGGACGACCCGGCCGCCGCGGGCGAGCGTCGTCCATACGTCCAACAGACACACGTCGAAGTTCAGCGGCGCGTAGTTGAGCACGGTCGTGCCCGGGCCGATGCCGAAGGTCTCGCCGGCCCAGGCCGTGAAACGGTCCAGCGCGGGGAACCCCAGCGGCACGGTCTTGGGCAGGCCCGTGGAGCCGGAGGTGGTGAGCAGCAGGGCGGTTCCGTCGAGGTCGGTGCGGTCGGGGCGTCGCACCGGCCGGGCCGTGGCGGGTCTGCTCGGGCTGAGTACGAGACGTACCCCCGCCTGCTCGTACAGTCGGTCCAGGACGTCCTCCCCGAGGGTCGGCGAGGGCAGCAGCAGCGGGCGCCGGGCCAGGAGACAGGCCAGGATCAGGGCGAGAGTCAGGGGCGACTTGACCGCGGGGAGGGCCACCGGCCCGTCCGCCGGGATCCGGATGAGCCGGTCCCGCTCCCGTTGCGCGCGCCTGAGCAGTGCCCCGTAGCCGACCGTGTGCCCCCGCCAGACCAGGGCGGTCGCCTCCGGGTTCCGCCGGGCGTGGTCCACGATGTCGTCGACGAACGAACGCGGCCCTGCGGCGATGGTGCCGTCCACGTTGTCTCCCTCCGGTCCGGTTCGGCGCATGTCCGACGAACCAGGTGATCCTCATGGTGGTTTCGGTACCTGGAGGATCGTTGGAGCCTGGCTCGGCGGGCGCCGGATGCCGGACGTGCGAAACGGCGGCCCGCCCGCGCCCCTGCTGAAGGGGGCGGGCCGACCGCCGTCGGTGGGGCGGGGGCTTTCTCAGTCGCCGAGGAGCGCGGCGAGCGCGAGGGCCGGGTCGTGCGTCGGCGGACCGGCGGGCCACCAGGTGCCGGACCGCTCCTGGTACGGGTACCAGCGGCCGTCGCGCCCGTATCTCAGCTGCAGCCCACGGCCGGACAGCGTCCAGCGATTGTCACGGACGACAAGGTCGGGCGACTCGTCGTCCTCCCAGCCCGTCGAAAGCGCCGTACGGGCCCGGGCGACTTCGGACCGCGGGGGCTCCCACGCCTCTTCGAGCACCTCCAGTCCGGCGCCGCCGCCGAACCGCCAGGCCTCGGCCGCCCGGTCCAGCTCGTCCGGCCTGCCGCAGGAGTCCCGAAGCCGCCGGGGTACCTGGGGGTCAGGGTGGGTGGCGGCGATCCGTACGGTGTCCTGCCACACGTCGAGCGGCCGGGGCGGCTCGCCGATCAACCCCAGGGTGTACAAGAGCAGTTCACGCGCGCGTACGGCCGCGTCGGTGACGAGCCGCTCCAGCGGATCCGCCTCGATGCCGGTGACCGGCTCGGTGCTCCCCTCCGGCGGTTCGGGCAGGGGCGGGAGCCCGGGGAGGGGAACGACGGGGCGGGCGTACGCCTCGGCGATGGGGATCCCCTCGACCGCCCCGGTGGCCCGGGCGCCCGGGCGCCCCTCGCCCTCCTCGACCGCGTCATCCTCGGCGTCCTTGCCGTCCGCGGTGCTTTCCGGGTCCGCAGGGTCGTCGGCCTCGGTCATGGCCCGTACGAGGAGGACGGACTTCAGCTCCTCCAGCGCCTTTGACCACTCCCGCCCCCGTACCAGCAGCAGGAGCTGCGGCTCCTCGCCGAGCAGCCAGGAGAACTGGTAGCCGAGCGCGACCGCGTGCACGCACGGATGGTCCGGCTCGTCGCAGTCGCAGTCCGGTCCGAGCTCCCCGTAGCCGGGCAACAGCCCCAGCCGGGCGTCCTCGGCCGCCTCCAGCAGATCGGGCGGTAGCTCCCCGGCGAGCAGCGCCTCTGTCTCCGCCGGCCGGTCCGCGGTCCGCTCCCAGAGCGCGTCCCACTGGTCGTCGTCCAGTTCAGGGAGTTCGAGGCTCACGGTGTACGGCTCGTCCGCACCGCCGTACACCTGCGTGGCGACCCGCCCCGGGGCGACCGAGAGGGGGCCGAGGCGGCCGGAGCGGGCAAGGGCCCGTCCCTTCTTCAGCACATCCTCGTCGGGCCAGCCGTCCTCCATCGACTCCGTCCACGCCCCGCCCCACCAGGACTGGCCGCGGGGCCGACCGCCCTTGCGGGGCGGGAAGGCGGTGAAGCCCCGGGCCCGGTCGTCGTATTCCTCGCTCATCCCGCGCTCCTCAGCTCGACCAGGTTCGCCAACTCGTCGTTCCCGAGCCGGCTCAGAGCCTGCTCACCACTGCCGACGACCGCGTCGGCGAGCTCCCGCTTGGCCTCCATCAGCGCCGCGATCCGGTCCTCGACCGTGCCCTCCGCGATCATCCTGTGCACCTGCACCGGCCGGGTCTGGCCGATGCGGTACGCCCGGTCCGTGGCCTGGGCCTCGACGGCCGGATTCCACCAGCGGTCGTAGTGCACGACATGGTCGGCCCGGGTCAGGTTGAGGCCTGTCCCCGCCGCCTTCAACGACAACAGGAAGACGGGAACCTCGCCGGCCTGGAAGCGGCGGACCATCTCCTCCCGCTTGGCCACGGGCGTCCCACCGTGCAGCAGCTGGGTGGGAATGCCCCGGTCCCGCAGATGCCGTTCCAGCAGCCGGGCCATCGCGACGTACTGGGTGAAGACCAGCGCCGCGCCGTCCTCCGCCAGGATCGTGTCCAGCAGCTCGTCCAGCAGGGCCAGCTTGCCGGAGCGGCCGGCCAGCTTCGGCTCGTCCTCCTTGAGGAACTGGGCGGGGTGGTTGCAGATCTGTTTCAGGCCGGTGAGCAGCTTGAGGACCAGTCCGCTGCGGGCGATTCCCCCGGACGACCTGATCTCGTCCATGACGGCGCGCACCTGTTGCTCGTAGAGGGCGGTCTGTTCCGCGGTGAGCGGCACCGGACGATCCGTCTCGGTCTTGGGCGGCAGTTCGGGCGCCACCCCCGGGTCGGACTTGTGGCGGCGCAGCAGGAACGGCCGGACCAGAGCGGCGAGGCGCCCGGCGGTGGTGCCGGTGCCCGGATCCGCGATGCCGGAAGCGGACCGCTCGGCGTCGACCGGGGCGATCCAACGACGGCGGAATTGGCCGTGGGTGCCGAGCAGGCCCGGGGTGGTCCAGTCGAGGATGGCCCACAGTTCGGAGAGGCTGTTCTCCACGGGGGTGCCGGTGAGCGCGATCCTCGCGTCCGCCGGGATCAGCCGCAGCGCCCTGGCCGTGGCGGAGGACGCGTTCTTGACGTGTTGGGCCTCGTCCGCGACGACCATGCCCCAGCGGTGCCCGCTGAGCCGCTCGGTGTCCAGGCGCATCGTGCCGTAGGTGGTGAGGACGAAGCCGGTGTCCGCTCCGTCGAGGCTGCGGCCGGTGCCGTGGAAGCGGCGTACGGCTGTGCCGGGGGCGAACCTGCGGACCTCCCGCTCCCAGTTGCCGAGCAGCGACGCCGGGCACACCACGAGGGTCGGGGCGCGGCTGCCCTCGTGCTCCTGGCGGAACAGATGGAGCGCGATGAGCTGGATCGTCTTGCCCAGGCCCATGTCGTCGGCGAGGCATCCGCCCAGACCGAGCGAGGTCATCCGGGCCAGCCAGTCCAGGCCGCGCAGCTGGTAGCCGCGCAGGGTCGCGGCGAGCGCGGTCGGCTGCCCGACGGAGGTGCCACCGGCGGGGTCGCGGAGCAGGGCACGCAGGGCGAGCAGCCAGGGGCCGTCGGCGACCGGCACCTGCTCGCCGCCGATTTCCGCGTATCCGGTGAGGGCGACAGCGAGCGTCTCGACGGCGGTGAGGGGCCGCAGATCGCGTGCCCGGGCCTTGCGGGTGAGTTCGGGGCCGACGAACGTCCAGTGGCCGCGTATCCGTACCACCGGTCGCCCCGCCTCGGCGACGGCCGCGGTCTCCTCCTCGGTGAGCGGATCGCCGTCGAGGCAGAGCTGCCAGCGCAGCGCGACGGTGCCGTCGCCGCCGAGGAAGGAACGCAGATCGGAGGGCGGGACGCGATCCGCGCCGACCGTGGCCCGCGCGGTCATCCGGTGGTTCGCCTCGTCGGGCCACCGTACGTCGACGCCGTGCGCCCGCAGCCGCGCCGCCGCGCCGCTCAGCAGCAGGCTGAACTCCTCGTCGTCGAGGTCGAGTTCACGTGGCACGGGGAGCAGCCGCGCGAGCGGCTCCCATACGGTCGCGGCGCGCCGCACGGCGCGGACCGTCTCGGCCTGGGCGAGCGGTCCCAGTGCGTGCGGGGCGCCGTCGAAGAGGTCCGAGGAGGTCAGTTCCACTGTCGGGTCGGCGAGATCGGAGACCAGGGGCACGACCTGTCCGTAGGGCACGCCGTCGGCGCCGTGGACCAGCCGCACGGTCAGCGAGACCCGTACGCCCGAGTCGACGCCGACCGCGATCTCCTCCGCCCAGGCCCGCAGTTGCGGTACGTGCTGGGGCTCGGCGGCGGCGAACGCGGCACGGCCGCTCGCGGCCTCGGCGGCCGCGGTACGCGGCAGGGTGTCGACAACGGCGTCGAGGAAGGCGCGCAGCACCCCGTCCGGCCGCGGCAGCAGTGCGCTGCCCGGGACGGGCACGGCGAGTGCCTCCGGTGGCGCGGTGGCGGCCAGTGCGCGCAGCCGCAGCACGTCCTCGGGATCGAGGGGGCCGGCCCGCCAGGCGTCGTAACCGTCGGCGGAGACCCCCGGCAACAGCCTTTCGCGGGCGGCGAGATGGAGCGCGAGCGCAGTGGCGGCACCCCAGAAGGCCGCTGCCGGGTGGACGGCGTCGTCGTCGCCGCCCTCGCCGCCGTACTCGCGGCGAGCCAGGGCCAGGACCGGCAGGGCGTCGCTCACGGAGAGGCGTAAGACGGGGACCTTACGCAGCCCTTCGGCGGTGGCGAGCTCGGCCTCCCCCGCGACGCCGCAGGGCACGCCGGGTGGACCCACGCCCTCCGGGGCCCAGAAGGCCATACGACCCGTACGGGCCGGGTCGCCCGGCTCGAAGGCGACCGCACACCGCGCCAGCCGTCCGGCGTGCTCACGCGTAATCCACATCATTGGTCCCGCTTTCCGCTTTCCCGATCCCGTTTTTCTGATCCTGCTTTTCCGATCCCGTGTATCGCGGCCCACCCGCGTTCCACGGCCACTCAAGGGCCATCTGCGACGGTGGCCGGAAAACCCGGTGTCTCCCAGAAGGAACTCTGCGTGATCACACTAATCAATCGGTTCGAAGTCACCGGCTCAGTCGAGGAGTTCGAGCGCGTCTTCGACAGCACCTCGGAGTTCTTCGCCGCTCAGCCGGGCTTCGTCCGCCATCGCCTGCTGCGCCACGTGGACGAGCCCGGCCGCTATGTGAACGTGGCCGACTGGGAGGACGAGCCGTCCTTCCGCCGGGCGCTTCAACAGCCGGAATTCGGCGCTCACCGCACCGCTTTGCGCGCGCTGAGCAACAGTGAACCGAACCTCTACACGCCGTTCCCGGAGCGTGTTCCGTCCTGAGCCGGGCGCGCTGAGGAGGGGCGGCGCACGTTGTGCCGCCCCTCCTTGTCGCGTCGCCCCGGTCAAACGGGTCGTACACCCAACGCGTGCCCGAACACGTTCCGCGGGTCCCAGGCGGCCTTGACCCGCTGGAGCCTCGGATAGTTGTCCTTGTAGTACAGCCGGTGCCAGGGCACCCCCGAGGTGTTCCACTCGGGATCCGCCATGTCGACGTCCGGGTAGTTGATGTAGCAGCCGTCGCCGACACCCCGGCCCGGCACCGGAACGCCGCCCGTCTCCGCGAACACGTCGCGGTAGACGCGGCGCAGCCATCCGATGTTCTCGGCATCGGCCCCGGGATCCTGCCAGGTGTTGGTGAAGATGACGTTGATGATCGCGTCCCGGTGCGCGGTGGCGGTGGCCGACGGCCGCACGGAGTTGATCCGGCCGCCGTAGGACTGCAGTGACACGTGTGCCGCCTCGCTGGTGTGGTCGGCGCTGTCGAGATGCGTGTGCAGGGCGTCGATCTGGTGGTCCGTCAAGGAACGGCGGAGATAGGCCGACTTGATCTTCTGGCGGCCCTTGTCGACGTCCTGGGACTCGGCGAGCGCGGTCGTCGCGGTCAACCAGGGGTCCCGGACGGTCTCGGTGATGTAGGGGGTGACACCTACGCCCTCCGTCACGGCCGACACATACCGCTCCAGCAGGCGCTCGGCGTCGGGCCGGGTGCCGTCGAGGTGGGTGAAACTGACAGCGCTCTGGCCGGGGTCGTTCTCCCTGAGCCGGCTCAGCAGCACCAGACCGCCGTACAGCCCGGCGTACGGTGAGTCGGCGTCGCTGTTGTGCTCGTGCCACCGGCCGAAGTTCCGCACCAGCCGGCGCAGGGCCGCTCGGTCCATGCCCTCACGCGGGTAGATCACCGCGTTCGAGAGAACCTCGGTGGGCGGGCGCGGGAGCAGCCGGGCGGGGTCGTCGCCGGTGGCGCCGGGAGAGCGGAACCAGTAGCGGGTCGCCACACCGAAGTTGCCGCCGCCACCGCCCGTGTGGGCCCACCACAGTTCGCGGTGCGGATCCGTGGGCTCGCGGGTGGCCACCACGGAACGGGCCCGGCCCGAGGCGTCGACGACGACGACCTCGACGGCGTGGAGGTGGTCGGCGGCGACACCGAACCTGCGGGAGTGCGCCCCGTATCCACCACCCGCGATGTGCCCGCCGATGCCGACGGTCGCGCTGGCACCGCCGGGCAGGGTGACGCCCCAGGTGCCGTGCAGCGTCCGGTACACGTCCATCAGCCGCGCACCGGCCTCGACCATGAAGGCACGCATGCGGGGGTCGTAGGTGACGGCGTTCATCTCCCCGAGATCGATCACCAGCCGGACGGCCGGGTCGCCCACGAAGTTCTCGTAGCAGTGTCCGCCACTGCGCACCGCGACGCGTCGGCCGGACCGGGCGGCCTCACCGACGGCCCGGACCACCTGCTCGGTGGTCGCGGCCACGCGGAAGGCCGCGGGGCGCGCGGTGAACCGTTTGTTGAGGCCGCGGGTCGCGAGCTTCTCGTAGCGGGGATCGCCCGGCGTGATGTCGACCGGCCCGGCCGGGCCACCTGGAGCTGGGCGCCCTGCTGGGCTCGATCTACATCGTCCAGAACTTCGACGCCGTCTTCACGATCACCTCCGGCGGCCTCGGCACCGCCAAC
>NZ_JBEXGM010000062.1:0-20329 GCF_040607335.1 Streptomyces sp. NPDC005303 | reverse complement strand
GCCGTCGTGGCGGAACAGGCTCATGGGCCCATTCTCGCCTACCCGGGAGCGTGCTCGTCGGTGACCGTGATTACGGTCGGCGGCGTCCAGTGCGCCGCCGCGCTCCGGAGAGTCGTCTCCCTCGAAACGAGCCGCAGCCGTCGTGAGAACAGAGCCTGACCGAGATGCGGGATCACCCGTCACGGGCGAGGCTGGTGCCGTGTCAGCGCGCCGAGCGATCGTCCACCCGCCCCCTGAGACCGGCGGCCGCCCGGTGCGCACCGACGACCGGAGCTCCCGCACCGCGTACACCCTCCACGGCCTGACCCACTCGGGTCTGGTCGGGTGGCACGAAGGCGAGCCGGAGGTGGGGACCCCCTGAGTCGGCGCAAGGGGGTACCGGACGGCGGGGAACGCGATGTGGAAGCGGTTCTCGACGAGCTCTACACCACGCCCCCGGCCCACTTCGTCGCCCGTCGTGAGGAGCTGGCCGCCGCGGCCAAGTCGGCCGGCCACGCCGACGATGCCCGCCGGATCCATGCGGCCCGCCGCCCCACGCTCGCGGCCTGGGCCGCGAACCTCCTGCTGCGCTCCCAGCCGCAGGAGAGCCGGCAGTTCCTGGAGTTGGGGCAGGCGTTGCGCGAGGCATACCGCACCCTGGACGCCGCAGGGATCAATGAGCTGTCCGAGCAGCGTCGGCGCATCGTGGCTGCCTTGTCCCGGCAGGCGGTGCAGCTTGCTCAGGAGGCCGGGCATCGGCTGTCGGACCCGGCCCGGCAGGACGTCGAGTCCACCCTGCGCGCCGTGCTCACCGATCCGGATGCAGCGGACCGGTGGGCGGGCGGCCGCCTGGAGGGCGCTCTCACCCCGCCGTCGGACTTTCCCGGCGCCGACCCGCCGACCAGGGCTGCGCGTAAGCCGAGTCGGGAGACGCCTCGACCGCCGTCGGCCCGGACGCGGGCAAAGGACGAACTCGCCGAACGGCGCCGCCTGCGGCGGGAGCAGCTCGAACACGCCCGGGCAGCAGCCGAGGAGTCCGCGCAGCGGCTGCGGGGCGCGCGTACCGAAGAGGCCGATGCCGAGGCCGCATTGCAGCGGGCACGAGACCTGCACGACGAGGCCCGGCAGCAGGTGTCCGCCGCCGAGCAGCAACTGCAGCAGGCACGCCAGGAGCTCCAGCGCGCCGACCGGGAGCAGCAGGAGGCTGAGAAGCGCGGCAAGACGGCCGCGGCTGCACACACACGGGCACGACAGGAAGCGCGCGAGGCTGCACAGGAGGTGAAACGCCTGACCGTACGCGACAGGTAGGTGAAGCCCGGACACGACAGGGACCTGACTCCGACGCGGCACCCAGACCCCTCGACAGCCTCGCCGCCCACGCCGCCCAAGCCGTCCACACCGCCCACGATCAGCCAGGTGCACGCTGACAGTGACGAACGGGGCCGTGACGGACGGGGCCCCTGCCCGGCCGTCGGCTGCGCGACACGGCGGGAGGCCCCTGTGCGGAACCGCCCGCCGGAAGCATCAGCCCGGGCCGAGCCGGTTCAGTGCTGCCGCTTGCCGTGGTAGCGCTCGGCGAGGCGGGCGACCCGAAGGAAATACGCGACGCCGACGTCTCCGCCATCGCCGCCCTGGACGAGCGACGCGCAGGAGGCTGTACGACCTTGTGGTGCGCCAGCCCCTCCCCTTCGGCCGGGACGAGGCGGCCGCCGCGCTCGGTCTGGCGCGGCAGACCGCGGCGTTCCACCTGGACCGGCTGGCCGATGAGTCCCTGCTCGACGTGGTCTACGAGCGGCGCAGTGGGCGGGCGGGTCCGGGGGCCGGTCGGCCGGCCGAGCTGTACCGGCGTTCGGCGAAACACATCGCGGTCAGCCTGCCCGACCGGCGCTACGAGCTCGCCGGGCGACTCCTTGCGCAGTCCGTCGAGGAGTCCGGCGCAACCGGTGAGCCGGTACAGGAAGTACTAGACCGCAAGGCCGAAGAGCTCGGCACGCTGCTGGGCGGCCCGGGCGCCGGCGGTCTCCGCGACCTGCTGGAGCGGTACGGGTTCGAGCCGCGGCACGAGGAAGGCGCCATCGTGCTCGGCAACTGTCCCTTCCATGCACTGGCCCGCGAGTACACACAGACGGTGTGCGGCATGAACCTGAATCTCCTGCGCGGTGTCCTTCACGGGCTGGGCGAGTGCGGGTATACGGCCTGTCTGTCGCCCAGCCCGGGCAGGTGCTGTGTCCGGTTGGAGCCCGCCGCCTGATCACCCGGACGACAGGACCGGACTGTGCCCCGTCTGTCTCCGGTGTGGCAGTGAACGTCGGGGAGTAGGTGCCCGCTGCCAGACCGTTGAGCAGGGCGAGAGCGAAGTCGGTCAGGGTGTCGCCGCGCGGGCGGCCACTTGCGGTCACGGCGGCCGAGTCCCCTGACCCGGTCGAAGACGCCGACGGAGTAGCAGGTGACGGTTCGTTCCCCCTCGCGGCGTGGCCGTTCGCACCTACGCCAACCGGAAAAGGATTGGACGGCGCGATGGCTGGCCTTGTAGCTTGCGGTCGTCCGTGACACCGCCCGAGGAGGTGAGGCCCATGAACGCTGTAGCGATGTGGGTGCTCCCCCTTGCCGTCACGGCCGGCGATTGACACAGGTGTCGCCGGGAGCGCCTCGACAACAGGGCACTCCCGAAAGGCAAGACTTATGGACCCTTCGCAGTTCACCGCCGAGCCGTCGCCGAACGAAACACCCGGAGCTGATCGATCGCCCCGCGGCTTCGACTTCGACGTGATCATCGCCGGGTGCGGGCCGACCGGCGCGATGCTTGCCGCCGAACTACGGCTGCACGGTGTGCGGGTTCTCGTCCTGGAGAAGGAAACCGAGCCCGCGTCGTTCGTCCGCATCGTGGGTCTGCACATGCGCAGTCTCGAACTGATGGCGATGCGCGGACTGCTGGACCGCGTTCGCGAACACGGACGACAGCGTCCGGCCGGCGGATTCTTCGCCGCCATCGACAAACCCGCGCCACAGGGCCTGGATTCCGCGCACCCCTATCTGGTGGGAATCCCGCAGCCTGTCATCGTCGACCTGCTCCAAGCCCATGCGATCCAACTGGGTGCGCAGGTGCGTCTCGGGTGCGCGGTAGCTGGATTCGAGCAGGACGAAGACCGGGTGACCGTCAGGACGGCCGACGGCGAACAGCTGCGTTCGCGCTACCTCGTCGGCTGTGACGGTGGCCGCAGCACCGTACGCAAACTGCTGGGCGTCGGCTTCCCCGGCGAGCCCTCACGGACCGAGACCCTGATGGGCGAGATGGAAGTGGGCGTACCGCAGGAGGAGATCGCCCCCAAGGTGGCCGAGATCCGCGAGACCCATCACCGATTCTGGCTCCGGCCCTTCGGCCAAGGGGTCTACAGCGTCGTGGTCCCCGCCGGGGAAGTCGGTGATCGCTCGAAACCGCCCACCCTCGAGGATTTCAGACACCAACTGCGTGCCGTCGCCGGAACCGATTTCGGCGTGCACTCCCCCCGCTGGCTGTCCCGCTTCGGGGACGCGACCCGGCTGGCCGAACGCTACCGGGTCGGACGGGTGCTGCTGGCCGGCGACGCGGCACACATCCATCCGCCCGTCGGCGGACAGGGCCTCAACCTGGGCGTCCAGGACGCGTTCAACCTCGGCTGGAAACTGGCCGCCGAGATCCGCGGCTGGGCACCGGAAACGCTGCTGGACACCTACGAGGCCGAACGTCATCCGGTCGCCCTGGACGTGCTGGACAACACCCGCGCCCAGATGGAACTCCTGTCGACAGAACCGGGTCCGCGGGCCGTGCGCAGGCTGCTCACGGAACTGATGGACTTCGACCAGGTGAACCGTCGTCTGATCGAGAAGATCACCGGGATCGGCATCCGCTACGACTTCGGCGCAGGCCCCGACCTGCTCGGCCGCCGTCTGCGCGACATCGACCTGGAACAGGGCCACCTCTACGGTCTGCTGCATCGCGGCCGCGGACTGCTGCTGGACCGCACCGAACGCCTGACCGTCGGCGGCTGGTCGGACCGGGTCGATCAACTCGCCGATCCCACCGCGGCACTTGATGTTCCCTGCGTCCTGCTACGCCCCGACGGCCACGTCGCCTGGATCGGCGACGAGCAGCAGGACCTGGACGACCATCTCTCCCGCTGGTTCGGCAGACCCGTGGGCTGATTCCGCCTGAGCAGAGGAAACCGGACGCCTTCCCACGGTCGGTCCGACGGCCCGATCTGCCATCATGGCCGAAACGGAACCTCGTTCCAGGACGCTACGGAACCGGATCCACGCCGCGTTCCGACGAGAGGAGCCTCACGGTGAGCGACAGCCGCCAGGGCACGGAGAAAGCCGCCGCGTCCCAGCGCAAGGACGTCCGGCGCAACAAACAGATCCTGCTGGACGCGGCTGCCGCCGCCTTCGTCACCTCGGGCGTGGAAGCACCGGTACGCGACATCGCGGCCCGGGCGGGCGTCGGAATCGGCACGATCTACCGGCACTTTCCCACCCGGGCGGACCTGATCGTCGCGGTCTTCCGCCACCAGGTCGAGACCTGCGCCGAGGCCGGCCCCGCCCTGCTGGCCAGCTGCTCCAGCGCATACGATGCGCTGGAGCAGTGGATCGACCTCTTCGTCGACTTCCTGGTGACCAAACACGGACTCGCCGCCGCCCTGCAGAACGACAACGCCGGCTTCGAGACCCTGCACGCCTACTTCATCGACCACCTCGTACCGGTGTGCACGGAACTCCTCGACGCCGCCGCGGCCGCCGGCGAGATCCGCTCCGACATCAAGGGGCTCGAGCTGATGCGCGGCGTGGGCAACCTCTGCGTCGGCGCGGAGAACGATCCCAGCTACGACCCGCGCACCTTGGTCGCGCTCCTCGTCGCCGGACTGCGCCGGCCTCAGCTGCCCGGGTCCGGGGCAGGCCGCGGCGGGACCTGAACGGCGGGCCCCGTGCGTCCACACCGCAACACCGACCCGTCCGCGTGAAGGCGCCACCGTGCGGGTCCGCGGCCCCCGGATCAACTCCCGCTACGGCCCGCCGCCCGCCATCTGTTCATGGCGGGCGGCGTCGAGCGGGAGGTGCGCGGAGGGTGCGCGGCGTACCTCGGTGACCTGGCCGACCGCCAGTTCGTCATCGAGGCCGTCGCCGAGGCCCGCGACATCAAGACCAGCGTCCTGCGCCTGCCGGACAAGGCGGTCGAGGACCCCGCCGCAGTCCTGACCACCAACCCCTCATCGACCTCGACACCGCCCAGGCCGTGGCCGAGTCGATGTACAAGGAGTACAAGGAACCGCTGTACGCGCCGCCCGCGCCGCTGCGCCGCATGGTCGCCGCGGGTCACCTCGGCCGGAAGAGCGGCCGGGGGTTCCACATCTACGAGGGCTGAGGCGAACCCGACCGCTGCGGGCGGTCCTGAAGAGGCCAGTTGTGCAGGGCGGCGTCGGCCAGCTCCTGGAGTTCGTCGCGGCCGACACCGCTCGCGGCCTGTACGGCGATGCCGTAGGCGAAGGTGGTGACGTAGCGGGCCAGCACTCCCGGATCGGTCCGCGCAGGCAGATCGCCCTCGCCGACGGCTCGCTGGAACCGCTCGCGAACGCAGGTGTAACCGTCGGTCCGCCAGGCGACGAGGAGGTCACGCACCTCCTGCCCGGAGTCGCCGGTGCACAGGGCGCCCTGGACGCCCAGACATCCCTGGGGATGCGCCGGGCGGGTGGTGGTACGGACGGCTCCTGCCAGGATCGCGGTGGCGACGCCGAGGGCGGTCGGCTCCTCCAGGGCGCGGGCCAGGTAGGCGCTCGGGCCTTCGGTGTAGCGCTTCAGGACCTTGCGGAAGAGCTCTTCCTTGTTGCCGAAAGCCGCGTACATGCTGGTGGTGGAGATGCCCATCGCCTTCGTCAGACTGGCGGTGCTGGCTCCTTCGTAGCCGTGCTCCCAGAAGACCAGCATGGCGCGCTCGAGAGCTTCGTCGGTGTCGAATCCTCGGGGTCGGCCGATGGGGCCGCTCTGTTTGCTCTCCACACCCGCAGTCTACCTCGTTCCGCAACGATCGCTGCAGAAGTGCTACTGTCGATTTACGCAGCGATCGTTGCGGAAATCGAAGGGGCTCTGGCATGGGATTACTCGAAGGCAGGACCGCGCTCGTCACCGGGGGCAGCACCGGTATCGGCCTGGCCAGTGCCGTCCGGCTGGCGGCCGAGGGCGCGCACGTGTTCATCACCGGCCGGCGCAAGGCCGAACTCGACGCGGCCGTCGAAGCGATCGGTCCCACGGCCACCGCGGTGCCCGGCGACATCTCCGACCTGGCGGACCTGGACCGGCTCTACGAGACGATCCGCAGCCGGGGCCAGGGCCTGGACGTCCTGTTCGCGAACGCGTCCATCGCCTCGCTCACACCGCTGGAGCAGGTCACCGAGGAGGACTTCGACACCCTCTTCGGCATCAATGTCCGGGGCATGCTGTTCACCGTCCAGAAGGCGCTGCCCCTGCTCAACGACGGTGCTTCGGTCATCCTCAACGGCTCCACCAACGTGGATGTCGGCGATGAGGGCCTCGGCGTGTACGCGGCGACCAAGGCGGCCACCCGGTCGTTCTCCCGGACCTGGGCCAACGAACTCAAGGGACGCGGCATCCGCGTCAACACCGTCACACCCGGACCGACCGACACCCCTGCCCTGAGGGCCCTCACCCCCGACCCTGAGGGGTTCCAGCGGCAACTGGCGACGCGCGTGCCGCTGGGCCGGCTCGGACGCCCCGAGGAAGTCGCCGCCGCCGTCGCCTTCCTCGCCTCCGGGCAGAGCAGCTTCATCACCGGTTCGAGCCTGTACGTCGACGGCGGCCTGAACCAGATCTGAGAGTGCGCGAACGTCGTCACCCGGAACCGCCCCGCGAAAGGGTCACCCATGTCCGACAGCGATCTGCGCGCCTTCTACCTGCGCTATATCGAGGCACTCAACGCCCACGAGTTCGACAGTATGGACGAGTTCATCAACGACGTGACCACGCTGAACGGTGAGCCCGCCACCCGGGACGACGTCATAGCCGTCCAGAAGCATGACGTGGACGCGGTTCCCGACCTGCACTGGGAGCTCAGGGAACTCCTCTTCGACGGTGACCGTCTGGCTGCGCGTCTGGTCAACACCGGTACCCCGGTGAAGCCGTGGCTCGGCGCGACTCCCACCGGAGCCAAGTTCGAGATCGTCGAGTACGCCGTCTATCAGGTCCGCGACGGCCGCTTCGTCCACATGACCGCTCTGCACGACGCCGGCGAACTTCTCCGGCAACTGACCGGCTGAGCCCGCGAGATCAGCGCCGACACCTCGGCCGACGGACCGCACCTCACCAACGGCCCACCCGGGCCCATCGACTCGCGAGGACACACATGCCCATCACACTGATCACCGGCGCCAACAAGGGCATCGGCTACGAGACAGCCAGACAGCTGCTGGCACTGGGACACATCGTCTACATCGGCGCTCGTGACCCCGAGCGAGGCGAGAAGGCCGCAGCCGCGCTCGGCACACGGTTCGTGCAACTCGACGTGACCGACGACGCGTCCGTGACCAGCGCGCTGGCGGCGATCGACGCGGCCGAGGGCCGACTCGACGTCCTGGTGAACAACGCGGGCGTCCTGGGGCACGGCGGCACCGACGGTCCCTCGGCGCTGCGGGCCTTCGACACCAACGCGGTGGGAATCGTGCGGGTCACAGAGGCGGCGCTTCCCCTGCTGCGCAAGTCCGCCAACCCCACCGTGGTCAACGTCTCCAGCAGCGCCGGGTCCTTCTGGGCGGTGACCAATCCGGACCGGCCCGAGTTCCACCTGCCGTTGGCGCTCTACTCCGCGTCCAAGGCCGCGGCCACCATGCTCACGGTCCAGTACGCCAAATCCCAGCCGGGGATGAAGTTCAACGCGGTCGAGCCCGGCACCACCGCGACCGATCTGACCGCGGCTTTCGGAATCGGAAGGCCGCCGGAGGAGAGCGCCAAGGTCGTGGTGCGTCTGGCGACTCTCGACGCGGACGGTCCGACAGGAACCTTCCAGGACGAAGACGGAGTGGTGCCCTGGTAGCGCAGTGAACCGGTCGGGGGCAGCCCCCGACCGTTCTTGCACGGCGGCTTCGTCACCCGCCGGACCGTGACCGTCTCAGGCGAAGTCTGCCTCGGTGATCCCGTCGGGATGCCCGGACGGCCATTCCACCAACTCGATCCGGTAGCCGTCCGGGTCCGTGAGCCAGGACGTCTTCGGGCCGTGAGCACCGCCCGGGTACTGAAGGGGTTCGGGCGCGAGGCCGGCTGCGGTCAGCGTCCGAAGGGTGGCGGCGAGCGTTTCCACCTGGATGGCGAGGTGGTCGAAACCGCTGCCCACGTCGACCGGTCCGTCGCCGGGGCGGTGGACGAGTTCGAGCGAGGCCGCCGGTTCGTCGGGGAACTTGAGGATCACGAGGCGGGCCCCGTCCCCGACCTCGACCCTGCCCAGTTCGCCGTAGCCCAGGGCGGTGTAGAAACCGAGTGAGCGGTCCAGGTCGGTGACGCGGTAGGAGACGAAGAGAGTCTTCACGCGGCCACCTCGGTTCGGCGCACCCGGTAGCGGAGGTGCGTGACGTCTCGATCCTCGAGCCGCCGGACGAGGTCGAGTTCGATGTGATCGCTCCCCAGGTGGTCGAACAGCCGTCGACCGGTCCCGAGGAGGACCGGAACCAGGTGGATCTCCATCTCGTCCAGCTGCCCGGCTCGGAGCAGCGCTTGGGCCGCCCCCGCTCCATGGACCATGACTGGCCGGTCCCCTGCGGCCGCGCGAGCCTGACGGGCGCAGTCCTCGACATCGGTGGCGAAACGCGCGTGGCCCGGTGGTACGTCCCCGTCATCCACCCGATGAGTGAGTACGAAGATCGGCACGCCGTCGTGGTGATCGCCCTGCCAGCGCCCGGCGAGTTCGAAGGTCCGACGGCCGGAGACGACCGCGCCGGTCGCCAGCGCCTCGCGGTAGACCTGACCGCTCGGACCGTCGGACTCCCGGTCGTCGAGCCAGTTGAAGAGCCGTCCGCCGTCGCGTCCGAGCTCCTGCCCGGGCCGGTCGTCCGGCCCTGCGATGAAGCCGTCGAGCGACATCGACATGTACAGCCGAATCGGATTCCTCATGCTGGTCTCCCTCTCTTCTCCGCGACACCGGGATCCGGCGTTTCCTGATCCACCGACGGGGCGGGGGTGTCGTAGGACAGACCTCGGGCAACCGGCAAACTCATCGCCGCGCCGGGGCGCGCTCAGGCGGCTCGATACTCGACAGGCATATGCCACCAGTACCACCCCCTCAACGAACGGCACAGCACTGCCGCATTCGGCGTACCGCTCGTCCCCCTGCCGACCGGCCCGCTTCCGTCAGAGCGGCCCATGCCGACCAGGACTGGTGTACGACGTGCGGACGGTCGAATCCGAAGGCGTGGGGCCACACGGGACACCTGTGGCACTTCCGTAACACCCTCACCACAGGCACCCGTCCAGGCCGGCGTGCGTGCGGGGCTTCCGCCAGAAAGTTCAACGGAAGACACATCCACTGCCCGGACACCCGCATAACGTGCGGTGACCCGAACCGCCTCCGCTCCCCCACCTTCTTGCGGTCCGTGACGCCGGGCCCACCGCGCTAGGAGTTTTGGGATGTCCTACGACCGCTCGGAATTATCCCTGCCGTACCGGCACCACGGACGGGTCCCCTCCCCCACCGCTCTCCGGCCGCCGTCCCCCGCGGCTGCCGGAGACCGTGCGGGCAGCGGGGCCCGTCAGCGTTCGTGGTCCAGTTACCACCGCGCTCTGCGGGTACTGCGCCGTGCCTGCCGTTGGCAGCGGCGCGTGGCCACCCTCGTCGCCCTCGGATACTTCGCCGTCTTCCTCACCCTCACCGTCAGGGCCCCCGCCTTGATGGCCCGCCCGTCCCTCGGCGGACTCCCCGCCGGCCTGCTGCTCGCCGTCGTACAGATCCCCGTCACCTGGCTGGCCGTCCTGCTGTTCGAGTACTCGGCACGGCGGTTCGTCGACCCCCTGGCCCGCAGGGTCAACCAGTACGCCCGTCCGGCGGACGGCGACGGGCGGCCCCGGGCATGACAGACCTCGGCGGCTCCGCGCAGTCCTGGTCCCTGGTCGCCTTCTGCAGCATCGTCACCCTCACGCTCCTGTTGTGCGTACTGACCGGCCCGGACCGCGACGACCTGGAGGAGTTCTACACCGGCTACCGGACACTGTCCCCGCTGCGCAACGGGCTGGCGGTCGCAGGCGACTACATCTCCGCCGCGACCGTGCTCACCATCGGCGGGGTCATCGCGCTGTGCGGCTACGACGGCGTCGTCCTGGCCCTGAGCACGCTGCTGTCACTGCTCCTGCTGATGTTCCTGCTCGCCGAACCGCTGCACAACACCGGCCGGTTCACCATGGGTGACGCACTGAGCCGACGTGTCCCCGGGCGGGCCGTGCGCATCACCGCGTGTGTGGTGACCCTGCTGTCGCTGATCCCGATGATGATCGTGCAACTGGCGGGCGTGGGCCAGCTCCTGGCGTTCATCCTGGGCTTCTCCAACCGTGCCATGCAGACCGGCTGCATCCTCGGCGCCGGCATCCTGATGATCAGTTACGCCGCCCTGGGCGGGATGAAGGGCACCGCGCTGATACAGATCATCAAGACGGTGATGCTCCTCGGGTCCGGCCTCGTGGTGGCCGTGCTCATCCTCGCCTCCTTCGGCTGGCACCCGGGAACCATGGTCGACACCGCCGCGCAGCGCAGCGGGGCCGGCGAGGCCTTCCTCCGGTACGGCCTGCAGTTCGCGGACGGGCCGCACCCCGGACTGGACATGATCAGCACGCAGGTCGCCATCGTGCTCGGCGGCGCCTGCCTACCGCACGTCACCATGCGGATGTACACCGCGGGCAACGCCCGCCAGGTACGGCGCACGATGTCCTGGGCGGTGTCCTCGGTCGCCCTGTTCATGCTGGTGATCACCGTCATCGGCCTCGGCGCCACGGCACTGGTCGGCCGTGAGAAGATCACCGCCGCCGACCCGCACGGCAGCACCGCCTACCTGCTGGGCGCCCGCGCGGTGTTCGGCTCCGATGTCTCCCGCGCCGAGAGCCTGGTGTTCAGCACCGTCACGACGGCGATCTTCCTGACCCTCCTGGCGTCCGTCGCCGGGATGACGCTCGCCTGCGCCAACTCCCTGGCGCACGATGTCATCGCCTCCCGGAACGGCCGCATGCCCGCGCTGCGGGAGATGACCCTCGCGCGGGCCTGCGCGCTGATCGTCGGGATTCCGGTGGTGCTGCTGGCCGCCCTCGCCCAGCACCGCAGCCTCCAGCCCCTGGCCACCCTGTCCTTCTGCATGGGCGCCTCCGCCATCGCGCCCGCGCTGGTCTACTCGCTCTTCTGGCGACGCTTCGGCAAAGCCGGCCTGCTCGGCACACTCATCGGCGGCTCGGTTGCCGTCCTGGCCCTGATGTCGGGCACCCGGCTCGTCTCCGGGTCACCGGCGGCGGCCTTCCCGGAGGCCGACCTGAACTGGTTCCCCTTCACCACGACCGCCCTGGTCTCCGTACCCGTGGGCTTCGCCTGCGGCTGGCTGGGCACCGTCGTGAGCGGACGCCGCAGCGCCCGCCGCGCCCGCGAACGGTACGCGGGCATCGAGCAACTGATCCTCGCCGGACCTCCCCGACGACGCCCGAGCTGGAGCCCGGACGGCCCCTGAACGGAACTCCTCAGCACCGTGCTTCTGGTCCCCACGCCTCTCCAGGCGTGGGGACCAGAAGCACGAACTTACTTTCCGCTACGGCCGTCAGCCGCAGGTCAGGGTCGGTACCCCCCAGTCGCCGTGGTCGTTGCCGTTGCCGTCGCCCGCGTCGCCGACCGTGAGGTCGACCACCTGTGCGCCGCTGACGTCGACGTCGATGGGCACGGCGGTCTGTCTGCCGCCGATCGTCGGCGTGGTCACCAGGGTCCTGCCGTCGGCGATCACGGAGAACGTCACCGTTCCCGCACCGTTCGTCTCGTCGTCGACGCCCACCTGCGCCGTCAACCGCGAACAGCTTCCGCCCAGGTAGAGCTGGACGTCGCTGAGCGCGTTGGTGCCGAGGCCCTTGGCGTAGCCCACGCCGGCGACGGTGATCGTACGACCGTCACCGGCGGCCTGTTCGCCGACGCTGCTGTCACGTTCCACCGGGCCCCATCCGTTGGTGGAGGACAGGAACGGCAGGTCGCTCACCGCACTCTTTCCGGTGGGCGGAGTCGGCGGTATTCCGCCGATGATGCGCTCGTCGCCACCGGTGGCCTGCCGTCCGTTCTGCGCGTAGTGGACCGTGGTGGTGAGTGCCGAGGCGGACGGCAGCTCCCCGGTCGGCGGCTGGACCTTCCAGGTGAAGGTGGCCGATCCGCCCGGCTTCAGGCTCTTGAGGGACAGCGGGCTCGTGGCGCTCACGCTCCAGCCGTCGGGGGCGGAGAGCGAGGCCGTCAGCCGGGATGCGGACGCTCCGCCCTTCGGCACCCGAACGGTCGTCCGGGCCGTGAAGGCCTCCCCCGGCTGCGCCGTGTCGGGTACGTCGAGGGTGACATCCGCTCCCGGCCGCTTGGGCATGGCGTACTTGCGGGAGTCGTAGCGGGGGCTGGCGTTCTGCGCGACGCGCAGGGACGAGGCGTAGCTGCCGTAGTCGGTGAGCGAGACCTTTCCGAGGCCGCCGGTGCTGCCGTCCAGGTTCCAGACGGCGATGGCGATGCTGTTGCGGCCGTTCGGGTCGAGGATGCCGTTGGGGACGGGGAAGGTGTGCTGCGGGCCGAGGTAGTTGACGTAGTTGCCGACCTGCCAGCCGTTCACGAAGATCGTGGCGCGGTACTTGCGTGCCGGGTCGTCGGTGAACGTCAGCCCGAGTGAGGTGTCCTGACCGTGCGGCAGATCCAGGGTGGCATCGGTCCGGTACCACGAGACGCCGGGGCGGGTGTCGGTCGTCGGCAGGGACACCCGGTTCCACTTGGCGTCCGGGTAGCCCGGCAGGGACCAGCCCGCCCGCTCGCCGTACAGGCCGCCCGTCGAGAGCGCGCCGCGCACCGTGTCCTGGAGGTCCTCACCGCCGCGTACGCCCTGAAGGCGCCAGGTGACGGAGGTCAGCGGGGCTCCGACGAGGGAGGCGCTGGTCAGGCCGCGCGCGGTCTTGTTGCCGTTGGTGGAGTTGTAGTCCTCCTCGTGCCCCATGTTCACGGTGAGCACGGAGATGACGTTGTCGCCCTGGGACTTGACCGCACCGGCCGGGAAGGTGAAGTCGGCGGCGCCGGTGGTGGAGCTGCCCAGGAAGGTGCCGTTGAGCCAGGCGGAGAAGGCCTGTGCGCCTCCGCCGGAGTCCGAGACCAGGTGGATGCCGGTCTCCTTGCCGGTGGCGCGGAAGCGGCCGCGGTACCAGGTGTTGCCGGTGTGGAAGCCGTAGTCGTCCGCGTAGAGGACCGGCAGCTTGTTGATGCCGGAGACGCTGTTGGTGGTGGTCTTGTCGGCCACCTGCCAGGTGGTGTCGTCGAAACCGGGGGCCGCTTCGGGGGATTCCTCGGCGTGCTTCCAGTTCGTCAGGTCCGGCAGGCTCACTGGAGCGGCCACCGGGATCTTCCCGGTGAGGCTTCCCGTGTCGGTGGTACGGGTCTTCAACGCCTTGCCGTTCCAGGTGACGTGGTCGGCGGAGGTGAACACCTCGATGTTCTTGTCGTCGGCGTTGTCGCCGGTGAGCGCCACGGTACGGCCGCCGTCCCGGCTGGTCGCCGTCCGCAGCAGGTGCGTGCCGCGCACCAGCACGGGACCGGTCGCGGTGTCCTGACGCCAGAAGGTCTTCGCCGTGGCCTTGTCGCCCACGAGCAGCAGCAGCGGGCGCTGTCCGCCGCCGCTGACACTGATCCGGATCAGGCCCTTGTGGGTGTAGTTCAGCCGCAGATCGCCGGTGGCCGGGTCCCAAGTGGTGGTGACCGTACCGCCGGTGGCGGTCACGGTGGGCTCGGAGGAGTAGCGCAGGACGGTCTCGCCGTCGCTGTCCTGGTCGCCGTAGAGCACGGCGACGTCCCGGTCGCCGATGGTCGCGCCGGTCATGATCTCGGAGGTCGAGTACTGCAACTGCGCGTCGCCGAGCCGGTAGTTCGCCACGATCACGTGGGAGTCGCGGCCGTCGAGGGTGATCGCGGTGCCCGGCTGCTGGGGCACGACCGGGTAGGTCGGCTGGGCGGCGGCGGTGCCCGTCGGCACGTCGATGGCGTCGATGGCCACGTAGTTGTCGGTGGACCCCGAGCCGTGGTTCCCGGCGACGACGATCTTCAGGGTGTGTGCCCCGGGCGTCAGGCCCGACTTCTGGAAGACGACCGCCTGGTTCTCGGCGCCGGAGTCGTCGACCGTGGCCACCTTGGTGCCGTCGAGGTAGACGTCGGCGTTGCCGTGGTTGTTCGTCTTCGAGCCGATCCAGCGGATCGCGGTGCCGTCGAAGGGGACGGTAAGCGAGTCACCGGCCTTGTTGGAGAACGACTCGGTGTGCTTGTAGTCGCCGCCGGTGTAGCTCGTGTCGTGCACGTGTGACCACGAACCGGCGTACTGGAGCGCGGAGTCGGGGTCGTCCCAGGTGTAGGTGGTGTCCGCGGCCGGCTGGGCGTTGAAGTCCAGGGAGATGTGGGTCCTGTCGACCGCCGTGGAGGTGGAGTTCCCGTGCCGCAGCACGTGGAACTGCGTCTTGGTGTCCGGGTTCATCCGGGCCGTGTCGACGACCGCGGAGTCGTCCGGGGGTGTGGTCCGGATCGCGTCGGTCTTGGTCAGCGGGGCCACCGACTGGGTGAAGTACCCGATCAGCTTGTCCTCGTCGTACTTCGGATCGAGCTGTCGCGTCTCGCGGATCGCGGCCCCGTAGTCGTACGAGGTGTAGTTCTGCGGCATGCTCAGCCAGCCCCAGTTGGTGCCGCCGTACGTCATGTAGAAGCTCTGTGCCGTCGCGCCGACCGCGATGTTCTGCTTGTAGAACACGTTGGCGAACTGGTCGTTGATCAGCTCGGCGCACTTGTCGTAACCCGGACCGCCCCACGGGTCGAAGGCGCCGCCCTGGAACTCCGGGGAGTACAGCGGCTTGCCGGCCGGGTGGTCGTAGCTGATGTCCGGGACGCCGTTCCACTTCGAGGGGTTCGAGCAGTCGAAGCCCTGCGGGTAGGAGTCCGGGCCGTCCACGTCCAGGGCGCCCGCACCGGAGTTGAAGGTGCCGTTGTTGTTGCCGGTGAGCGGCACGGTGATGCCGTCGGCGCGGGCCTTGTCCTCCAGGTGCTGCATGTAGGAGCGGGCGGCCGCGGAGCCGTTGTAGTACTCGTTCTCGACCTGGTAGGCGATGACCGACCCGGTGCCGTTGGTGAGTTGGTGCCGGGCGATGATCCGGTCGATCTGCGTCAGCCACTCGTCGGCGTACTTCAGGAACCGCGGGTCGTCACTGCGGTTGTTCTCCGCCTTGGTGGTCAGCCAGCCGGGCAGGCCGCCGCTGTCGACCTCCGCGTTGATGTACGGCGCGGGGCGGGCGATGACGTAGAGCCCGGCCTCCTCGGCCATGTCGAGGACCCTGTCGGCATCGCGGACGCCGGTGAAGTCGTACACGCCCGGCTTGGGCGAGTGGTATCCCCAGTCGAAGTACAGCGAGGTCGAGTTGAAGCCGGCCGCCTTCATCTTCTGGAAGATGTCCCGCCACAGGTCCGAGCTGGGGAGCCGGAAGTAGTGGAACTCGCCGGACCAGAGGTAGGTCCGCTTTCCGTCGACGAGAAACGAGTAGCCGTCGAGAGTCACCGTGTGCGCCTGCGCGTCGGCCGTCGGCGCGGCGGCAACCGTCTGCCCGCCCGCCTCTCGCGCCGTGGCGGGCGCGATCATGCCCACGGCCAGGGCGACGGTCGCGGCCGTCGCCAGGGCCGCCCTCCACCACCCTCGGCGACCGGGTCTCGGGGTCTCTGGATCGGTCCGGTTTCCTCGCACTGCGGCCTCCATTCGCCTGAGCGATCAGCATCAAACAGACTCAGGCAAAGTCGAACAGTAGGGCGGTGGTTGGCTCAACACAATGGGGCGGTAGAAGGCGGTTGTGGCGGTGGAGGCGGCTGAACGCCGGGCGGCTGTCCGGCTCGGGCCGGCATGCCGAGGCCCGGGACGTGG
Organism: Streptomyces sp. NPDC005303; assembly: GCF_040607335.1. Taxonomy (NCBI): domain Bacteria; kingdom Bacillati; phylum Actinomycetota; class Actinomycetes; order Kitasatosporales; family Streptomycetaceae; genus Streptomyces; species Streptomyces sp. NPDC005303. The sequence continues at coordinate 4,184 of NZ_JBEXGM010000062.1, read as the reverse complement.
CGAAGGCCTGCGGGCTCGCCGCCCTCCGCCACACAGCGTCGGACGGTGACATCCCACGACGGGCTTTCCGGTGAGGAGTTCAACCCTTCGGCGGGGATCTCGGCGCCCTGACGGTGTCCGGGTGCGTGGCGACGTAACAGGCGGTGCCGCTGCCGTACGGATGGCGGGTGATGGCCGGGGCGCCCGTCAGAAGATGGTGCCCCAGGCGTGGTTGAGCGCGGTCAGGTCGTCGCCGTACTTCGCCCTCAACGAGTCCCGGAAGGCGGCCGCCCTGGTGTCGCAGCAGCAGGCGGCGTTGTGGCAGCCGTACGCGTTGTGGACGTGCCACATGGCGACAGCCGGGTGGTCGGCACAGCGCTCGGCCAGCGCGCCCGCGGTGCCCGCGGCACGGCAGGCGGGGCTGGACGGGCAGAAGGTCTGGCGGCCGCCGTACGACAGCGTACGGTCGTCCAGGTCGACCGGCCGCGCCTCGGGACGGGCGCGGAAGAACCAGGCGGGCGGGGCGGCCGTCGGGGTGTCGAGGTGGGCGGCGATGCCGTTCTCGTGGAGCGGATCCAGGATCTGTCCCTGCGGAAGAAGCCGTGGACGCCCTCGGACGGCTCCAGCACGGCCCAGGAGAAGATGCCGACGCTGACCTTGGTTATCCCTGCGCCAACCCTTGACGTACGGGGCCGTCCTACGTAGACATGACCACGCGGTCAGACCGCGTGGTCATACAGTTGACCTCGTTCGATGCAGACGTACGGTCGTCGGGAGACTTCATGGCACCAACAGTGGGCGAGAGCGCGGGCTCCTCCACGCCGCGCAGCGCGGACGTGGCCCGGCTGGCCGGTGTGTCCCGCAAGACCGTCTCCCGCGTCCTCAACGACGAACCCTACGTCTCCGACGCGGCTCGCCGAAAGGTACTCGCAGCCGCCGAGGAACTCGGCTACCGGCTGAACCAGGCGGCCCGCACGCTGGCCTCCGGGCGCACCGGTTCCATCGGCGTGGTCGCCCTGGGCACCGCCGGATACGGCACCGCTTCACTGCTCGTGCACATCGAGCGGGCCGTGCGCGACGCGGGGTACGCCCTCAGGGTGGTCAACACCGCGGACGGCGCCCCCGCGGGTATCGCCGGCGCCGTGGAGTCACTGCTCGAACAGGGCGTGGACGGTGTCGTCGTGTCCGAACCCATCGTGGAGGGAGACGTCGGCGTCCGCGTCGACGTCCCCGTCCTCTTCCTGGGGGCACCGCCGGCCTTCACCGCCCCCCGCACGGTCACCGTGGGTGTGGGCGCCCGCGCCCTGGCCCAGGCCGCCACGGAGCATCTGCTGGATCTGGGGCACGCGACCGTTCACCACCTCGCCGGACCGCGGCGCTGGTACGCCACCAAGGACCGCATCGAGGGATGGCGGGCGGCACTCGCAGCGCGGGGCGCGCACGAGCCCCCGCTGCTCAACGGCGACTGGTCGGCCGCCTCCGGCCATGCCGTGGGGCAGGCGCTGGCCTCGGACAGGTCCGTGACCGCCATCTTCGCGGCGGGCGACGAGATGGCCATCGGCCTGATCCACGCCCTGCGGGAAGCCGGTCGCCGGGTGCCGGAGGACATCAGCGTCGTCGGCTTCGACGGCAATCCCGTCTTCGCGTACGTCTCTCCTCCTTTGACCACCGTGCGCCAGCCCTTCGAGGCCGCGGCCCGTGAAGGTATCCGCCTTCTCGTGCACGCGATCGAAGATCCCCACACCGACCTGCCGCAGGCGAGCGATCCACCGGTCGAACTCGTCGTCCGCGGCTCGACCGCGCCTCCGCCGTCCCACCCCGACGCGGCGTTCCGACGCACCACCTGAGAACACCCCGGCATCCCACCTGAGAGCACCCCGGCACCGACCGGGGCACACAAGCACGCTCTCGGGCACCGCCGCGCCCTGCGGGCTCGCCGCTTCCCACCCCCGGATCGACCCGGGGGCGAGCGCCGAAACACACCATTCCTTCCCTGTCCTGGGAGCCGCACATGTCCCCTGCCCTGATGGACACCACCCCCGACGCCGCTCGGCGTTCCCGCCCCACCACCCTGCTGTTCCTGTTGCTGTCCCTGATCGTCGCCGTGGCGACGGTGCTGTTGCCCGCCCCGGAGCGGGCGCAGGCCCTCTCCCGCCCCTCGCAGACGATGTACACCCCGCCGGCGGGTGCGCCTTCGCCCGGTTCGCTGTATCCGCGGGCCCTGCGCCTGGAACACAACGGATCGGCCGACGGCACCCTGCTCGCCACGTTCGAGCAGTACACCTCCGGCACACCCGTCTTCCCCATCTACCGCAGCACCGACAACGGCAACTCCTGGAGCAAGATCTCCGACATCGCCGACACCCAGAACGGCTGGGGCATGCGCTGGGAACCCCAACTGTTCGAACTCCCCACGGCGATAGGCGGCTTCCCGGCCGGGACCATCCTGGCCGCCGGTGACTCGGTGCCCTCCGACCGCTCGGCCACCAAGATCGACCTGTACGCCAGCACCGACCGCGGACAGACCTGGAGCTTCGTCACCAACATCGCCACCGGCGGCGCCGCCCACGACACGAACGGGAACACCCCCGTCTGGGAACCGTTCTTCCTGGTCTCCGGCGGCAAGCTCATCGTCTACTACTCCGACCAGCGGGACCCCGCCCACGGGCAGAAGATCGTCCACCAGGTCTCCACGGACGCCCGCACCTGGGGCCCGGTCGTGGACGACGTGGCCATGCCCACCTTCAGCGACCGTCCGGGCATGCCGACCGTCGCGAAGCTGCCGAACGGCAAGTACGTCCTGTCGTACGAGTACGGGGGCGCCCCGGAGGGCAACTTCTCCGTCTACTACAAGATCTCCTCCGACCCGGAGGCGTTCGGCTCGGTCACCGGTATCCCGTTGCGGACGACGGACGGCGTGGTACCCCAGAGCGCTCCCTATCTGACCTGGCTGCCCACCGGCGGCGCCAACGGCACCCTCGTGGTCAGCGCCAACAGCGCGGACGACCTGTTCATCAACACGCAGAACGGCGCCGCGAACACCTGGACGCGCATCAACGCCAACGTGGCCGGCGGCTACAGCCGCGGCATGACCTCCCTGCCCGACGGGCACAGCCTGCTCGTACTCAGTGCCGGACGTGGGGGCAGCGGCCTGTCCAACCCGGTCACCTACAGCATCATCGACCTGGGCGGTGGCATCTCCGACGGCGCCACCTACACGGCCTCCAACGCGGGCAGCGGCCTGATGCTCACCATCGCGGGGGGCTCCACCACCAACGGCACCTACGCCACCCAGCAGAACGCCGACAACGCGAACGACCAGAAGTGGAAGTTCGTCCAGCAGCCTTCCGGCTACTTCAAGATCTTCAACGTGGCCAGTGGCAAGGTCCTGGGCGTGGAGAACCAGTCCACCGCCAACGGCGCCAGGATCCCGCAGTGGGACGACAACGGCACCCCGGACCACGAGTGGGCGGTCACTCCGAACCCGGCGGGTGGCTTCTCCCTCCTCAACCGGCTGACCGGCAAGTACCTGGAGATCCCCGGCGCCTCCACCACCGTCGGCACCGTCGCCGGGCAGTGGGACAGCACCGGCTGCGCCTGTCAGCGCTGGAACCTCACCCAGACCGACCTGCCGGCCCTCGGCACCGGCCAGTACGTGCTCGTCAACAAGAACAGCGGCAAGTACCTGGAGATCCCCGCCTCGTCGACCACCCCGGGCAAGGCGGCCGACCAGTGGCGGAACTCCGCCTGTGACTGCCAGCTGTGGACCTTCCAGTCCCAGAGCGGCGGCGCGTGGACCCTGCAGAACGTGCACAGCAACCTACGGCTGGACGTCAGCAACTCCGCCACCTCCGCCGGCGCGGCCGTCGTCCAGAACACCGCCTCGGCCGGCAACTCCCAGAAGTGGACGCTGTCCAGCGCGGGCGGCGGCTACTACAAGCTCGTCAACGTCGGTAGCGGCCTGCTCGCCGCCGTGGCCCAGTCGTCCACCGCCGACGGCGCCGCCGTCGTGCAGTGGGGCGACGCCGGCATCAACGACCAACTGTGGAAGATCGTCCGGGTCAACTGACGGACCGCGTATGTGATGACGGGGCGCAGGAACCGCTTGCGAAGCTGCGCAACGAGGGGCTTGTGCGCGGGATCCATGGGATCGGCACCGAGGTGCTGGATCAGCCGGCTCCGATGTCATCGGGGTCCCAGCGACA
>NZ_JBEXGM010000061.1:0-22848 GCF_040607335.1 Streptomyces sp. NPDC005303 | reverse complement strand
AGGTCGAAGCACATCATCAGGCCGAGGAGGACGCCGAGCGCGATCGCGTTGGTGCCGGAGAGACCGTTGAGCCAGTCCGTCATGCCCTTCTGGGCTGGGCATTGTCGTCTCCTGGCTCGGTCGGTCATAGTTCGTGACCAAGATTGTTTTTGAGGGGATTTTCCGGGAGTTCCATTGGGTCGTCCAGAACGTCCGGTCGATCCAGGCGCCGGTCCGGTGCAGCTGTTCGCCCATGAACTGCGCCTGCTGCGGCAGAAGGCGGGCAGCCCCTCGTACCGCGCGATGGCCCACCGTACGGGCCTGTCGGTGTCCGCGCTCTCCCGAGCCGCCGCGGGTGAGCGGCTGCCCTCGGCCGCGGTGGTCCGCGCCTACGTCGAGGCGTGCGACGGCGACCCGGAGGTGTGGGAACCGCGCCGCAGCGCGGCGGCCGAGGAGGCCGCGGAGACGCAGGAATTGTCTCCTACCGAGCCCGACGGTGACGCCACCTCGCCCTACCGCGGACTCGCCCGTTTCGAACCCGGCGACCGCAAGCTCTTCTTCGGGCGTGAGCGGCTCGTCACCGAACTGCTCGGCCTCGTGTGCGAGCGCCGGTTCGCCGCCGTGTTCGGCGCGTCCGGCAGCGGCAAATCGTCGCTGCTGCGGGCGGGACTGATCCCCGCCGTCCAGGAGGCCGCCGGGGAGCGCGGGCGCCCCGCTGTAGTACGGATCCTCACCCCGGGTGAGACGCCCGCCGCCACCTACGGCCATCTGCTGACGCCCGGGGACGGCGACCCCGACAGCTGGTTGATCGTCGACCAGTTCGAGGAGGTCTTCACAATCTGCCGAGACCGCGCCGAGCGCACCCGGTTCATCGACCTGCTGCTGGCGGCCAGGGAGCCGGACTCCCGGCTGCATGTGGTGATCGCGATGCGGGCCGACTTCTACGGGCAGTGCGCCGACCATCCCGGGCTCGCCGACGTGCTGCGCCACTGCGGGCTGCTGATCGGGCCGATGTCCGCGATCGAGCTGCGGGAGGCGGTCACCGGACCCGCCGCCGTCGCCGGGCTCGTCGTCGAACGCGAGCTGACCGCCCGGATCGTCGAGGAGGTCGTCGACCGGCCCGGCGCGCTGCCCATGCTCTCGCACGCCCTGCTGGAGACCTGGCGGCGCCGGCGCGGCCGTATCCTCACACTCGCCGCGTACGAGGCGGCCGGCGGTGTCCAGGGCGCGATCGCCGCGACCGCCGAGCACGCGTACGGAGCGCTGTCGCCCGGCCGGGCGGACATTGCGCAGAAGCTGCTGCTGCGGTTGATCACGCCCGGCGAGGCCGTGCCCGACACCCGGCGTTCGGTCACCCGCGCGGAACTGGACGACTGGGGCGATCCCGAACTTCCGGCGGTCGTCGAGCGGCTGGCCGCCGCCCGGCTGCTCGCCCTCGACGGTGACACGGTCGAACTCGGCCACGAGGCGCTCATCACCAGCTGGCCGCGGCTCGGCCGGTGGATCGACGAGAACCGGGGGCGGCTGATCGCCCATCGGCGCCTCGGCGAGGACGTACGGGCGTGGCTGGACCTGGGCCGTGACGGCGGGGCGCTGTACCGGGGGGTGCGGCTGGAACGGGCGTTGGAGCTGTTCGGGACGCCGGAAACCGGATGGCGTCCCGTCCTCACCGCTCCCGAACGCGCGTTCCTGACCGCCGCGCTGCGGGCCCGCGACGACGAGCGGCACGCGGTGAGCCGTACCCGGCGAAGAACCCGGCGGCTGGTCACCGCCGCCGCCGCGCTGCTCGCGATCGCGCTGATGATCGGGCTGGTCGCCTGGCAGCAACACGACACCGAGCTGCGGGACGACCGGGCGGCGGCCGCCCAGCGGGTCGCCGAGGTGGCCGACAGCATGCGCACCACCGATCCCCGCACGGCCATGCTGCTGGGTCTGGCCGCCTGGCGGATCGCCGCGCTCCCCGAGAGCCGGGCTGCACTGCTCGCCGCGCCGACCCAGCCCGAGCGCGACGTGTTCACGGATCCAGGGCCGGGTGGCGGCAGTGCCGAACGGTTCCTCGTCCGCTCGGGACGGGTCCTGCTGAGCGTCAGCGGCCGCACCTGGCACACCTGGGACACCGTCACTCATCGGGCGATCGCCTCCGGCCGGCTGCCCGTCGACAGCTTGAGCATCGAGGCGGTGAGCCGCGACGGGAAGGTCCTGGCCCTCGACGACGACCAGGGCATACGGCTGTGGAACCTGGCCACCGGCCGGTGGACCGGAACCGCGGCGAACGACGCGGGTGCGGAGATCGACGCGGGTGCGGAGCTCGCCACCTTCGACGCCGCAGCGGACGACTACCTGCTCAGCTCCATCGACGAACCGCGCGTCGAACTGCACGCCCTCTCGGACGGCCGCCCGCTGTTCCGGGCGTCGGCGGGATCCGAGACGAACGTGGCCACCACGGCGGACGGCCGCCTGGTCGCCGTCTGCCCCACCCGCGGCGCCGTCCAGATCCACGACACGGCCAACGGCCGTGCCCTGTCCGGAGGTTGGACGGAGAACCCGGGGGCGGGCAGCTGCGGCGACGACACCTCCCGGCTCGTGTTCGACTCCGGCGGACACCGGCTCGCTGTGGTCTCCGGCGCGGACGTGCGGGTGTGGGACATCGCGTCCGGCCGGGAGGCCGCCACCTTCGACGCTCCGGACTCCGAGTCCGTCGCGTTCAGCGCGGACGGCGCCTTCCTCGCCGCCGCCGGCCCGGCACAGCTCACCGTCTGGCGCCTGTCCGCACCCGACGCGCCCGTCTTCCGCCACTCCCTCGACGGCCACCGCATAAAGGGTGACCTCGCCTGGGACCCGCGCGGATCCGCACTGCGCTACCTCGAAGGCGGCACGGTCCACACCCTCGACCTGGGTCCGGCCGTCACCGCCGCCTGGCGGGACACGGCGCTGGCCGACACCCTGCTCAGCCCCGACGGTCGTACGCTCGCCACCGTCGAACAGCGGCCCGACGGCTACGTCTTCCGGCTCCTGGACCCCGCCACCGGCCGTACCCTGCGCACCCTGCCCACCGCCGCGCTCCCCGTGGCCGCCGACGGCGCCGGGCCGGTGACGGCCGCCGACGTCCAGCCGCTGATGGCGTTCGGCCCGGACGGCACGGCTCTCGCCTACGGCGTCTCCGCGCTGGGCCGCGGTACCTCGGCGCAGCCGTTGACGTTGTGGGACGTCCGCCATGCCCGGGTACGGACGACGCTGGACCTCGGCACCCCCTCCTCACCGTCCGCCGCCGTCGAGGAACTCGCCCTGGGCCCCGGTGGACACCTCCTCGTGGCCGTCCGGGACACCTCCGACGGCACGACGGACACCGAGGCGTGGGACATTTCGGGCCACCGCAGAACCGCCGACCTCGGAGACCTCAACGTCACGGCACTCGCACTGCGCCCCGACGGCGGCCTGCTCATCGGCGGCGACCGGGTGGCGGCTCCGCCCTTCGACCGCAGCTCGTCCCGGACCCTGGGACTCGGGCAGGAGACGGAGGCGGTGGCGTTCAGCGCTGACGGCTCCCGGGTGGCGGTCGGTGACGCGTCCGGCCGGGTCGCCCTGTGGGACGGCAGCCTCGGCCACCGGCTCGGCGTCCTGCCCAACACCTTCCCGGACCCCGTCGGCAGCGGCGCCCCGGAAGCCGTGGCCGCGCTCGCCTTCAGCCCCGACGGCGCCACCCTCGCCGTGGCGGGAGACTCCGGAACTCTCCAGCTCTGGGACACCGCGAACCGGCAGCCCCTCGGCAGCGGCCTCACCACACCCGGCGAGGCCATCACCTCCCTCGCCTTCACCACGGACGGCACCTCGCTCTACGCCAGCAGCCGCCACGCCCCCGCCCAGCGCTACCGGGTGACCCCTGCTTACGCCGCCACCTGGATCTGCGCCCACACGAACACGACGTTGTCAGTGGCCGAGTGGCACACGTACATTCCGGACGCGCCGTACCGGGACGTGTGCCCGGGCAACGGTTGAGGACACCCCCGCAACAGCGGCCCGACAACTCCCTCATCCCGCGCGGGAGCGTGTCGGTGTACGAGATGGGAAGCGGGCAGCTGGTCGCACTCAGGCACCCCGTCGAGCAGGGCGCCGAGCGCCGGCGCCGGCCCGGAACCGCCGCCCCTGCTGGGCCTACGAGGGGTGCGCCGCCGACCGCGGGAGTGACCCCTGCCTGGTCAGAGACCGCCGACGACAGCACTCCGGGTCTGGCGCGGTGGCCTGCCTCTGACCAGGCAACACGGCCGTGTGAGGTGAGTGGACGAAGATGCGGGGAATAAGGTGCGGCAGCCGATGGGAGGTTGCTGTGGAGGGTGGAGATCTGGAACTGGGCGAGCTGTTGGCCGCTGCGGAAGCGGCCCCGCCCAGTGAGTCCGTCGACGTGGTCGCGCGCGACCTGCAGAAGCGGCTCGGCGCGGAGCAGGTGTCGTTCCTCTTCGTCGACCTCATCGGTCAGCGGCTGGTACGCCTCACCGCGGCCGGTGTCGGGGCCACGGAGGACGTGGAGCCGGTCGACCTGCAGGGCAGTGTCTACGACAGCGTGCTGCGCAATCAGCGCCAGCACGTGGAACCGGACGGTCAGGGCGGACGCCGCGTCATCACGCCGGTCACCAACCGCGGTGACTGCATCGGCGTCCTGGAGGTGACCCTGCAGTGCGCCGACGACGCCGTGCTGCGGCAGGTCCGCGACGCGGCACACGCGCTGGCCTACATCATCGTCACGGACGGCCGCTTCACCGACCTGTACCACCTGGGCCGGCGCACCACCGAGACCAGCCTGGCCGCGGAGATCCAGCATCAGCTGCTGCCCTCGGCCCCCTGCTGCGAGGCGGCCCAGTTCACCCTCGCCGCCGGGCTGGTGCCGGCCGACGACATCGGCGGCGACACCTACGACTACACCCTCGACCGCGACACCCTGCACCTGTCCATCACCGATGCGATGGGGCACGACACGAACTCCGCTCTGCTGGCCACCCTGCTGGTCGGCGCGCTGCGGCGGGCGCGGCGCAGTGGCTGTGACGCCCTCAAGCAGGCCGACCACGCCCACCGGGCCCTGCTGAACCACAGCCGCGGGCTGGCCACCGGGCAGTTGCTCTGCGTCGACCTGGAGTCGGGCCGGTGCGAACTGGTCAACGCCGGCCATCCCTGGCCGCTGCGGCTGCGGGACGGCGTCGTGGAAGAGGTCAGGCTCGCCGTCAATCTGCCCTTCGGTGTGGCGGCACCCACCTCCTACCAACTCCAGGAACTGCAACTGCGTCCCGGAGACCGCCTGGTCCTGCTCACCGACGGCATGCTGGAACGCGGTGCGGTTGCGGCGGACCTGGCCTCGGTCATCCACGACACCGGCGACCTGCACCCGCGAGAGGCCGTCCGGGCCTTGACCGCCGCCGTGCTCGACGCCTGCCACGGCAACCTCAGGGACGACGCCACGGTCCTGATCCTGGACTGGTACGGCGATCGCCGCAGACCTGTCGAAACGAGACCTGACCCGCAGGGCTGATCGACACTGGGGAAACCGATCGGTTTTCATTTCGTTCGCCACGAGTTAACCTCGTGGCATGACCATCGAAGTGCAGGCGAGTCCCCGGGAGCGGTTGCTGGAGGCGACGGCTTCGCTCACCTACCGCGAGGGTGCGGGCATAGGCGTCGAGGCGCTGTGCAAGGCGGCGGGGGTGTCGAAGAAGTCCCTGTACCAGCTGTTCGGCAGCAAGGACGAACTGCTGGCGGCGAGCCTGGAGCGGGGCTCGACCTCCTACACGGCGGCGCTCCTGCCCCCGGCGGACGACGGACGCTCGCCTCGGGAGCGGATCCTGCACGTCTTCGAGCAGGTCGAGTCGCAGGCGGGCGCGCCCGAGTTCCAGGGCTGCCAGTACCTTGCCGTGCAGATCGAGCTCAAGGACCAGAGCCATCCAGGGAGCCGGGTGGCCCATCGGGTCAAGGAGGAGCTGACGGGCTTCTTCCGGGCCGAGGCCGCCGAAGGTGGCGCGGGCGATCCCGGCCTTCTGGCCCGGCAGCTCAGCCTCGTCTTCGACGGGGCCAGCGCCCGCGCGGGAATCCGAGCCGACCGTCTCGCAGGGCTCGTCCGCCCCACGGTGGTCGCCCTGCTCGATACAGCGGGCCTGCGCTGACGATCGCCCCGCCTCCTGACACGTCGGTCGCGGTGAGTGTGAACAGCGAGATGAGGGCGACTCGGTTCAGGAGAGGTTGGGGATACAGCCTCTCGGTGGTTCTTCGCCGACCACGGTCGGCGAAGAACCGTCGCGTCCGCAGGGCAGGTCAGTCGTTCAGGGCCTGCTCCAGCGTGGGATGGCAGTCGATGACGGAGTCCAGGCCGACGAGCTGGACGACCCGTGTCACCGGCTCCCGGGCGGCGGCCAGGCGCAGCCAGCCCCGGGCCGCGCTGACCCGGTGGTGGACTTGGACGAAGACGTTGATGCCGGTGGAGTCAAGGAACGTCACGTCACTGAGGTCCGCCACGATCCGAGGTGCCTGACCGTCGTCGGTGTCGTCCTCGGGCAGCAGTGCCGCTGTCAGCAGGTCTTTGACGTCGTGGTCGATGTCTCCGCGCAGCGTCACCACGCGGATGCCGTCAACAGTGGAGTGCGCGATGTATAGCCGCTCTGGTCGGCCTGTTGGCGATATGTCGGTCACCGTTCCTCACCTGAGACCAAGCTGCCCGAGGCAGCGTCCGGGGACGATTGTGCCGCACCACCACGGCCGGTGACACCGGCCAGCCCATGCCGGACATCGCCCCTGGCGCGCACATGGCGCTCCGGGGTCTGCCGGTCACCGGGGTTCCGCCTGCGGTGGTGCTCTGGGTCGGCCGGGAGCAATACGCCTCCTCGGCCGTCCGTACCCAGGTCTTCACCCTCGGCGCCGGGATCAAGAGCACCTTCGCCGCAGCCGGGGCGGGCGCGGCGGGTGCCCTCAGCGGGCTGGGAGCCGTACCCCTGATGCTGGAAACCGCAGCATGCCAGGTGATCGCCGGAGCTCTGGCCGTCGTCCTGCTGACATGCCGACGCACTGGGTCCAGCGAATCCGGGGCAGGTCCGGGCGGCTGCCGGACGTCCGCGAGTTCGCCCCGAACCTCGCGCTTTGCGCGGAACACACCGTCGCGAGAGCCTCGGCGTCGATGAAGGAAGGGGTCGCGGCCGGGCCGTATGTCACCCGGCCGGTCTGATGCGCAGGACAGCGGCCGCATCGAGGACGTCGACGACCTCCAGGCTCATGGCGTCGTTGATGGTCGCGGCGGGTCCCTCGCCGCAGCTGAACCCGACCCCGCCGCCGCCCTCCGAGGACACGCTGCCGCCACCGGAACAGCCCGACACGCTGTAGCCCGAGCCGGTCAGCCGGGCGGCCATGTCGACCTTCCCGCCCGCGATCGCCGTCACCTTGATCGGCCCGAGTCCGTACGCTTCGGGCACGCTCACGGTGTCTCCCACGGCGACCTTGATCTCGCACGTTCCGTCAGCACACGGCCCGGTCGGCGAGGGCGACGGCGTGGACGACGGTCCGGGCGTCTTCGCGGGGTCGGACGCCGACCCCGACCCGCTCGGCCCGCCCTCGGCGCGGGACCCGTCCGAAGAGTCGGAGGAACACGCCGTGAGAAGGGCGAACGCGCACGTGACAACGGCGGCGACGACGGCGGTGGATGACGTCTTTCTACGCATCATGAGGGCCATTGAACCTTCACCACCCACCTCGTCGGAGGTGTTTCGGTCGGGCTCCCCCTCGCGGGCCGGGGTGAGGACGCAACCGTGCCCCCACGCGCGTCCGCACCGCCCCGACAGGGGAGAATGAGGCCCGTACCCAACGGTCGACCCTTGCGGAGGAGCGGGAAATGCAGAACGCGCGAGCGGGGCAGGTCGCCGGGCCCGATGACCTGGTGGATGTGGCCCGTCTGGTCACGGCGTACTACACGCTGCACCCCGACCCGGCAGAACCGGGACAGCGGGTGGCCTTCGGCACCTCGGGACACCGCGGTTCGTCCCTCGCGGCGGCCTTCAACGAGGACCACATCGCCGCCACCAGCCAGGCCATCTGCGAGTACCGGGCCGCCCAGGGCACCGACGGCCCCCTCTTCCTCGGCGCCGACACCCACGCCCTGTCCGAGCCCGCGCGGATCACGGCACTGGAGGTGTTCGCCGCCAACGACGTGACCGTCCTCATCGACGAGACCGACGGCTACACGCCCACTCCCGCCGTCTCGCACGCCATCCTCACCCACAACCGGCACCGGACCTCGGCGCTCGCCGACGGAGTCGTCGTCACGCCGTCGCACAACCCGCCCGCCGACGGCGGCTTCAAGTACAACCCGCCGAACGGCGGCCCCGCCGGTTCCGAGGCGACCTCCTGGATCCAGGACCGGGCCAACGAGATCATCACCGGCGGCCTGAAGGACGTACGGCGCATCCCCTACGCCCGTGCTCTCGCCGCCCCCGGCACCGGCCGCCACGACTTCCTCGGCGCCTACGTGGCCGATCTGCCGAACGTGCTGGACCTGGAGGCGATCCGGTCCGCCGGAGTGCGCATCGGCGCCGACCCGCTGGGCGGTGCCTCGGTCGCCTACTGGGGCCGTATCGCCGAACAGCACCGGCTCGACCTGACGGTGGTCAATCCGCTCACCGATCCCACCTGGCGCTTCATGACGCTCGACTGGGACGGCAAGATCCGCATGGACTGCTCGTCGCCGTACGCCATGGCCTCGCTCATCGAGCAGCGCGACCGGTTCGACATCGCCACCGGCAACGACGCCGACTCCGACCGGCACGGCATCGTCACGCCGGACGCGGGCCTGATGAACCCCAACCACTACCTGGCCGTGGCCATCTCGTACCTGTTCTCGCACCGGGAGCAGTGGCCCGCGGGGGCCGGGATCGGCAAGACGCTGGTGTCGTCGAGCATGATCGACCGGGTCGCGGCGGATCTCGGCAGGACGCTGGTGGAGGTTCCCGTCGGCTTCAAGTGGTTCGTGGACGGCCTGTCCGACGGCACGATCGGCTTCGGCGGCGAGGAGTCGGCCGGCGCGGCCTTCCTGCGCCGCGACGGCTCGGTGTGGACCACCGACAAGGACGGCATCATCCTGGCCCTGCTCGCCTCCGAGATCACGGCGGTCACCGGCAAGAGCCCCTCCCAGCACTACGCCGCGCTCACCGACCGTTTCGGCGCCCCCGCCTACGCGCGCGTCGACGCCCCGGCCTCCCGCGAGGAGAAGGCCCTGCTCGCCAAGCTGTCCCCGCGCCAGGTCACCGCCGACACCCTCGCCGGAGAGCCGGTCACCACGGTCCTCACCGAGGCGCCCGGCAACGGAGCCGCTCTCGGCGGCATCAAGGTGGCCACCGCCAACGCCTGGTTCGCGGCCCGCCCCTCGGGCACCGAGGACGTCTACAAGATCTACGGGGAGTCGTTCCTCGGCCCGGACCATCTGAGCCGGGTCCAGGAGGAGGCCAGGTCAGTGGTGCTGGCGGCACTGAACGCCTGACCCGCGACACCCGGCCCGCGGTCGTGACCCGTTCACGGCCGCGGGCCTCTTCCCGGGGCCGTACCGCACGTCCTGCCGTGTGACCGATCCCTCACCGCACCCCTCGCGGAAAAGGTCGCCCTACCCCTCACCAGGGACGATCGTGGGCGGCATGAACGATCGCGATGAGGCGACGAACGACGAGGCGACGAACAACGAGGCCGACGAGGTCCGCCGGTTCTGGGGCCGACTGGGTCTGCCGGGCCTGATCGACGTCCACACCCACTTCATGCCCGAGCGGGTCCTGCACAAGGTCTGGGAGTACTTCGACACCAACGGGCCGCTGATCGGCGGGCTGGGATGGCCGATCACGTACCGGAAGGCGGAGGCGGAGAGAACGGCCCTGCTGCGGGGATTCGGGGTCAGAGCCTTCACCGCGATGCTCTACCCCCACAAGCCCGGTATGGCCAGGTGGCTCAACGGATGGGCGGCCGACTTCGCCCGCCGCACCCCCGACTGTCTGCACACCGCCACCCTCTACCCCGAGCCGGACGTGGAGACCTACGTACGCGAGGCCGTCGAGGCCGGGGCGCGGGTGTTCAAGGCGCACGTCCAAGTGGGCGGGTACGACCCGGCCGACGAACTCCTCCAGCCGACCTGGGGGCTGCTGGCAGAGGCGGGCGTCCCCGTGGTGATCCACTGCGGCTCCGGGCCCGCGCCGGGCAAGCACACCGGCCCCGAGCCCATCACGCGAGTACTGTCCAGGCACCCCAGGCTGCGGCTGATCGTCGCGCACATGGGCATGCCCGAGTACGAGGAGTTCCTCGACCTCGCCGAGCGGTACGACCAGGTCCGGCTGGACACGACGATGGCGTTCACCGACTTCACCGAGGACTTCATGCCGTTCCCGCGCCGGGCGCTGCCCCGGCTCGCCGCACTCGGTGACCGCATCCTGCTCGGCTCCGACTTCCCCAGCATCCCCTACCCCTACCTGCACCAACTCCACGCCCTGGAACGCCTGGACCTCGGACCGGACTGGCTGCGGGCCGTGTGCCACGACAACGCGCAGAGGCTGTTCGGCGTGTGACACCGGACCCGAGGAGATCCCGTATGACGATCCAGCGGATGGACAGCGTCCTCATCGTCGGCGACGACATCGACGGCGTCGTCGCCCGCCTGCACGCCCACGGTGCCGAACTCGTCGGCGGGATCGCGCAGTACGAGAACATCTACCGGCTCTGCTGCGTCCGCGGCCCCGAGGGCATCGTCGTCGCACGGGCCGAGCAACTCGGCTGACCCCACCGGAGCCCGCGACGGGCCGAGGGGTGGAGGAAGGGCCGCCGCGACCTCCCCAGGTGTGACGGCCCTTCCTCCGGGTAAGCATCGACCCTGCTACCCCGAAGATCCGCACTCATGCCCGGCCCCGCGCGCCTCGCCTCAACCGGCCGCGTGAAGAAGCCGCCGGGAGGGTTGACGGGCGCGCGTGGGGCGGTCACCTTGAGACAGCGCCAGAGGTGTGGGAGCGCTCCCGTGCCGTACGGGTCGTATGGACCACCGTATGGGCCGTACCGGGCATTTCGGGGCAGGGCACCGCACCCCGCCCGACTGTCTCCCGACACCCGAGGACGGCCAGATGCAGCCCTCTCCGCCCCGCCGCTTATCCCGCAGGACTCTGGTGACCGCCACCGCGGCCGGACTGGTCGCAGCCGTCGCCGCCCCCTCTCGGGCGGCCGACGCCGCCTCGACCCGGTTCCACACGGCGGGCCGGGTCAAGGCCGCCGACGACGGGTTCGTGCGGTACAGCTGGCCCGGTATCTACTTCGAGGCCCGGTTCCGCGGCACGGGCGTCGGCGTCCGCCTCGACGACTCCGTCAACGACTACGACGTCCAGGTGGACGGCACGACCACGGCCACCCTCGTGACCCCGGGCCGGACAACCGCCTGGATCAGGGGACTCCCCGACACCGAGCACCGGGTGCGGCTCGTCAAGCGCACCGAAAGCCCTTGGGGCGAGGGCCGGTTCGGCGGCTTCGTCGCCGCGGCGGGCGGCGCGATCCTCGCCAGGCCCGCGGCCCGGCGCAGGCAGATCGAGTTCATTGGAGACTCCTACACCGCGGGCTACGGCAACCTCTCCGGCACCCGTGACTGTTCGAGCAACGGGGGAGTCGACCGGAACACCGACTCCGACCTCTCCTTCGGCGCCCTCACCGCCCGACGCCTCGGCGCCGACCACCAGATCAACGCGTTCTCCGGCCGGGGCATGGTCCGCAACTACAACGGCAGCAGCCCGGGCACCGACTTCCGCACCTACTACGACCGGGCCCTGCTGAGCGTGGAGGGCGACGTCTGGCACAAACCGGCCGACTGGCGGCCGCGGGTCGTCGTCATCGGGCTTGGCCTCAACGACTTCTCGACACCCCTGAATCCGGGCGAGCGTTGGGGCACGCAGGCCGAACTGGTCTCCGCCTACGAGTCCGCCTATCACGGCTTCCTCGACAAACTGCGTGCCCGCTACGGTCCCAGGACGTTCCTCGTCGTCAGCGCCACGAACCTCGGCTCCAGCCCCTTCGCCGAGACCGTCGAGCGTATCGCCCGGACCCGCAACGCGCAGGGCGACGAGCGGGTCGCCCACTGGTACTACGACGACCCCGCTCTGGACCACCTCGGCTGCGACTGGCACCCCTCCGCGCGGGACCACCGGATCATCTCGGGACTGCTCGACGACTACCTCGCCACGCTTCCGCTGTGCTGGTAGCGCACCGGAAAGCGGTGTTCAGCTGATGCAGAGCAGGTTGAGCACGCACAGCCCCGACGGATTGGTCGCGGAAGACGACGTGCTCGTCTGTGAAGACTGCGAACCTCTGGTGCCCGTGCCCGTGCCCGTGCTCGTACCGGTGCTCGTGCCTGTGTTCGTGGTCGTCGTGGTGTCCGTGGACGAGGAAGAGGAGGAGTTCTGCTGCGTCGTCGTGCCGGTCGTGCCCGCTGTCGTGGTGGTCGTGGCGCTCGTGCCGCCGGTGCCGGCGTCGGCCTTGACCGACGTCGAGAGGGTCGACTGCGACTGCGAGGCGGTCGTCGCCGTGGGCGTGGGGGAGCCGGCGGAGTCCGTGTGGACCGAGGACCGGGACGTGGTGGACGCCGAGTCGGCTGTCCGCCGGTGCGAGCCGGTCTTGGCGGAGGGCGTGGCCGTGGACGCCTGCTGTGCCTTGGCGGGCGCCGACTCGGGCAGCTCGTCGTCCGAGGTGGGCAATTCCGCCACGCCCATGGCCCGGTTGTCCGGCGAGGTGGCCGCCTGGGTCCGGGTGTTGGACTGCTGGCTCATCGCGGTGACGGTCAGGCCGCCACCGACGAGGGCGACCGCGGTCGCGACCACGGCCTTGCGCTGGTTCTTCTTCCAGCGGGCCCGCTGTCGCCGCCGTGCCGCCCGTCCCTCCGCCGCCACCGGAGCGTCGGTCACGTCCTCGGACGGGAGGCCGGGGTCGGTCGTTCCGGCAGCCGGTTCCTCGTGGAGGCCCGCGTCGTGCCACTTGGGTGCTTCGTCCCACGCCGCTGCCGCCGCGCCCGTCGTCGCGTACACATGGGCGGGGGGAGCGATGTCCGGGGCGTAGGCGCCGCATCCGGGACACGCCAGGGCGCCGTTGAGATGCCGACGGCACGAGGAGCAGTAGTCCATCTGGTCTTCCTGAGTCGACTGCACCATCGGCCCGATGGCCGTGGCCGGTCTCGTTCGCACGGAGGATCGAGCCGGAGGCAAAAGTAGCGAGGCTTTCGAAAGGCGGTGTGCAGCCTGTGTGATGCTCCTGCGTAGATGTCCGAGGGGTGCGGTGGGGGCGAGGGGTGTACGTCGTATTCGCGCCACTTGTGCGCCATGCGGCCCTCGGCGTGAGCACCGATCGGCCGCTTGCCGCGACGGGGGCACGACCTGGACGGAAAGACTCAGCCAGGTGAGGAGCGGTGCGTCGGCGCGCGCGCCGCCAACGCCTCCAGCAGGAGTTCGACCGCCTCCTCGAACGAGCCCTCCGCCAGCCCCGGCAGCTCGCGGCGTACGACGGTCAGCGCAGGGTACGCCTGCGGGTCCAGGTCCTGGTAGACCTCGCGCCACGCCCGCTGGTCGGCCTCGCGCTGCTGCCGGGGGAGTGCCTGGAACGCCGCGTCCGTGGCGGCGTGGCTGAGCACGGTGTCGATGAAGGCCAGGTACAGGCGTGCGGCGGCGGCCGGCTCGAAGCCCGCGGACAGCAGCAGGCCGATGCCCATGTCCACGGCCCGGATCTCGCTCCTGCGCCGGGTCACCCGGTGCGCGGCGAGGGCGGCCGCCCGGGGGTGGGCGAGGTATCCGGCTCGCACCCGCAGCGCCATCTCGCGCAGCGAGGCCACCCAGTCGTCCCCGGGGACGAACCCCGCCATCGCGTCGCCGATGATCCGGTCCGCGATGGCGAGCACCAGGTCGTCGGTGTCGTGGAAGTAGCGGTAGAGGGCGGTCGGGTCACAGCCCAGCGCCGCACCGAGCCGGCGCACGCTCAGCGCCTCGGAACCGTGCTCACCGATCAGCCGCAGGGCGGTCGCGACGATCAGATCCTCGGACAGCAGGACTCCGGAGCGGGTGGGCCGCCGGCGTCGGCGTTCCTCTGGGACACGACTGGACATGGCTGGTTCCTCTCGCCGGGAGCCCGCCACCGTCGGGCGGCTCTCCTCGGGCCCCTCAGTGAACGACCCCGGTCCGCCTTACGTCAACAGGGTTGACCCAAGGTGGACGTCGGCGGTTCCATCACCTCACCGCGCGGCTCTTCCCCTCTTCCTCGTCCTCCGTCCCCGAGGAGCCCTCCATGTCGTCCAGACCGCCCCTCTCCTCCGCACCGAGCGCACCGAGCCCGGATCTGCGCCGTTCCCTCGGCGTCGTCGACGGCGTGGCCATCGCCGCGTCCAGCACCGCGGCCACCACCAGCATCGCCATCGGCATGGGCACGATCGCGACCATCGTGGGCCTGCAGGCCCCGGCACTGCTGCTCCTGGCCTTCCTGCCGGTCCTCGGCATCGCCACCGCCTATGCCCGCCTGAACCGCTCCGAGCCCAACTGCGGCAACGGCTACGTCTGGGTCGGCAAGTCCCTCGGCCCCTGGCCCGGCTTCCTGACCGGCTGGGTGACCCTCGTCGGTTCGGTCATCTTCTGCGCCTACACCAGCGCCATCATGGGCTCGGTCGTCCTGGCCTTCGCCAACAAGGCGGGTCTGCACAGCGTCGCCGGCCTCGCCCTCGATCCGACGTCCACCGGCGTGACCACGGCGGTCGGCCTGGTGATCCTCCTCGCCCTCACCGCGCTGGCCGTCACCGGGGTGCGGTCCGCCACCCGCTTCCAGTTCGCCCTCCTGGTCTTCGAGTACGCGGTCCTGCTGGCCTTCTGCGGCTGGGCCCTGATCACCGGCGACCACGCCGTGTCCTTGTCCTGGTTCAACCCCTTCGAGATCTCCAGCGGCACCACCTTCGCCCAGGGCATGGTCCTCGCGGTCTTCTTCTTCTGGGGCTGGGACGCGGCGTTCAGCGTCAACGAGGAGACCAAGAGCCCGGGCGACGCGGCCCGCGGCGGCCTCATCGCCCTCTTCGCGATGCTCGGGCTGTTCCTCTTCGCCTCGGTCGCCTTCCAACGGGAGATGAGCCTGGCGGAACTCGTCAGGAACGGCCCCCAGGCCCTCCCGTACCTCGGCGAGAAACTGGCCGCCGAACCCTGGGCCACCCTCCCCCTGGTCGCGCTGATGTTCTCCGCGGTCGCCTCCGTGCAGGCCACTCTGATCCCCACGGCACGCGGTCTGTTCGCGATGAGCCGCGACCGCACGATGGGACCGGTGTGGACCCGCGTCCACCCGCGCTACGGCACCCCGGCCGCCGGCACGGTCGTCGTGATGGCCGTGGCCGGCGTGATCGCCGTACTGGCCGTCGCGATCCCCAAGCTGAGCGACATGCTGCTGGCCGCCGTCAACGCCATCGGCCTGATCGTCGCCCTCTACTACGGCCTCACCGCGCTCGCCTGCGCCGTGCGCTTCCGCTCCGCGCGCCGCGACGGCGCGCGCGAGGCGCTGCTCGCCATCGGCGTGCCCGCCGTGTCCGGCCTGATCCTGCTCGGCCTCGGCGGCTACCTCGGATACTCCTACCTGACCATGAGCGACCACTTCGAACTCAGCCCGGACAACGGCTGGTTCATGTTCTCGCTGCCCGCCGCGATCGTCCTCGCCGGCCTCGGCATGGCCGCCGTCGCCAAGTACGTGAGGCACTCGCCGTACTTCACCACGGGGCGCGGCACCGACGCCGAGTCCCTGACCCTGCCGATGGACCGTACGGCCGTCTGACCGTCTCTGGAGCTCACTCACATGTCACACACCGCGGACCTCGTCCTCACCGGCGGTCCCGTGCACACCGTCGATCCCGCCCGCAGCCGCGCCACCTCCGTGGCCGTGCGCGACGGGCGGATCGCCGCCGTCGGCCACGACGAGGTGCGCGAGCTGATCGGCCCGCGCACCGAAGTCGTCGACCTGGCCGGGAAGTTGCTGCTCCCGGGCTTCCAGGACGCCCATGTCCACCCGCAGGGCGCGGGCCTCGAACTCGGCCTGTGCCACCTCGCCGACACCGTCGACCCGGCCGAGTACCTGCGCAGGATCAGGGCCTACGCCGACCAGCACCCGGACGCCGAGTGGATCACCGGGGGCGGCTGGTCCCTGGAGGCGTTCCCCGGCGGGGCGCCCACCGCCACCGCCCTCGACGCCGTCGTCCCCGACCGGCCCGTCTTCCTGCCCAACCGCGACCACCACGGGGCCTGGGTCAACAGCCGTGCCCTGCAACGCGCGGGCATCGACGCCCGTACGCCCGACCCCGCCGACGGCCGGATCGAACGCGACGCCGACGGCAACCCCACCGGCATGCTCCAGGAGGGCGCCGTCCACCTCGTGGGCAGGCTGGTCCCCGACCCCACACCGGAGGAACAACTCACGGCCCTGCTCCGGGCGCAGGCCGTGCTGCACTCGTACGGCGTCACCGCCTGGCAGGACGCCATCGTCGGCGCGTACGCCAACATGACCGACCCGGCGCCCTCCTATCTCGCGGCCCTCGACCGGGGCCTGCTCACCGCCCGGGTCGTCGGCGCCCTGTGGTGGGACCGCGAACGGGGCGCCGAACAGATCCCCGAACTCGTCGCCCGCCGCGAGGAGTTGAACCGAGGCCGGTTCCGCGCCACCACCGTGAAGGTCATGCAGGACGGCATCGCGGAGAACCACACCGCCGCGATGCTCGACCCCTATCTGACCGGCTGCGGCTGTGCCTCGGACAACAGTGGCATCAGCTTCGTCGAGCCCGGTGATCTGAGGAAGTACGTCACCGAGCTGGACGCGTCCGGCTTCCAGGTCCACTTCCACGCGCTCGGCGACCGCGCGGTACGCGAGGCCCTCGACGCCGTGGAGGCCGCCCGCACGGCCAACGGACGGCGCGACACACGGCACCACCTGGCGCACCTACAGGTCGTGCACCCGCACGACATCCCCCGGTTCCGCGCCCTGGGCGCGAGCGCCAACCTCCAGATGCTGTGGGCGGCCCACGAACCGCAGATGGACGAACTGACCCTGCCGTTCCTCGGCGACGAACGCGGGGCACGCCAGTACCCCTTCGGCGACCTGCTGCGGGCCGGTGCCACCCTGGCCGCCGGCAGCGACTGGCCGGTCAGCAGCCCCGACCCGTTCCAGGCCATCCATGTCGCCGTCAACCGGATCGCCCCCGGCGCCCCCGAGGGCACCCCGGAGTTCCTGCCCGGGCAGCGCCTCGACCTGGGCACCGCCATCGCCGCGTACACGGCGGGCAGCGCCTATGTGAACCACCTCGACGACATCACCGGCAGCATCGCCGTCGGAAAGTCGGCCGACCTCGTCCTACTCGACCGGGATCCGTTCGCGGCCCAGGCCGAGGAGATCGCGGCCACCCGGGTCCTCGAGACCTTCGTCGAAGGGCGGCGGGTGCACACGGCCGACGACGCCTGAGCCACCGGACGGCCGTGCGGGGCGGCTGATTCGGATGTCGGTCGACGGGGCACAGGAGTAGCTGGTCTGAAACCCGTCGACCCGAGGAACGTCATGGCACCACACAGCCCCGCCCAGGTCCGCGGAGCGGCCCTGCTCGCCGATCCCCTCCTCAACAAGGGCACCGCCTTCAGCGCCGAGGAGCGCGCCGAACTCGGCCTGGACGGGCTGCTGCCACCGGCGACCGAGACCCTCGACGAACAGGCAGACCGGGCGTACGAGGCGTTCCTCGGCTACGACAAGCCGCTCAACCGGCACATCTACCTGCGTCAGCTCCAGGACACCAACGAGGTGCTCTTCTACGGCCTGCTCACGCGGCACCTGGAAGAGATGCTGCCGGTCGTCTACACCCCGACGGTCGGCGAGGCCTGCCGCCGCTTCAGCGAGATCTACCGCAGGCCGCGCGGTCTGTTCCTGACGTACGAGGACCGGCACCGCTTCCGGGAGATCCTGCGCAACCGGCCGGGCGGCGAGGTCGACGTCATCGTCGTCACCGACGGCCAGCGCATCCTCGGCCTCGGCGACCAGGGCGTCGGCGGTATGGGCATCCCGATCGGCAAACTCAGCCTCTACACCGCCATCGGCGGCATCCACCCGGCCCGCACCCTGCCGATCCTCCTCGACGTCGGCACCGACAACGAGCAACTGCTCGCGGGCGAGCACTACCTCGGCCGCAGGCAGCACCGCGTCACCGGGGACGCCTACGACGAGATGATCGAGGCCTTCGTCTCCGCCGTGGAAGCCGAACTCCCCGGCACCCTGCTCCAGTGGGAGGACTTCGCGACCGCCCACGCCCGCCCCATCCTCGGCCGCTACCAGGACCGGCTGCTCACCTTCAACGACGACATCCAGGGCACGGCGGCCGTCGCGCTGGGCGCCCTGACCACCGCCACGAAGGTCGCCGGAGCATCCCTGACGGACCATCGGATCGTGGTCCTGGGCGCGGGATCGGCGGCGATCGGGGTTGCCGACATGATCCGTACCGCACTCGTGGAGGAGGGCCTGTCCGAGGAGGAGGCGGCCGACCGGTTCTGGTTCGTCGACATCGACGGTCTGCTGGTGGATTCCCGAACCGATCTCACACCGGAGCAGCGGGTCTACGCGCGCGACGAGGCGGAGGTTCGGCAGTGGGGCGGGGACGCGCCCGACCTCGCCCGGGTCGTCGGCGCGGTGAAACCGACGGTGCTGATCGGGCTGTCCACGGCGCACGGGGCGTTCACCGAGGAGATCGTGCGCACGATGGCCGACTCCTGCGACCGGCCGGTGATCCTGCCCCTGTCCAACCCGACCTCGAATGCCGAGGCCGACCCGGCCGACCTCGCCCGCTGGACCGACGGCAGGGCCCTGATCGCCGCCGGATCACCCTTCCCGCCGCTGAAGGTCGACGGCCGCGAGGTGCCGGTGGCGCAGGCCAACAACGTCTACGTCTTCCCGGCCGTCGGCCTGGCGGTCACCGCCTGCCGGGCCACCCGGGTGACCGACCGCATGATGGTGGCGGCGGCCCGGGCCGTGGGGGACTGCGCGGTACGGGCGGGCACCGACGGCGCCACCCCGCTGCTGCCCCCGCTGGCGAGCATGCGGGACGCGGCCCGCGAGATCGCGCTCACGGTGGCACAGGCCGCCGTCGAGGACCGCGTCGCCCCCGAGGCGACGGAGGCCGAGCTGCGCGAGGCGATCACGAAGGCCCAGTGGACACCGCGGTACCCCTCCTGAGCGCCGGGCCGGGGCGAGAAGGTGGCCCGGTGCCTGTGACAGTATCGGCGGTGGGCGTGAGGCCGCCTGCTGGGGTCGAGGGCGGAGGACGAGTGACATGGACCGGCCGCCGGGCATGATGGACGTGGCCCGGGAGGCCGGCGTCTCGCACATCACCGTCTCCCGTGTCATCAACGGTCATCCGTCGGTCCGGCCGGAGACCCGGACTCGGGTCGAGGCGGCGATCCAGAAGCTGGGATACCGCCGCAACAGCGTCGCCAGGGCCCTCAAGAGCCGTCGTTCCTCGACGATCGGCGTGGTGATCGTCGGATCGGAACTGTTCGAGCTGCCGCGCATCCTGCTCGGGGTGGAGACGGCCGCCAAGCAGGCCGGTTACTGGGTGAGCCTGGCCAGCCGGCAGGGCGAGAGCACCATCGGTGACCTCATGGAGACGGTGCAGCGGCTCACCGACCAGTCGGTGGAGGCCATCGCGGTCGTCGCCGACCGGCCCGGCACGGTGGAGGCGTTGTCCGGCCTCACCCTCGGGGTGCCGGTGGCGGTGGTGATGTCAGGCAACGCGCCCGACCCCGAGCTCAGCTTCGTCGAGGTCGACCAGGCACTCGGTGCCCGGCTCGCGGTCCGGCACCTCCTCGACCTCGGACACCGGGACATCGCCCACCTGACGGGTGCGCTGCGCACCTTCGACGCGCGGGCCCGCCTCGACGGCTGGCAGGCAGAACTCACCGCCGCGGCAGCCCGAGGAGCCCTGCTGGAAGGCGATTTCAGCGCGGAGAGCGGGTTCCGCCTGGCCCACGAACTCCGCGACGCCGAGCGCGGCCTGCCCACCGCGGTCTTCGCGGGGAACGACCAGATGGCGATGGGCGTGCTGGCCGCCTTCGCCGAACGGGGCGTGAAGGTACCGCACGACGTGTCGGTCGTCGGCTTCGACGACATGAAGGGCGCCGGATACCTGGTGCCCGCCCTGACCACGGTCCGCCAGGACTTCGCCCACCTCGGCAGGAGCGCCATCGAGCTGTTGGTGCGCAGGGTGGACGGGGAGCCGGCACAGCGGCAGAAGCTCACGCCGGAACTCGTCGTACGGCGCAGCACCGCCGCACCCCGCGCGGACTCCTGAAGCACGGCTGCGAACCCCGAGCGGGTTTGGTCCCGGTGAGGGTCTTGACAGCTTGTTAACGTTAACATCACCGTGGTTCACGGACACCACCCCTCAGCCCCTGGTCATCACCGGAAAGTGACCCGCATGTCGACAGCCCAGCCCCTGTCCTTCCCCGCCACCTTCCTCCTCGGCTCGGCGACCGCCGCCTACCAGATCGAGGGCGCCGCCGACGAGGACGGGCGCGGCCCCTCCATCTGGGACACCTACTCCCACACGCCGGGCAAGACGTGGAACGGCGACACCGGTGACGTGGCCGCCGACCACTACCACCGCCTCGACGAGGACCTCGACCTCATGGCCTCCCTGGGGCTGAAGGCCTACCGCTTCTCCATCGCCTGGCCGCGCATCCAGCCCACCGGCCGGGGCCCGATCAACCCCAAGGGGCTGGACTTCTACAGTCGGCTGGTCGACGGCCTGCTCCAGAGGGACATCGCCCCCGTCGCGACCCTGTACCACTGGGACCTGCCGCAGGCCCTCGAGGACGAGGGCGGCTGGACGAACCGCGCGACCGCCTTCGCCTTCGCCGACTACGCCCGTCTCGTCGGCGAAGCCCTCGGCGACCGGGTGGCGATCTGGACGACGCTGAACGAGCCGTGGTGCTCCGCCTACCTCGGCTACGGCGCCGGGGCCCACGCCCCCGGCCGCAAGGACGGCGCCGCGGCACTGGCCGCGGTCCACCACCTCAACCTCGCCCACGGGCTGGCGGTCCAGCAACTCAGGCAGGTCACCACCAACGACCCGCAGTACTCCATCACCCTCAACTTCCATGTCCTGCGCGGTGACGGAGACGGCGCCGAGGAGGCCGTACGCCGGATCGACGCGCTGGCCAACCGCGCCTTCACCGAGCCCCTGCTGCGCGGCCACTACCCGCAGGACCTCCTGGAGGACACCGCGGCCGTCACGGACTGGTCGTTCGTCGAGGACGGCGACCTAGCCCTGATCCACCAGCCCCTGGACCTGCTCGGCGTCAACTACTACGCCACCACCAGGGTTCGCCTGTGGGACGGGGCGACGGCACGTCAGAACAACGACGGCCACAAGGACATGGGCGGCTCGGCCTGGCCCGGTTCGCCCCAGGTCGAGTTCGTCGCCCAGGAGGGCCCGCACACCGCCATGGGCTGGAACATCGACCCCGACGGACTCGAAGAGCTCCTCCTGGACCTGCACAGCCGTTTCCCGGACCAGCCGCTGGTGATCACCGAGAACGGAGCGGCCTTCGAGGACCAGGTCACCACCGGCCCCGACGGCAGCCCCGCCGTCCATGACCCGGAGCGCGTCGACTACCTCCACCGGCACTTCGTCGCCGCCCACCGGGCGCTTCGTGCCGGCGTCGATCTGCGCGGCTACTTCGTGTGGTCGCTGATGGACAACTTCGAGTGGGGATACGGCTATTCGAAGCGCTTCGGCATCGTCCACATCGACTACGGCACCCAGCGCCGCACCCTGAAGGACAGCGCCCTGTGGTACCGGGAACTGGCGAGGACGGGCACCATCCCGGCACCGGGAGTAAAGGAGTAGCTCGACACGGCAACGGTTGCAGGCTGCTCGGTCGAGGGCCAGGGCTCGGGCCGGTCAGGCGGGCTCCCACAGTTCGATGCGATGGCCCTCCGGGTCGGTGACCCAGCCGAATCGGCCGACCCCCGCCATGTCCTGTGTCTCCTCGGCGACGTCCGCTCCGCAGGCACGCAGTTGCGCGAGCATCGCGTCCAGGTCGCGGACCCGGAAGTTGAGCATGGTCTGTTGGGTGGGGGATCCGAAGTAGTCGCTGCCGGCCGGGAAGGTCGCGAAGACCGTGGGCCCGTCCTCCTGACGCCACAAGCCGTTCTCGTCGGCGTCCAGGCCCAGGCAGTCGCGGTACCAGGCGGTCAGCGCCGCAGGGGCGGCGGCTCTGAGGAAGTATCCGCCGATTCCAAGCACACGTTCCATGCCGGCCATCTTGCCAGGCGGGCGGCAGGACGGAGCGGCACGCCACCGATGTGCGCTCTGGTGACGTGCCGCCGTACCGGACTTCAGTCGGTCGTGGCGTCGCGGACCAGGGCGGTGTCGACGAACTGTTCGAAGCGGACGATGAGTCCGGCGCGGACGATGAAGTGGTGGGCGACGCGGACGTCGATGGCTTTGCGGGTGGCCTTGTGGGTCGCGGTGTAGCGGGCGAGGACGACGACGTTCTCGCCGTCGACGACGTAGGTGTCGTCGTGGGCGGTCCAGTCGTCCCAGTCCTTGCCGAGCTGTTCCATGACGTTGGACGTGACGCCGTCGGGGGTGCGGTAGGTGCCGGCCAGGGGGAAGCCGGCCATCTCGGTCCACTCCACGTCGGGGGCGAGGGTGGCGCGCAGGGCGTCCAGGTCGCCGGCGGCCGAGGCCAGGTACTGGCGGCGGACGACGTCGGCGGGCGCGGTGGAGGTGGCGAACTCACTCATGGTCAGCCCCACTTCATCTCGCCCTTGGCGACCTTCGAGCCGATCTGGGCGGCG
>NZ_JBEXGM010000060.1:0-23215 GCF_040607335.1 Streptomyces sp. NPDC005303 | reverse complement strand
GATTCGGCTACGCCCAGACGGCCCGCGCCAGCGCCGCCCCCACGAAGGCCGCCCCGAGACCGGCCACCACGCTCGCAACCGCGTTGGCCACGGCGTAGAAGCGTGCCCCGGTCTCGGTGAGCCGCAGGGTCTCGTAGGAGAAGGTCGAGTACGTCGTCAGGGCCCCGCACAGGCCGGTGCCCAGCAGGAGTTGGAGGCGGGATCCGGCCGCCCCCGCGGCCACGGCGCCGGTGAGCAGGCCGAGGATCAGACAGCCGGTGACGTTGACGGCGAAGGTCCCCCAGGGGAACACCGAGTCGTGCCGTGACTGCACCGCGCGGTCGGTGAGATAGCGGAGTGGCGCGCCGACCATGGCACCCATGACGACCAGCAGCCAGTTCACAACGACTTCTTACCCTTCCTGTCCGCTATGTCCTGGTTGTCGTCACGGCCGACGTACCGGATGACCTCGCAGTCGTCGAGGGTCACCAGGCCCTCGGTGACGAGTTCGCCGAGCTGCGGCAGGAACTCCCGTACGCGTGTCTCGGTGTCGATGATCACGACGGCCACCGGCAGGTCCTCGCTGAGGGACAGCAGCCGGGAGGTGTGGATCAGGGAGGAGGCGCCGAAGCCCTCGATGCCGCGGAAGACGCTGGCCCCGGCGAGCCCGGCGGCGTGGGCGCGGTGCACGATCTCGGAATAGAGGGGCTTGTGGTGCCAGGTGTCGTTCTCACCGATGTAGACGGTCAGACGCAGGGCGTTGCCGGTCAGCCTCGTCATGGCTGCCTCCACTTCAGGAAGCGCGTCATGGCCGAATCCACTTCAGCACGCGCGTCATGGCTGCCTCCACTTCAGCACGCGGCGGGCCGCCGTGGACGCGAGCCACACCGCTGTGAGGGCCGCGAGCAGGGTCGCGGCGAGATAGGCCAGACCGGTGGCGGGGCGGCCGTGGTCGAGTAGTCTCTGGATGTCGACGGCGTAGGTCGAGTAGGTGGTGAAGCCGCCGAGGACTCCGGTGCCGAAGAAGGGGCGGACCAGGCGGTGGGCGGCCCACACGTCGGTGATGACGACCATGAACACGCCGATGACGGCACAGCCGACGACGTTGGTCCAGAAGGTCGCCCAGGGGAATCCGCCGGGCGGGGTGGGCCAGTGGAGGGAGAGCGCGTACCGGGCCGTGGCGCCCAGGGCGCCGCCGAGCGCGACCACCACGACCACGGGTGCCTGCCCTTGCCAGACGGACTGGCGTACGGGCCCGGCGGGGGCTCGCACGCGCTCCGGGGCTGTCATGGTCGTGTCTCTCCTACTCGCCGGGGCCCGGCCTGCGGGCGCGCTCGATCGCAAGTAGGGACCGTTGGCGGCGCCTCCGCAGCGGTTCGGGTACGGCGGGCCCCACCACCGTGCCGCGAGGGTGATCGCGACCGGGGACCAGCCTAACGCCGGGTCGCCGCCGGGGTCACTTCGCGGCGGGCGGCTCGCACAGCGCGATGCCGCGCTCCCGGAGGCTGCCGAGGACCAGGTGGCCGGAGGCCTCGCAGACGCTGGTGACCATACGGAAGCGGGACCGGTTGCGGGCGAGGTGGTGGACGACCTCGCCCGTGTCGTCGACGGCGAGGACGCCGATGCTGCCCGTGGGGCGGTAGGGGGCGTGTACGGCGACGCGGGCGGCGGCCCTGCGCACGGGCGGGGCCGCGCGGTGCAGCAGGTCGAGCGGGGGTACGCGGGGTCCGGCGAGGGAGACCCAGACCGGGCCGTCCGGTCCGCCGCGCCAGATGTTGTCGGGCATGCCGGGGAGGTTCTCGGCGAAATGCTCGGCGCGCCCGGCCAGTGGTCCGTCGAGCCAGTAGCGGGTGAGCCGGCGTGCCCCGGTCTCGGCGACGACCAGGAACGACTCGTCGCCGCTCGCGGCCACGCCGTTGGCGAACTGCAGCCCCTCCAGGAGGACTTCGGGGGTGTCGTCGCCCGGCGCGAGGCGCAACAGGCGGCCGGTGCCGGTGTGTTCGACGATGTCGCCGATCCACTGCTCCAGGGGGTAGCGGCGGCTGGAGACGGTGAAGTACACGCTGCCGTCGGACAGCGCGACCACGTTGCTGGTGAACCGCAGCCGCTCCCCCTCGACCTCGTCGGCGACGACGCGCACGGTGCCGTCGGCGAGGTCGACGCCCAGCAGTCCGCGTTCCGCGTCGCACACCAACAGGGCGCCGTCCGGGAGGAGTTGGAGGCCGAGCGGCCTGCCGCCGGTCTCGGCGAGCACCTCGACCCGGGCTGCGAGAGGCTGCGTCAGTCCGTCGATGCGCAGGATGCGGCCGTCCTCCACTCCGGTGAGAACCCGGCCGCGGGCGTCGGCGACGACGTCCTCGGGGCCGCGGCCGCCGATCGCGACGTAATGGCGGGGAATCAGTGCGGTGGGACGGTCCATCGGGTGCCTGCCCTTCCGGTGCGGATCGCTACCAGCCCTTCTCGAACATGCGCGCCACCTCGGCGATGCGCATCTCGTCGCGACGGTAGTACGTGCGCCACCTGATCCTCCTGGTGCGCAACAGACCGATGTTCACGAGGAGGCCGAGGTGGGTCTCCGCGACCGAGCGGGGGACGCCGAGCTTGCCCGCGACGGCGTCGGCGGTGACTCCGTCCTCGGCCGGGTCGCCGTGCCGCTGCTCGGGGAAGTGCGCGGCCGGGTCCTTGAGCCACTCCAGGATGTCCAGGCGTCTCTGGTCGGCCGGAGTCCTCAGCATCTCGTCCCCTCCGCCCCTCCTTCTGGTCTGTCCACTGTCCCGCAGTCGAAGCCGCCCTGTCCCGGAGTCGCCGAGCTTGTCCGAGATGGAACTCCTCTGTGACAAGGGGCCGTTCGGCACGCACGGCGGTGGGAAGGCGCGAGGCCCGCCGGTCCGGCGGGCCTCACCGGCCGAGATGGGGCCCCTCCGCCCGCGGCTCGTGGTCTCGCGGGCGGAGGGGAGTCGGTTCAGCCGTCGAGTCGTACGACCCGGACGGCGCCGGCCGGGACGGCGAGGCGACCCGAGGCACGTTCACCGGTCAGCAGTTCGGTGCCCGCCGCGTCCAGGGGCACCTTGACCTCGGACGCGGTGTGGTTGATCACGAAGACGTAGGAACCGGACTCTCCGTTGCGTCGGACCACCTCGACGTCATGGGGCAGGTCGGCGCGCGCGGGGAGTCGGGCGTCCTCGGCGGCCCAGCCGAGCAGCGCGTCGAGGCCCTGGGCGGCCAGACGCGTGGAGACGTACCAGGCGGTGCCCTCGCCGAGCCGGTGCCGGGTGACGGCCGGGTGACCGGCGGCCAGGCCGTCGGCGTACGTCCACACGGTCTCGGCGCCGAGCGGCACCACGAACTCCGTCCACACGTCGCCGGTGAGCTCGGAGCCGTCGGGGCCGGTGACACGGACGGACTGGTCCGGCAGCAGCGGCGAGAACTCCTCGACGGTCAGGCCGAGGACGTCCCTGAGCGCGCCCGGATGTGCGCCCGCGTGGACGGCGTCGTGTTCGTCGACGATGCCGGAGAAGTACGACACGACGAGGGTGCCGCCGTTCTCCACGTACGCCTTGAGGTTGTTCCCCGCGGCCTCCGTCATCAGGTACAGGGCGGGGACGACGACAAGGGGATAAGCCGACAAGTCGGCTTCCGGGTGGGCGAAGTCGACCGTGAGGTGGCGGTCGTAGAGGGCCTCGTAGAAGGCGTCGGCGCGCTCGCGGGCGTCGTGGTCCACGCTGGGGCGCCAGTCGAGGCCCTGCGCCTACCAGGAGTGCCAGTCCCACAGGACGGCCACGTCCGCCTGTGTGCGGGTGGCGCGGATCGTGCTCAACGAGTCCAGGGAGGCGCCCAGTTCGACGACCTCGCGCCACACGCGCGTGTCGGTGCCGCCGTGCGGGACCATCGACGAGTGGAACTTCTCGGCGCCGCGCCGGGACTGGCGCCACTGGAAGAACATGGCTCCCTCGGAGCCGCGGGCCACGTGTCCCAGGGAGTTGCGGGCCATCTGGCCGGGGGCCTTGGCCGGGTTGCGGGCCTGCCAGTTGACGCCCGAGGTGGAGTGCTCCAGCAGGATCCAGGGGGCGCCGCCCGCGACCGAGCGGGTGAGGTCGGCGGCCATCGCGAGGTTGACGTGGGTGCGGCGGCCGTCGGTGATGAGGTAGTGGTCGTTGGTGACGATGTCGACCTCACGGCCCCAGGCCCAGTAGTCGACGGAGTCGCACTGGCTGAGCGCGGTCATGAAGTTGGTGGTGACCGGGACGCCCGGGGAGAGCCGGTGCAGGATGTCCCGCTCCATCACGAAGTTCTCGCGCATGGTCGCGTCGGCGAACCGCTTGTAGTCCAGCGCCTGGCCGGGGTTGCCGACGGTGGCCGCGGTGCGCGGCGGGTCGATCTGCTCCAGGCTCGTGTAATGCTGGCCCCAGAAGGCGGTGCCCCAGGCCTCGTTGACGCCGTCGACGCCGCCGTACGTCGTCGACAGCCAGCGGCGGAAGTGGGCGGCGCAGGAGTCGCAGTAGCAGGCGGAGACGGGGACGCCGTACTCGTTGTGCACATGCCACATCGCGAGGGCCGGGTGGTCGGCGTAGCGCTCGGCGAGCCGGGTGGTGATGTTCGCGGCGGTCGCGCGGTAGGCGCTGTTGCTGTGGCAGATGGCGCCGCGGGAGCCGAACGCGAGACGGGTGCCGTCGGCCGTCACGGGCAGCGCGTCGGGGTGGGCGCGGTAGAACCAGGCGGGCGGGACGACCGTGGGCGTGCCGAGGTCGACGCGGACGCCGTTCTCGTGCAGCAGGGCGAGGATCCGGTCCAGCCAGCCGAAGTCGTACACGCCTGGTTCCGGTTCCAGGAGCGCCCAGGAGAAGATCCCTACGCTGACCATGGTGACCCCGGCCTCGCGCATCAGCCGAACGTCCTCGTCCCAGACGCTCTCGGGCCACTGCTCCGGGTTGTAGTCCCCGCCGAAGGCAAGCCTGGTGAGGCCCCTGGGGGTGGTCTCCGGCATGGGTCTCTCCCGTTTCGATTGGTTGGGAACGTGCACACACGGCTCCAGAAGCGTGCGGCCCAAGATAACCGCACAGAGGTAACCCTTGCCAAGTGCCTTACCTGACGCATTTCTGTGCACGATCCCAGACCGGTCGCATCCCCCGACCGCCATCCCGCCGTACGAGCGCCCTCTCCCCCGCCCTCAAGGGCCTTAGAGTCTTGACCATGAACAATGCGGGGGCCCGGCGCAGACCGCCGACGATCCACGACGTGGCCCGCGAGGCCGGGGTCTCGCGAGGCACCGTCTCGCGTGTGCTCAACGGCGGACACTACGTCAGCCCGCCCGCCCTCGAAGCGGTCAACGCCGCCATCCGCAAGACGGGGTACGTCGTCAACCGGCACGCCCGCTCACTGATCACCGGTCGCTCCGACTCCGTCGGCTTCCTGCTCACGGAGCCCCAGGAGCGGTTCTTCGAGGACCCCAATTTCAACGTGCTGCTGCGCGGCTGCACCCAGGCGCTGGCCGCGCACGACATCCCGCTGCTGCTGATGCTTGCCGGGACCGATGACGAGCGGCGCCGGATCAAGCGGTTCATCACCGCGGGCCACCTCGACGGCGTCCTGCTGGTGACCAGCCACTCCGCCGACCCGGTGGCCGAGGAGCTGCACAAGGCGGGCGTGCCCGTCGTCCAGTGCGGCAAGCCCATGAGGTCCGGCTCGAAGGTGAGTTACGTGGCCGCGGACGACCGCGACGGCGCCCGTGACATGGTGCGCCATCTGCTGTCGCTCGGCCGCCGCCGGATCGGCATCGTGACCGGCCCGCTGGACTCGCCCGGCGGCGTCGACCGGCTCGCCGGCTACAAGGAGGTGCTGACGGAGGCGGGTGTCGAGATCGACGAGCGGCTCGTCGTCTCCGGCGACTACAGCCGGGCCGCCGGAGAGGCGGGCGCCGAACAGCTGCTGGCCCGGGCACCCGACCTGGACGCCGTGTTCGTCGCCTCCGACCTGATGGCCCTCGGCGCCTTGACGGCGTTGCGCCGGGCCGGCCGACGGGTCCCCGAGGACGTGGCCGTGGGCGGCTTCGACGACTCCATCGCGGCGACGGAGGCGACCCCGCCCCTCACCACGATCCGCCAGCCCTACGACCGCATCAGCGCCGAGATGGTGCGGGTGCTGCTGGCCCAGCTGGGCGGCGAGGACCCGGCGGCGGTCATCCTGCCCACGGAGCTGGTGCGGCGCGAGTCGACCTGAGCGGGGGCTCGGGGGCCGGGTGGCCCGCACCGCGGGCGTACGGCCGGGCGGGAGGGGATCGGGCTTTCGCGGCCCCTGATCGATGCGTCAGGGCTCGGGGAACCACTGTTGTCGGCGCGCCGACCCTGTGTGGAGCGATCCACGCGCTGGTGTGCGCTCTTGAGGAGCTCACTCGATCAGGATCGGAGAAGCGCGGCTCCCCTCCCCGGCCTAGCGTGAAACCACCGACACAGACAGTCGGTGACCCACACGAAGGAGCACACCATGACTGCCGGCCTCAAGACGATCATCTACCCCGTCAAGGACCTGGCCGCGGCGAAGGCCCTGTTCGGCGCGCTGCTGGGCGTGGAGCCGTATGCGGACGAGCCGTACTACGTCGGCTTCAAGGACGCCGGGCAGGACGTCGGCCTCGACCCGAACGGACACGCCAGGGGGATGACCGGCCCGGTGCCCTACTGGCACGTCGACGACATCCGCGCCACGCTCGCGGCGCTGGTCGCGGCCGGGGCGGAGACCTTGCAGGACGTCCAGGACGTCGGCGGCGGCAAGCTGATCGCCTTCGTCAAGGACGCGGACGGCAACCTGGTGGGGATCACGCAGGATCCGCAGGCCTGACACTTACTTGCATACGCACTAGTTGTACAGGCAACAATGACCGGATCGGTGTTACCGTGCATGTATGGCGGTGAACACGGTCGCGACCGGTCTCGAGGAGCGGTGGCGGGACATCCTGTCGGTGCACGCGCGCACGATGTGCGAGATCGACCGCGTGCTGCACCCGCACGGGCTGGGCGCGAGCGATTTCGAGGTGCTCGACATCCTCGCCACCGAGTCGCCCCGCGAGGGCGACCAGTGCCGCGTGCAGAACCTCGCCGGCCGGGTGCATCTGAGCCAGAGCGCACTGTCCCGCCTGATCGGCCGCCTGGAGAAGGACGGTCTGGTGGAGCGGTCCATGTGTGTGGAGGACCGCCGGGGCGTGTGGGTGTCACTCACCCAAAAGGGCCGTGCCCTGCACTCGGAGGTACTGCCGCTCCAGCGCGGGGTGCTGGCGAAGATGCTCGAAGGTCATGGGTGAGGGAGAGCGCGCCGGGGATGAGCAGGGTCGGCGCCGCTCATCCCTGTTCTCGCATGCGGAAGCCTGGGCGGTAGCGGGAGCAGGTCGCGCCCCGCTGCGGGCCCGGCTGCTCCCCCTCCGTCGCATGTGATGGCCGGGCCCCGTTATGCGGGGTCGGCGTACGGTCGGCCCTACGGACGTGCCAGCAGGGTGCGTACGCCCTCGGACGTGAGCGTGAGCGGGTGCGTGGAGCTGGCGTCGATCGAGAGCGAGAGGTCGCCGTCAGGCCACTGCGCGGCGAGCGCACCCAGCGGCACGAGGCGGTAGCGGGAGACGAACGGAAGCAGTTCGGCCATCTCCGTCTCCGAGGTGAACACGGGCACCACGGGAGCGCCGTCCTGCTGCTCCAGCACGGGCAGCGCCACGGTCGTGTCCTCGTCCGCGGCGTCGTCGGGCACCGGAATGAGCACCTCACTGGTCGCGAGCGTGTCCAGCGCCGTCGTGTCCTCGGTGTTCTGCGTCAGCGCGTCCAGCGCCCGCTGAGCCGGTGTGGCGTTATGGTCATTGGCGGGTGTGTCCATGGCAGATCCCCTGGTAGCGGCGGTCGTGCGTCCCACCCACGGGCATGATCGCCCGGGGGCGCGGTGCTGCTCGCGTACCCGAGCGTGCCGAGAGCATGCGTTCGGACGTCAGGGAATCAGCGCGATGTGTTCCGAGGGCAGGCCGAGGGTCTCGCACCCGACCCGCGGCAGGAGCGGCTCGTACATGCCGGGCCCGGCATAGGTCCAGTACGTGGCCGCGTCCCGGAAGCAGTGCTGCATCCATTTCGCCCTCGCGCGCATGGCGGGATCCGGCCGTGCGGAACAGGATGCCCTGGAGGACGTCCCAGGCCATGCGTCCGGCGTCGAGGAACGTCAGGGCGAGCCGGATGTCCTCGGCGAGGGTGAAGGGTGCCTCCACCGCGCGGGAACCGCTGTCACGATGCCTCCTGACATGTGGGGCCGTCCGTCCGTGATGCGCTACCGGCGACTCAACACGGCCGGGCGCCGCACGGTACCGACCCGATATCGCCAAGTACCTTCAGGTTCCGATCAGTTGGTCCACCGTGACGACCCGGATCAGCGGCCCGTACAGCTCCATCACGTCCAGCGCCCTGGCGTGCGAGGCGTCGTCGGCCCCGGCACAGGCGTCGGACACCACCAGGGTCTCGACACCCGCGTCGGCGGCGGCGAGCGCGGTGGACAGGACACAGCAGTCGGTACTGACACCGGCCAGGACCAGACGGCCCTCGGGGCCGACACGGGCGGCCAGTTCGGGGGTCCACTTG
This sequence comes from Streptomyces sp. NPDC005303, assembly GCF_040607335.1. NCBI lineage: Bacteria > Bacillati > Actinomycetota > Actinomycetes > Kitasatosporales > Streptomycetaceae > Streptomyces > Streptomyces sp. NPDC005303. The sequence continues at coordinate 14,639 of NZ_JBEXGM010000060.1, read as the reverse complement.
CCGAATGTGGTCGCGTCCATGACGTGCGGCGCCCGGTCGGCGAAGTCGTCGGTGAGGCGCCACAGCGGGGCGTCCGGCGGCTGGAGGGCGAAGGGCCACCGCGCGTAGTAGGCCCGCCAGGCGCCGGTGGGCTTGTCGGGGGCGACGAAGCGGGTGAAGGTGACCCGGTCGCCGAAGGCCGGCAGCAGTCGTCGTATGCCTGCTGCGGCCTCGGCGTAACGAGGGCCGGCCCAGGGGCTGTCGGGCTCGGCGAAGACGCGCTGCATGTCGATGACGGCGAGCAACCCCGCCGTCATACGACGCCCTCCTGTGCGCGGACCCGTCGGCGGCCGAGGGCCAGGGTGCCGAGGAAACCAACGGCGAGCGCGGCCAGCACGCCGAGGTTGGCGTACGCCCAGGACCCGGACTTGCCGCCGAGACCGAACGGGCCGAGGAGATAGCCCTGCCAGTCCAGCCAGCTCGCGGCCGAGTTGGTGACCAGGCCCCAGCCGAGGGCGGTGGCGAGGACCGTGAGGATCAGCGGGGTGGGCGGTGCGTCGCCGTAGCGGCCGCCCGGGCGGTAGAGGTCGGCCTCGTCGTAGTCGCGGCGGCGCAGCAGGACGTCGGCGAGCATGATGCCGCACCAGGCGGCGATCGGGACGCCGAGCGTGGTGAGGAAGCCCATGAACTGGCCGAGGAAGTCGTCGGCGAGGAACACGATGTAGACGGAGCCCGCGATCATCAGGACGCCGTCGACGAGCGCCGCCAGCGGGCGCGGGATCCTGAGGCCCGCCGAGAGCAGGGCGAGGCCCGAGGAGTAGATGTCGAGGACCGCGCCGCCGACCAGGCCGAGGACCGCGACGACGGCGAAGGGCACGAGGAACCAGGTGGGCAGAAGGGTGGTGAGCGCGCCGATCGGGTCGGCGGCGACGGCCGTGTTCAGGGTGGTGGACGATCCGGCCAGCAGCAGTCCGAAGACCAGCAGGAGCAGCGGGGCCACGGAGGCGCCGAAGGTGGTCCAGCCGACCACGCCCCGGCTCGACGAGGTCCGGGGCAGATAGCGGGAGTAGTCGGCGGCGGCGTTGACCCAGCCGAGGCCGAAGCCGGTCATCATGAAGACCAGCGCGCCGATGAACTCCTGGGCGGAGCCCGCCGGGAGGGCGCTGACGGTGCTCCAGTGGATGTGGTCGGCGACGAGAGCGACGTACACCGGGGTCAGTACCCCCGTCACCACGGTGATCACGGTCTGCAGCCGCATGATGAGGTCGAAGCCCATCACCCCGCCGACGACGGTGAGCCCCGCGACCACGACCAGGGCGATCACCTGGGTCTCCGTGCCGCCGCCCCAGCCCAGCCGTCCGAAGACGGTCGCCGTGGCCAGCGTGGCGAGGGCGCACAGCACGGTCTCCCAGCCGACGGTGAGCACCCAGGAGACCACCGACGGGAGGCGGTTTCCGCGCACCCCGTAGGCGGCGCGGCTGAGCACCATCGTCGGCGCGGAGCCGCGCTTTCCGGCGACCGCGACGAAGCCGCACAGCAGGAACGAGAAGACGATCCCGATCACGCCGGCCACCAGGGCCTGCCAGAAGGAGATCCCGAAGCCCAGCGCGAAGGAGCCGTAACTGAGACCGAGAATGGACACGTTGGCGCCGAACCATGGCCAGAACAGGGTCCGCGGGGTGCCTTTGCGTTCGGCGTCACCGATCACGTCCAGCCCGTGCGTCTCCACCTGGAGCTGCCGGGCGGTGGATCTGTGGTCGGGGGATCCGAGGGAGTCGGTGGTTCCCGGGGAGTCTGTCATCGTCGGCCTGCCTGTTCGGACGTGTTGGGGCGACGGTAGGCAGAGGGCGCGGGGGCGTCAATCACACGGCGCCCGCAGGACCGCGCACCCGGCCGGACTCACCGCGGGAGGTTGGGCGTCGAAGGAGCCACCGCCGCCGGTCGCCGGGAGCCCCGCGTCGCGGGCCGGCAGGGCCAGCAGGGCCAGCAGGGTCGCCTGGACGCGGTTGGTGACATCCAGGGCGGTCAGGACGCGGCTGACGTGGGCCTTGACGGTGCTCTCGGGCATGGCGGGGCGGGCGGCGATGTCCGTGTTGGTCTCCCCCTGGGCAGCACGGCGAGCACGCCCCGCTCAGGTGGAGTCAGACGCTCCGACCAGGCCTGGGCGGCGGCGACTTGGGGGGCCCACCGGCGTGGTGGCGGTCGATCGGACGGCGGGCCACGGTCGGTGACCGCACCGCGACACTCCCCGACTGGAGCGTGCGCCCAGCCGACGGACCGGGACCACGTCACTCGCCACCCCGTCAACCAGCCGACAGACCGGGACCACATCACTCGCCACCCCGTCAACCAGCCGACAGACCGGGACCCCATCACTCGCCACCCCGGTCCCCCGGCACCCACCGACCTCGGCGAGCCTTCCCCCGGCATACCGACGTCTGACCGGGTGCCTTCCGACCGGCCCACCGGAGCTGTCAGCCGCAGGACTTCAGCGGTGCTTGATGCCTGCCTCGGCGGCGGGGGCGAGGGTGGGTTCGGTGACGGGGACGTCGCCGAGGGCCTGGTCGACCGCGGTGAGCAGGTCGTCGGAGAGTTCCACGCCGGAGGCCGCGGCGTTGGCGTGGACCTGCTCGGGTCGGGAGGCGCCGGTGATCGCGGAGGCGACCTCGCTGCGGCGCAGGACCCAGGCGAGCGCGAGGGTGGGCATGCTCATCCCCGCCTCCTCGGCGATCGGGACGAGGCGCTGGACGGCTTCGAGGATGGCGTCGTTGTAGACCAGGTCCTTCGAGACCGCCATGTCCGCGGAGGCGAACCGGCTGCCTTCCGGCACGGGCTGCCCCGGCTTGTACTTGCCGGTGAGCACGCCCTGGGCCAGCGGCGACCACACGATCTGGGAGATGCCGTTGGCGGCACAGAGGTCGAACACCTCGGCCTCGGGAGCCTGCCACAGCATGGAGTACTGCGGCTGGGAGGAGACGAACAGGTCGGGTCCTGCGAGGTCGATCGCCGCCTGGATCTGTTCAGGGGTCCACTCACTGAAGCCGATGTAGCGGGCCTTGCCCTGCTCGACGACCTTCTGGAACGCCTCGACGGTGTCCTCGATCGGCACGGTGGAGTCGAAACGGTGCGCCTGGTACAGGTCGACGTGGTCCGTCCTCAGGCGCGTGAGGGAGGCGTCGATCTGCTGCGCGATGTGCGCGGGGGACAGACCCCGGTCCGCCGGGTCGTCGGACATCGGGAAGTAGACCTTGGTGGCCAGGATGTAGGAGTCACGCGGGTGAGCGGACAGGATCTCGCCCCAGGCCGTCTCCGAGGCCCCCCGGCCGTAGGCGTTGGCGGTGTCGAAGAAGTTGATGCCCGCGTCGAACGCCGCCTCGGTGCAGGCGCGGGTCGCGTCGGCCTCGACACCGCCGGAGTAGGTGAGCCAGGATCCGAGCGAGATCTCCGAGACGTTCAGGTCCGAGCTGCCGAGTGTGCGGTACCGCATGGTTGTCGCTCCTTGTTTCGGGTCGGCCGCCGGCACCTGGGCAGGTCGGCGAAGCCGCTGCCCAACCTGCTGTCCGCCGGATGGATGACCATGCCACGCTCTCATCGATACGGCCGGTCTGTTCACTCGGCGTCGAGCTGGTGATCGGCCCAGACGTAGCTCTCGGGCAGCAGGTCCGTGATGCGCACGGTCCGGGTGCGGGGGGCTGTGCCGACGATGACCTTGAGGTCGGGGAAGTAGTCGAGCAAAACCTGTCGGCAGCGGCCGCACGGAGGAACGACGCCGCGGTCGCGGTCTCCCACGGCGACGATCGTGTCCAGGTCGTAGGCGCCCTGGGCGGCGGCCGCGCCGATGAGGACCAGCTCGGCGCAGGGGCCTCCGGTGAAGTGGTAGGCGTTCACGGCGGTGACGATCCGGCCGTCCCGGGCACGGGCCGCGGCCGCCATGGTGTGGTTGTCGCCTCGGCAACGCGTGCGGGCGACCTCCGCGGCGGCCTGGACGAGTTCGTGGTCGACGGGGTGGCTCTGCGTGGTCAACTTCTCTGCTTTCGTCGTCGGTCAGGCGACGTTGACCCGCCTGACGGGAGCATGCAAGCGAGTATCTCGGAAGGCGAGCACTCCGGGTGCCACGCGCTTGCCGCGGCGCTTTGTGGATCCGGTCCGCGCGGGAGAGTCCCAGGGCTGAACCCACTCGCGCCGCACGCGATCATCACGCCCTACGCTTCATCTGTTCGAGACAGCCACGGACAACGGCTCAACGCGGGGGAAGTCATGGCATATCGGCGCGCGGTGATACCGGCCCTGGTCGGCGCCCTGCTGATCACACTGTTGCTGTGGTGGGCGGGGGCCGGCGCGCAGGCGCTGCAACTGCGCGGCAGCACCAGCGTGTTCGACGTGGACTCCGTGAACGAACTCCGGCGCTGGCTCATGCCCTGGTCGTACGACTCCTCGGTGGCCCTGCCGTCCGACGGTTCCGCCGACGCGGGCACGGACCTGGGCGGAAGCGCACGGTATGCCGATCTGTACGGCACCGCGATGCAGATCAGGTTCGTGGCCCTCTTCGCGTTCTTCCTGGCCGGCGCGCTGCTGCTGCTCCGCAGGATCCCGCCGGCGCAGGGCCGTACGCCGGGCACGCTGCTCGCGCTGTGGGCCTGGAGCCCGGTGGCCGCGACCTTGGCCGTGACGGTCTCCGCGCCCTGGCTGATCGCGTCCCGGGGGCGCGGCAGCTACCGGGTGCTGCCGCAGCTTGCGGGGGTGATCGCGTCGAGCGGGCCGGTCGCGGTGTTCGCGGGCCTGGTGACCGCGCTGCTCACGGTGCTGGTGGCGCGGGTCACCGTCAAGGACACGGACCCACCGCCCCGGCGCGATGTGTCACCGCGCGCCGCCCGCCTGTCCGCGAGCGTCGGAACGGCGGTGGTCGCGCTGTCGCTGCTGGTTCTGTCGTACCGGTCGGTGGCGGCCTGGATCCAGACGTCGTTCAGCGGGGCGGGCCTGCTGTCCGAGCCCGGTGACCTGCTGCGCCAGTGGCTTTTGCTCGGCGCCTGGACCGGGCCGGCGAGCACGGCTCTCGGCCCGTGGCTGCTGTACCGGGCCGCCGACATCCTCCTGCTGACCGTGGTGTGGTGGTCACTGCGCCTGCTGCCCGGCCTGCTCACCCGGGCCACCGCGCCGGCGATGGCGGTGGGCGCGGTCTGCGCGACCGTGCTGGGACTGCTCGCGAGCCAGGTCCTGCACATGGCGATCGACGACACCGCTGCCGTATGGGGCCCCGTGCACATGTTCTCGCCGCTCGGCACAGGCGTCCCGGCCGCCCTCACCGTCGGCGTCACGGCGGGACTCGCGGCCCTCGCGGCACTGCGGCCGGCCGGAGACCGGGACCCCCAACCGACGACCGCTGTCCCCGCCTGACCCCGCTGACGGCACGCCGACCCACCCATCGACACCGCCCACGAGAACCCCCTCGCCGACAACCTCCCCCACACACCAGGGAGCCACGAGCCACTCCACGGTGTCCCCAGAGCCAGCGCCCGCACCCACACAGCACCACAGCCGACCAAGCACCACGCCCCCAGCCAACGACCATTGCCCCCACCTGACCCCGCTGGCAGCATGCCGAGATGCGCATCGACACGGCCTACGAGGGCGTCCTCGGCGACTACTTCGCCGACAACGCGACCGACGGCCCCTACAACGCCCACACCGATCGGCCCGCCATGTTCGCCCTGGCCGGTGACGTCACCGGGCTGCGCGTCCTGGACGTCGGCTGCGGCGCCGGGCACTACATCACGGAACTACGGGCACGGGGCGCGGCCGAAGTGGTCGGCGTCGAGGGCAGCGCGACGCTGTTGCGCCATGCCCGGGATCGCGTCGGCGACGACGCCGTCACCTTGCACCACCACGACCTGGAGGAACCGCTCGGCTTCCTGCCCGACGACTCGTTCGACCTGGTGGTCATGGCCCTGGTCCACCATCACCTGGAGGCCCGTCGGCAACTGCTGGCCGAACTGCACCGCGTCCTGCGTCCCGGCGGAATCCTGCTGGTCTCCACGGTCCACCCGACCGCCGACTGGGTCTGGCACGGCGGCTCCTACTTCGACGAGGAGCGTGTCGAGACGCGGTTCGGGGACAGCGGCACCACCAACTCCCACCGCCGCATGACGATGCAGACCTTTCTGGGCGAACTCCTGGACGCCGGGTTCGCCCTGGAGCGGTTCGTGGAGCCACGGGCCACGGAGGCCGCCCGCCGCGTCGACGAGAGCCGCTACCTCAAGACTCACCAGACACCGTTCTTCGTCGCCGTCCGTATGCGGAAGATCTAGGCACCCCCGGGGGCCCTGGCCACCCTCCCGCACGGGCCCCACGAGTCTTCCGCCCTCCGCAGGTCTTGACCCGGGTTCGTCACCCCCGTACAACATTCCTCAGATAGAAAACGTTTACTCAAGCGTCTACTCAATGGAGAGGCAGCGCCCGCCATGGGAACCACAGAGGACCGGGAAGAGCCCACGCGGGACAGAGCCGGCGCCCCGGGGGCGTTGTCGCGTCGGGGGGTGCTCAGGGGCGCGGCGGCCGTCACCGTCGCTGTCTCCGCGGCGCAGACCAGCACGCAGCCGGCCCACGCCGCCGACGGAGCCGCCGCGGCAGGGCGTCCGCTCCGCGCGACCGCGCGCATGGGCGGCAACGCCATCACGATGTCGGTGGTGGACGGAGCGCTCCGGTGGTCCGTCCACCACCACGGCAGGACGGTCGTCGACACCTCCGCCCTGGGTCTCCGACTGGGCGACGGGACCGTCCTCGGCAACGACGTCACGGTGACCCACCACCGGCACGGGACCGCCCGCACCACGTGGAACCCGGTGTACGGCCGCAACGCCACCGTCACCGACCACTACCAGGAGCAGCGCTGGAATCTACGGGACCGCGCCTCGGGGGTGCGCTTCGGCGTCCAGATCCGCGCCTACAGGACCGGTGTCGCCCTGCGCCACCTCCTCCTCGACGAGGGCACCGCCACCGTTTCCGACGAGCTGACCACGTTCGTCTTCCCGGACGACACCACCGTCTACAGCGCCCGCGACGAGGACGCCTACCTGCCGGTGCCGCCGGGCTCCATCCCCGTCACCGGCACCTCCGGCACGGACAACGGTCCCCTCACCGACCTGCCACTGACCGCCACCCTCACGGACGGGCTCATCGCCTGCGTCTGCGAGTCGGCCCGGCTCGACTTCCCGCGCCTGATGCTCAGTTCGACCGACGGGCAGCCGGGCACCCTCTCCGCGTTCCTGATGGAACACACCGCGCGGGGAACCGGCACGGTCGAGACCACCAGCACGGTCACGACCCCCTTCGCCACGCCGTGGCGCGCGATAGTAATCGGTTCCACCCACGCGGAACTGGTCGACAACGCCGAGCTGATACTCAACCTGGCCCCGCCCAACGCCCTCACCGACACCTCCTGGATCAAACCGGGCAAGGTCTTCCGCTGCGAACTGAGCACCGCCGCCGGCCTCGCCGGCGTCGACTTCGCCGCGGCCCGGGGCCTGCAGTACATCGAGTACGACGCCGGCTGGTACGGCCCCGAGTTCACCACCACCGACGCGACCAGGCCGATCGCCGCCATCGACCTCCCATCCGTCATCTCGTACGCCACGAGCAAGGGCGTCGGTGTCTTCCTCTACGTCAACCGGCTCGCGCTGACCGACGCGGACTCCCTCTTCGGCCTCTACCGGAGCTGGGGCGTGCAGGGCATCAAGCTCGGCTTCATCAACGACGGCACGCAGGCGATGACCGACCAGATCACCGACTGGGCGAGGACGGCCGCCAGGTACCGCCTGCTGATCGACATGCACGACGACGTACGACCGTTCGGTTACGAGCGCACCTACCCCAACTGGATCAGCCTGGAAGGCGTTCGCGGCAACGAGCAGTTCCCGACCGCCACGCACAACGTGACGCTCCCCTTCGCCCGCAACATCGGCGGCCCGATGGATTACACCATCTGCTACGGCCAGTCACGGGACAGGACGACCAACGCCCACCAGATGGCGATGGCCGCGGTGTACTACCAGCCGCTCAACTTCCTCTTCTGGTACGACAAGCCGTCCAAGTACGCCAACGCGGCGAACTGGCCGGGACTGCCGTGGTTCGACTCCGTCCCCACGACCTGGGACGAGAGCCGGACCCTGGCCGGGTCGATCGGCGAGTACGTGGCGGTCGCCCGTCGCAGCGGCGACACCTGGTACCTCGGCGCCATGACCGACGAGACGTCCCGGACCCTGTCGGTCCCGCTGTCGTTCCTGGGCGGCGGAACGTACACGGCGACCGTGTACGCCGACGGCGTCCCCGGGGCGGCTCCGTACCAGACCCCGGTCGTGGTCAGTTCCCGGTCCGTCACCTCGGAGAGCACACTGAGCGTGGCCATGGCCCCGGCGGGTGGCCAGGCGGTCGTCCTGAAGCCGAGCTGACCTGCTGTCCGGCCGGCTCGGCGGACGGTGGGCGGACGCTCTTCGCACTGTAAACGTTTGCTGCACTCCCAAGGTACTTTCCGGCCGTCGGGCTCACCGGCGCGAGCCGGTGCAGTAACGTCGGAGCCGTGACGGACGAGCAAGAGCCATCCGGCGCCCAGGAGGCGAAGAGGGCGAAGCGGAAGAGGAAGCCGGCCGACAGGCCCAGCACGATCCGCGACGTCGCCGCGAAGGCAGGTGTTTCCGTAGCAACCGTTTCCCGGACGCTGGCGGGCAACTACCCGGTGTCCGCGGAGACCAGGGAGCGGGTCATGGCCGCCGTCGAATCCCTCCACTACGTCGTGAACGTCCACGCCAAGGCGCTCTCCGGCCGGGTCGCCGGGCCCGTCGCCCTGGTCCTTCGTGACATCACCGGCCCCTCCCTCGCCCATGTGGCGGCGGGCGTGGAGGAGGAGGCCGGCCGCCGGGGCCGACTCAGCCTGGTCTGTTCGACCAAGGACGACATCAAGCGGGAGGACGACCTGGTACAGCTGATGCGGGAACAGCACGCGGCGGCGGTCCTCCTGGTCGGCGGCACCGTGACGGACGACGCCTATCACCGTCGTATGGCCGGATACGCCAAGGCGCTGGACTCCGCGGGGTCCCGGCTGGTGCTGTGCGGCAGGCCGCCCCTGCCCGCGGGTGTGCCGGCGACCGTCGTGGACTACGACAACCGCGGCGGCGCCTTCCAGGCCACCGCGCACCTGCTCGCGGCTGGTCATCGGCGGGTCCTGTTCCTCACTGGTGCGCCGGGCTTCAGCAGCGCGGAGGAGCGGCGCCTTGGCTACCGGGACGCGCTGCGCGCCCACGGCGCGCCGTACGCCGGGGAGTTGGACACGAGCGGGGACTACACCCGGGCGTCGGGTTATCTGCGTACCCGGGAGGCACTGCGCACGGGGGTCGGGTTCACGGCGGTGTTCGCCGGGTCCGACGTGGTCGCGCTGGGGGCGCTGGCCGCCCTGCGCGAGGCCGGACTGAGCGTCCCGGGCGAGGTCTCCGTGGTCGGCTTCGACGACGTCCCGTTCGCCGCCGACCTGACCCCGGCCCTGACCACGGTCCGGGTCCCGTACGAGGAACTGGGCCGTACCGCCGTACGCCTCGCTCTGGAACGCGAGGTGGGGTTCGCGTCCGACAACCACGTGGTGCTGAGCACGCAGCTCGTGATCCGGGACTCGGTGCGTCCGGCGGCCGGCTGAGGGAGGGACTGTCCGGGTTCCGCGCGGGTGTGCGGTCTAGTTCTGGCCCCTGGCCTGGTCGACGGTGATGTGCGGGCCGGCCGCGGGCTTGGTGGCGCGGACGATGGCGGAGTGCATGCCGTCGGCGACCTGGTGGGTCGGGACGATCTCGATGCCGGTGAAACCGGCGGCTGCCAGCCCCGCGCGGTACTCGGCGAAGGACAGGGCTCCCGCGATGCAGCCCACGTGGTCTCCGCGTTCCGTCCGCTGTTCGGCGGTGAGGGCGTCGTCGGCCACGACGTCGGAGACGCCGATGCGGCCGCCGGGCCTGAGGACACGGAAGGTCTCCGCGAAAACGGCGGACTTGTCGACCGACAGGTTGATCACACAGTTCGAGATCACGACGTCGACCGTTTTCGCGGGCAGCGGGATCGCCTCGATGGTGCCCTTGAGGAACTCCACGTTGGTGGCGCCCGCCTTCGCCGCGTTGGCCAGGGCGAGGGCGAGCATCTCCTCGGTCATGTCCAGCCCGTACGCCTTGCCCGTCGGTCCCACGCGGCGCGCGGAGAGCAGGACGTCGATGCCTCCGCCGGAGCCGAGGTCGAGGACCCGCTCGCCCTCGCGCAGTTCGGCCACGGCGGTGGGGTTTCCGCAGCCGAGGGAGGAGGCGACGGCCTCGGCGGGCAGCGTGTCGCGCTCGTCCGCGCCGTACAGGGTCGAGCCGAAGTTCTCGTCGACCTCGACCGGCTCGGCCCCGCAGCAGGCACCGCCGCCCTCGGTGACCTGGACGGCTGCCGCGGCGTACCGTCGGCGGACGGTCTCCCGCAGGTCGATGGACTCTTCGCGCATGCCCTCTCCTCCTGTCTCGTACGGAACGGTGGGCTCAGCCGCCCGACCGGGCCCCCTGGACATGGAAGTTGAAGTCGCCGTGGCCGAGCGTGCCGAACAGGCGCAGCCAGATCGGCAGGAGCATCTCCGCGCCGCGGGCGGAGGTGATGTCGCCCAGGTCGATCACGCTGGATTCGGGCCAGCCGAAGGACCCCAGCAGCGCGGTGACAGCCTTCTTGGCGCCGGTGTCGTCACCGCTGACGAACACGGTGTGCTCCCCCGCCACCCGGGCCGGTTCCACCATGACGAAACAGTTCATGGTGTTGAGGGTCTTGACGACCTTGGCCTCGGGAAACGCGCGCTGGATACGTTCGCCGAGGCTGTCGGTGTTGACCGGGTCCAGCGTCGGCGGCATGCCGGCGGTGAAGTCCAGCGGGTTGGCGACATCGATGAGGACCTTGCCGCTCAGGTTGGCGGTGCCCGCCGCCTGGAGGGCGTTGAGGCTCTGCTCGCCTGCGGTGGTGTTGACGACCGTCTCACCGAAGGCAGCGGCCGCCTCGAAGGTGTCCAGACGCACCTGGCCGTGGTCGGCGTGCCACTGGGCGAACGGCGGATTGCCCATGCCGTCGGGCTCGGTACGTGCGAGGGTGGCTCCCGGATCGCGGGTGCCGATGACGACGTCGAAGCCGAGGGAGGCGAGCTTGCCGGCGATCGTCCTGCCGACGATGCCGGTGCCGAGGACTGCGTAACGCATACGAGTGGGTCCTTCCGGGACTCGGGCGCTCGGCCGGAGGGCCGCGCCCACGACGAATCCGAACCAAGCCGTTCACCGGCCGCGTGACGACCGTAGCTGTCGAGACGTCGAGCCGTTCCCATCTATCGTGGAAAATCACATCATGATGGCTCGTGTCGAGGCAGGCTGCACATGAGGAAACCGCAGATCGACTACGCGGCGGTCTTCCGGGACCTGCCCGGCATGGTGGCCCTGCTGACACCCGAACTGGTGTACGTCGACGTCAACGACGACTTCGTACGCCTCACCGGTCGCACCCGTGAGCAACTGCTGGACCGCTACATCTTCGACGTCTTCCCCGAGAACCCCCATGACTCGGCCGCCGCCGGAATGCGGGAGACAAGGGAGTCGATGCTGCGCGCGGTGGCCACGGGCGAGCGCGACACGATGGCGGTGGTGCGCTACGACATCGAGGATCCCCAGCGGCCCGGCCACTGGCAGGAACACTTCTGGAGCCCCGTCAACGCCCCCGTCCTCGGCACCGACGGGAAGGTGACACTGCTGGTGCACCGGGTGGAGGAGGTCACCGAACTCATTCGCGCCCGTGGCGGACCGGGCGGCGACAGCCGGGCTCGCGTCCTGGAGGCCGAGCTGTACACCCGGGCCCGGGAACTCCAGGAGGTGAACGAACGCCTGCGCCAGGCCCACGCCCGCGAACGCGAGGTCGCCCTGGCCCTTCAGGAGGCCCTGCTGCCCGCCCCCAGACCTCTGGACCACCATCAGGCGGCCGTCCGCTACCGGCCCGCCGTGGGCGCACTCAATGTGTGCGGTGACTGGTACGACCTCGTCGACCTGCCGGGCGACCGTCTCGCCGTCGCCGTCGGTGACGTCGTGGGCCACGGTCTGGCGGCCGCCTGCGTCATGGGCCAGCTGCGCAGCGCACTGAGCGCCGCCACCCGCGTCGCCGACGGCCCTGCCCGGGCTCTGGAGGCCCTCGGGCTGTACGCCCGCTCCGTGGACGGCGCCGAGTCGACCACAGCGGCGACGGCCTTCATCGACTGGGACGACCACACCCTCACCTACAGCAGCGCGGGCCACCTCCCGCCCGCCCTGCTGCACCCCGACGGCACGGTGTCCTTCCTGGACCGGGCCACCGACCCGCCGCTCGGCGCCAGCCCCGAACACGCCACCCGCCCGGAGGCCACCGCGCCCTTCGACGAGGGCGCCACGCTCGTCCTCTACACCGACGGTCTGATCGAGCGCCGCACCGAGGACATCGACACCGGCCTGGCCCGTCTCACCGACGCGCTCATCCGCCACCGCCACGCCGCCCCCGAGGAACTGGCCGACGCGCTCCTGACCGAGCTCCTCCCACCCATCGGCAACGCCGACGACACCGCTCTCGTCGTCATCCGCCTCTGAGCGGAGCCGTCGCGGCACGTCCGGTGCCCCTCACGCTCCGCCCGGCGTACGGGAGTTCAGCGGGCCGGGTCGGTTTCGGCCGCCCGCTGCGCCGCCGTGGTCTCCGCGGGCGCGGAATGGGCGACCTGCGGGGCGGACTGGGCAGGCGCGGACTCGGCCGGGGTGGCGGCGCGCTGGGCGGCGCCGTCCTCCTTCATGGCCTTGGCCTCGCTCTTGAGGATGCGCATCGACTTGCCGAGTCCACGAGCGGCCTCAGGGAGCTTCTTCGAGCCGAACAGCACGATGATCATGATCGCCACGATCAGCAGGTGCCAGGGCTCCAGTCCGTTCCGCAGCATGCCGCACATCCCTTCTCCGCGCTCATTGTTGCCAGCTTGCGCAACTGTACAACCACGGATGCGGTCCCCGCCTCACTCGTCGGAGTCCTTCTTGTCGGTGGCCGCCGCGTACGCCTGCGCCGGTGTCATCGGGACCCCGTTGAGAGAGACCGTCTTGAAGGTGCTGACCTGGGCGCATTTCTTGGCCTCGTCGGCGGTCTGGGCGTTGGCGTTGGACACCGCGGCCTTCGCGTCGGCGGGCGCCGCCGAGGACGAGCCGCCCGGGAATGTGGTGCCACTCGTCCAGTCGCTGCCGATCACCAGGGTCAGGCCGCTGCCGGTGCCCTCCTTCAGGTGCGAGGTGCGCAGTCCGAGCGCCTTGGCGACGGTCTGGGCCTCGGCCTTCTGGCCGGTGCCGTAGGTGAGGCTGGTGGTTGTCGCCTGGCTCGGCGCGTTGGCCGTGGTCGTGGCTGAGCTGAAGCCCTGACCGGTGAGCGCGTTCGCCACATCGGAGGCGCGGCCGGTGATCTCGGTGCCGTTCTCGACGGTCACGGCGATCCGGGAGGCGGGCACCGCCGAGGCCGTGGCCGTCGCGGAGGCCGCCGAGGACTTCTTGCCGGAGCCGGTGCTCAGGGACTGGTCGCCGGCGATGCTGGTGAAGAGGGCCTTGGCACCCGCGCCCACCACCACCCGGTTGGTGTCGTTCGGGTCGACGGCGGTCTGCATGGTGGTGAAGGTCATCCGCTTGGTGGGGACCTTGTTCACGTCGTCGGCGAGCCCGATCAGCTTCTTCACGCTGCCGAGGCCGTCGTCCACGGTCAGCGCCTTGGTCGCGGCATCGGCCAAGGCGTAGACCGCGGTGGGGTCGGTGAGCGTGCCCGCGCTCTTGAACTTCCGGATCATCGCACTGAGGAAGATGTGCTGGGAGACCGTACGACCGATGTCGCCGCCGTTCCCGAAGCCGTGCCGGGAGCGGACGAACTCGAGGGCCGCCTCGCCCTTGAGGGTGTGGTCGCCCTTCGACAGTTTCAGGTGCGAGTAGGTGTCGTACACGTTGCTGTCGACGCACACGGAGACCCCGCCGACCGCGTCGGACATCTTGACCACGCCGGAGAAGTCGAGCTTGACGAAGTGGTCGATGGGGATGCCGGTGAGCTGATGGATGGTGGCGACCTGGCAGGCGGGCCCGTACCGCAGCGCGCTGTTTATCTGGCCGTAGTAGCCGGACGTGGACTGGCCGCTCTCGCTGTCCTTGCAGGCCGGGATGTCGACCATGGTGTCGCGGGGGATGCTCATGACGGTGGCGTTGGAGCGGTCGGCGGATATGTGCACCACCATCTGCACGTCCGCGTTGCCGTTTCCGCTCTGCACTCCGGTCTGGGAGCAGCCGCCGCCCAGCTTGCAGTCCGCCTTGCTGGTCCGGCCGTCCGAGCCCATGACCAGGATGTTGATCGGGGTACGGCCGAAGGCGTCGGCCTTCTCCGTACCCCCCTTGCCGTTCAGCGCGACACTGTTGATGTTGCCGTTGAGATGCTGGTAGAACCACCAGCCGGCCCCGGCCGTGCCCAGGACGAGGATCGCGAGACACATCCCGATGATCCTCAGTACCCGCCTGCCGCGCGGCACCGGACGGGCCCGGCGACGCGATCCCCTGCCGCCCTGGGAGCGGGCCGCCGCCCGGGCCGCGGCCCGGCCGCCGGGC
>NZ_JBEXGM010000059.1:0-25092 GCF_040607335.1 Streptomyces sp. NPDC005303 | reverse complement strand
GACGGCTTCGCCGGAATCGACAACTACAAGGCCCTGTTCACCGACGACGGCATCCGCACCGCCCTGGTCAACAACGTGATCTTGACCCGTTTCCGGGTCAGACCACGGCGATAGCGAGCGACCCTTCACCGGGGCCGGACAGCACAGGGCCCCGGAACCGGCGCAGGGGTTCCGGGGCCCGGTCGGGTCGGCGAGGCCGGCCGCGGCGCTCAGACGCGCCGCAGAACCGCGACTACCTTGCCGAGGATGGTCGCGTCGTCGCCCGGGATCGGCTCGTACGCGGAGTTGTGGGGGAGCAGCCAGACATGGCCGTCCTCGCGCTTGAAGCGCTTGACGGTGGCCTCGCCGTCGAGCATCGCGGCCACGATGTCGCCGTTCTCGGCGACGGGCTGACGGCGCACGGTGACCCAGTCGCCGTCGCAGATCGCGGCCTCGATCATCGAGTCGCCGACGACCTTCAGCACGAACAGCTCGCCGTCGCCGACGAGCTGGCGGGGGAGGGGGAACACGTCCTCGACGGATTCCTCGGCGAGGATCGGGCCACCGGCGGCGATCCGGCCGACCAGCGGGACGTAGGACGCGGCCGGCTTGCCCGCGGTGTCCGTGGGCTGCACCGAGGCGCCCTGGTCCGAGCCGCGCACCTCGTACGCGCGCGGGCGGTGCGGGTCACGGCGCAGGAAGCCCTTGCGCTCCAGTGCCATCAGCTGATGTGCCACGGACGAGGTGCTGGACAGGCCGACCGCCTGGCCGATCTCCCGCATCGACGGCGGGTAGCCGCGCCGCTGGACGGAGTCCCTGATGACCTCGATCACCCGGCGCTGCCGGTCGGTGAGCCCCGAGCTGTCCGCACGGATGCCCGGAGGTCGGCCCGGTAGGGAGCGCTTGTGCCCCTCGGGATTCACGGCTTCGTTCATCGCATGCACCGGCTCGAGTCGGCCCTGGGAACGGTCCTGGGCAGTGATGGTGGCACTGTCTGCGGTCGTGGTCACGTCGGCCCCTCTCGATGGTCTCCCTGCTGGACAACGGTAGTTGCTTTCGAAAGGTTGCGCCAAACACACGTTCGAGTGAAAAATCGCGAAGCGCCTGACGCGATCGTGTGTCTGGGTGTATGGCTAACGCGCCGCCTGCCGAACAAAAGGGCCCATTGCTGTACTCTTCACCGCCGGACGGCGACCTCGCGAGTCGTTGCCCCAGTGTGCCATCCGGTGCCCTGCGGGCCGGGTACCGGCTCTCATCTCTGCGGGAATCCCACGTCCCCTCCTTGCGGCGCCCACGCTATCTCCGCATGCGCCGCAGCGATACGCCTGTGCGGCGTGTTCGCCGGGCGCCGGGACGGTCGTATGGCACATGCCAATACGGGCGCGACATCCGTGTACGGCGTGTAGGCCGTGCCAATCCCTACATGTAGTGCTTGGATTGCTGCAGCAGCCCAGAAGTTGTGGTCCCCCGGGTCTCCACGCCCGCTGCGATCGCCTATGCTGGGGGCTGCTTCGAGGGGCCCATGGGGCTCAGCGAGGCTATTGAGTCTGCTGTGAGGAGGGTTGGGAATTCATGCACTGCCCCTTCTGCAGGCACCCCGACAGCCGCGTCGTCGACAGTCGTACGACCGACGACGGCACGTCGATCCGCAGGCGCCGCCAGTGTCCGGACTGCTCCCGTCGTTTCACGACCGTGGAGACGTGCTCGCTGATGGTGGTCAAGCGGTCCGGAGTCACCGAGCCTTTCAGTCGTACCAAGGTCATCAACGGTGTGCGCAAGGCATGCCAGGGGAGGCCTGTCACCGAGGACGCGCTCGCCCAGCTCGGCCAACGGGTCGAGGAGGCGGTGCGGGCCACCGGAAGCGCCGAGCTGACCACCCATGACGTGGGGCTGGCCATACTCGGCCCGTTGCAGGAGCTCGATCTCGTCGCGTATCTGCGATTCGCCTCCGTCTACCGGGCGTTCGACTCGCTCGAGGACTTCGAGGCCGCGATCGCGGAACTGAGGGAAGACACGGGACCCCCCGCCGCGGACGACGAGGACCGCGGAGAGGGTGGGGGCGGCGACGAGGCCGTCTCGGGGAGCCAGGAAGACGATCGCGGGCCCGGAGAGACTGCTCAAGTCCCCGAGCCCGCCCGCGCCGCCGACTGATCGGCGGGCCGGGCCGGGCCAGAACCCCGGTTCGGCCGGACGGCGGCGAACTAGGACCTGTTGCGGGCGGTAGTGAGTGGGTGCCCGCAATACCAGACAGAACACCGTGCCACGGGAACAACGGGGCACTTCAGGGCGTTTTCGCCCGTACAGGGAGGCGGCATGACAGAGACGGCGAGCGGTCCGGCACGGAGTTCCCGCGCCAAGGGCACCAAGGCGACTGCGAACAAGGGCCTGCGCATCGAGCGCATCCACACCACCCCCGGCGTGCATCCGTACGACGAGGTGGAATGGGCGCTTCGTGACGTCGTCATGACCAACTGGCGCGACGGCTCGGTCAACTTCGAGCAGCGTGGCGTCGAGTTTCCCGACTTCTGGTCGGTGAACGCGGTCAACATCGTCACCAGCAAGTACTTCCGCGGTGCCGTCGGCACCCCCCAGCGCGAGGTGAGCCTCAAGCAGCTCATCGACCGCATCGTGAAGACCTACCGGAAGGCCGGCGAGGACTACAAGTACTTCGCCTCGCCCGCCGACGCGGAGATCTTCGAGCACGAGCTGGCGTACGCCCTCCTGCACCAGATCTTCAGCTTCAACAGCCCCGTGTGGTTCAACGTCGGCACGCCCCAGCCGCAGCAGGTCTCCGCCTGCTTCATCCTGTCCGTCGACGACTCCATGGAGTCGATCCTCGACTGGTACAAGGAAGAGGGCATGATCTTCAAGGGCGGCTCCGGTGCCGGCCTGAACCTCTCCCGCATTCGCTCCTCCAAGGAGCTGCTGTCCTCGGGCGGCAACGCCTCGGGTCCCGTCTCCTTCATGCGCGGTGCCGACGCCTCCGCAGGAACGATCAAGTCGGGTGGCGCCACGCGCCGCGCCGCCAAGATGGTCATCCTCGACGTCGACCACCCCGACATCGAGGACTTCATCGAGACCAAGGTGAAGGAGGAGGAGAAGATCCGCGCCCTGCGCGACGCGGGCTTCGACATGGACCTGGGCGGCGACGACATCACGTCCGTCCAGTACCAGAACGCCAACAACTCGGTCCGCGTGAACGACACGTTCATGAAGGCCGTCGAGACGGGCGGCAAGTTCGGCCTGACGTCCCGTATGACCGGCGAGGTCATCGAAGAGGTCGAGGCCAAGGCGCTGTTCCGCAAGATGGCTGAGGCCGCGTGGGCCTGTGCCGACCCGGGCATCCAGTACGACGACACCATCAACTACTGGCACACCTGCCCGGAGTCCGGCCGTATCAACGGCTCGAACCCCTGCAGCGAGTACATGCACCTGGACAACACGTCCTGCAACCTCGCCTCGCTGAACCTCATGAAGTTCCTGAAGGACGACGGCAAGGGCAACCAGTCCTTCGAGGCCGAGCGCTTCGCCAAGGTCGTCGAGCTCGTCATCACCGCGATGGACATCTCCATCTGCTTCGCTGACTTCCCGACGCAGAAGATCGGTGAGAACACGCGCGCGTTCCGCCAGCTCGGCATCGGTTACGCCAACCTCGGCGCCCTGCTGATGGCGACCGGCCACGCGTACGACTCCGACGGCGGCCGCGCCCTCGCCGGGTCCATCACCTCTCTGATGACCGGCACCTCGTACAGGCGTTCCGCCGAACTCGCCGCAGTCGTCGGCCCGTACGACGGCTACGCCCGCAACGCCCAGCCGCACCTGCGGGTCATGAAGCAGCACTCCGACGAGAACGGCAAGGCCGTCCGCATGGACGACCTCGACTCGCCGATCTGGGCCGCCGCCACGGAGGCCTGGCAGGACGTGCTGCGCATCGGCGAGAAGAACGGTTTCCGTAACGCCCAGGCGTCCGTCATCGCCCCGACCGGCACCATCGGTCTCGCGATGTCCTGCGACACCACCGGCCTTGAGCCCGACCTCGCGCTGGTCAAGTTCAAGAAGCTGGTCGGCGGCGGTTCGATGCAGATCGTCAACGGCACGGTCCCGCAGGCCCTGCGCCGCCTGGGCTACCAGGAGGAGCAGATCGAGGCGATCGTCGCCCACATCGCCGAGAACGGCAATGTGATCGACGCCCCTGGGCTCAAGCACGAGCACTACGAGGTGTTCGACTGCGCCATGGGCGAGCGTTCCATCTCCGCGATGGGCCACGTCCGTATGATGGCCGCGATCCAGCCCTGGATCTCCGGTGCGCTCTCCAAGACGGTCAACCTGCCTGAGTCGGCGACCGTCGAGGACGTCGAAGAGGTCTACTTCGAGGCCTGGAAGATGGGCGTCAAGGCGCTCGCCATCTACCGCGACAACTGCAAGGTCGGCCAGCCCCTCTCCGCCAAGACCAAGGAGAAGGAGAAGACCGAGGTCACGGAGAAGGCAGAGGCGACCATCCGCGAGACGGTCGAGAAGGTCATCGAGTACCGTCCGGTCCGCAAGCGCCTCCCGAAGGGCCGTCCCGGCATCACGACGTCCTTCACGGTCGGCGGCGCCGAGGGCTACATGACCGCCAACTCCTACCCGGACGACGGTCTCGGCGAGGTCTTCCTGAAGATGTCCAAGCAGGGCTCCACCCTCGCGGGCATGATGGATGCCTTCTCCATCGCGGTCTCCGTCGGCCTCCAGTACGGCGTGCCGCTGGAGACGTACGTCTCGAAGTTCACCAACATGCGCTTCGAGCCGGCCGGCATGACGGACGACCCGGACGTGCGGATGGCGCAGTCGATCGTCGACTACATCTTCCGCCGCCTGGCGCTCGACTTCCTGCCCTTCGAGACCCGCTCCGCGCTCGGCATCCACTCCGCCGAGGAGCGTCAGCGCCACCTCGAGACCGGCTCCTACGAGCCGACCGAGGAGGAGGTCGACGTCGAGGGTCTGGCCCAGTCGGCGCCGCGCACCCAGGAGCTGAAGGCAGTCGTCACGCCGAAGGCCGAGGTCGAGGCGGCCAAGCCCGCCCCGCAGCAGGCCCACACCAGCGCCGAGTTGGTGGAGATGCAGCTGGGCATCCAGGCCGACGCCCCGCTGTGCTTCTCCTGCGGTACGAAGATGCAGCGGGCCGGTTCCTGCTACATCTGCGAGGGCTGCGGCTCGACCAGCGGTTGCAGCTGATGTGAGTTAGGCCGTCCAGGGCGGTGCAGTCGGACGTCGACTGCACCGCCCTCCGCTTTTCCGTTTCTCCACAGGACGATCACACGTTAGGCTCCCCCAGCGCACGACCGGCGCGGACGGCAGGGTGGGGGACACGGGGACATGGCTGAGCAGCGGATCGCCGATGCCGCAGTGAGTGCGGGAGAGCCCGAGAAGGGCTCGAACGAGTGGGGCCAGGCCATAGCGGCACTGGTGGTGGTCGGAGGTCTCATGGCTCTTTTGTTGTCAGGGACCTTTCAGCAGAAGTCCAGCGACCCCGAACCTGCCGAGTGCCACACATCGGACGACGCCCGGCCCTCGAAGCCCGTCTCAGGGGTGCAGTTGTGCACGGCGCTGAACCGGGAGGACCTGCCGACACTGCTCGGCACGCCGACCGAGTACGCGATGACCGCCAGCGGCAAGGAGAGCGTGGGCGACTGGGCCGACGGCACCAAGACCGTCACGCCCGAGGCGGAGGTCCAGCTGTCCACCTACACGGTGAACCTCTCTACGTCCGACGACGACATCCCGGTTTCCGAGATGGCGGGTTTCCTGGGGAGTTCAGCCCAGAACAGGACTGTAGGCGGGCACCCGGCGGTCCTTTACTCGGACCGGACCATCGCCTTCAAGTTCAACCTCGGCGGAGGCAAGGTCGACACCGGTCCCGGCGGGATCGCCCGCAGCCTGCTGGTCGCCAAGGACACCAAGGACGGCGGCGGCTTCTACGAGGTCTCCATATGGCGCCAGGACGACGTGGTGCCCGATGACCTCGCCTTGTTCCGCGTCGCCGAGACAGTGCTGCCGACGGTCCCGGGCTGGACCGCCGGCTGAGGCCTTACTCCCGGCCCATGCTCCGGGTGAAGGTCGCGGGGTCGTCCTCGAAACCGCTGATCCCCGGGTGGAAGTCCCAGGTGCCGTCCTCCTGGCGTTCGAACGCCGCGATCCTCGCGGCCGTGGCGCCGAGGACGCCGCCGAAGTCGTCCTCGGCCAAGACCGTGTAGCCCTCCCGTATGCGCAGGCCCGGGTTGAGCACGCCGACGAAGGTGCGGTGCGCGGAGCGCTGCTGGATGACGGCGCCGACGACCACGCGCGTGTACCGGGCGTCCAGTCGGTCGAGTTCGAGGGTCATGACCTCGTCCCAGCCGAAGCCCTTGCCGTCCTTGCTGTCCCGGTTGAGATAGATGGTGCCGTCGGGGGAACGGCTGTCGAAGTGCACCACATAGGCTGGATCACCGTACGGATCGGCCGCCACATAGGTCGCGGCGACGATGTCCAGGTCGGTGGGCGGCTGCCCCGCCGGACTCGGATCCCACTTGAGCGCGACCTCGACCTTGCGGATCCCCTTGTTGATGCCGCTCACCGGATTTCCCCTTCCCCCTGTGTCCTCGGCCCGAACTGCCGGTCAGGCAAGACCGGTTGTCCATCCTGCCACGCGAGTGTGTCACTCGTGGGGCACCTCTGCCTCCGAGGGTGACCGGCGCCACGCCCTGTGGCCTTACCATGGCGCGGTGCTGGTCAAGTGGATTCGCTGCACCGTGGTGGACCGCCGCGGCTTCGAGCGGGGGCAGCGAAAGTGGGCGGGGCTTCTGGGAGAGCCGGGGTTTCGGGGACAGGGCGGAGGCTGGAGCCGGGGGCGGCAGGGTGTGGCGCACATTTTTTCCTTCTGGGAGAGCCGTTCCTTCTACGACTCCTTCATGGCGCGTTCCCACGACCGGCTCGCGGCTGCCCAGTCAGGCACGTTCAAGGACATCCAGGTCAAGCTGTTCGACTACCGCTTCGATGTGAAGACGGGCTTCGAGCCCCGCTTCACCGACGCCGACCTGGTGCGGTTCGCCCACTGCCGCGTCCATGAGGAGCGCGCGGAGCACTTCACTCTCATGCAGGAGAAGGTCTGGAATCCGGCGATGGCCGGCTCGCCCGGCATGATCCGCGGCCTGTTCGGCGAGGCCCCCGGGAACGAGTTCCTGGTGCTGTCGATGTGGCGCTCGGCCGCCGAGCACGGCAAGTACCGCACCGAACGAGTGGAACGGCTCGCCCTGAGAGCCCAGACCGAGGCCGATGTCGCCGCGCTCACGGGTGACATCCTGGACCTCGAACCGGCCTGGACGGTTTGAGATCCGGACTCGCCATCCGTGCGTCTCTGAGTGGCCGATGGTGCGGGAAATATGTGACCTACGCCGTATGGAGCCCGTACGAGTGCTCGATACGCCCCCACTCGATCTAGGGTCTTGGCATGGCACGACCACGGCGAATCGTCCTTGTCCGGCACGGGGAGTCAACGGGCAATGTTGATGACACCGTGTACGAACGCGAGCCCGACCATGCTCTGGCCCTGACCGAACGGGGCTGGCGGCAGGCGGAGGAGACCGGAAAGCGGCTGCGAGAGGTGCTGGGCCGTGAACAGGTAAGTGTGTACGTCTCTCCGTACCGCCGAACGCACGAGACCCTTCGCGCCTTCCATCTGGACCCCGAGCTCATACGGGTACGCGAGGAACCCCGGCTCCGCGAGCAGGACTGGGGAAACTGGCAGGACCGCGACGACGTACGTCTCCAGAAGGCGTACCGCGACGCCTACGGGCACTTCTTCTACCGGTTCGCCCAGGGCGAGTCGGGGGCTGACGTGTACGACCGGGTCGGCGGCTTCCTGGAGAGCCTGTTCCGCAGCTTCGAGGCGCCCGACCATCCACCGAACGTCCTGATCGTGACGCACGGCCTCGCCATGCGGCTGTTCTGTATGCGTTGGTTCCACTGGACGGTCGCCGAGTTCGAGTCGCTGTCGAATCCGGGGAACGCGGAGATGCGGATGCTCGTTCTCGGGGACGACGGCAAGTACGCCCTTGACCGGCCCTTCCAGCGCTGGCGAGAGCCGGAACCGTACGGGATCACCGATTAGAGTGGCAGACCGATGACCGCTGACTCCTCATCCGACGGGCGCTTGAGCCGTGCCCTCGCCAGTCTGCGTGGCCTTGCCGTGGGGGACGCCCTGGGCTCGCAGTTCTTCGTACCGGTGAACTACCCCCTGCTGAAGAACCGCGAGCTGCCGCCCGGCGAGTGGCAGTGGACGGACGACACGGAGATGGCCTGCTCCGTGGTGGCCGTCCTGGCCGCCCACCACCGCATCGACCAGGACGCCCTGGCGCACTCCTTCGCCGTACACCACGATTTCGACCGGGGCTACGGCCCCGCCGTCAACCGACTGCTGCGGCTGGTCCGCGAGGGCGGCGACTGGCGTGAACTCGCCGCGGCCCTCTTCAACGGGCAGGGCTCCTGGGGCAACGGCGCCGCGATGCGCATCCCGCCCCTCGGAGCCTTCTACGCAGACGACCCGGAGCAGG
The DNA here is from genome assembly GCF_040607335.1 of Streptomyces sp. NPDC005303. NCBI lineage: Bacteria > Bacillati > Actinomycetota > Actinomycetes > Kitasatosporales > Streptomycetaceae > Streptomyces > Streptomyces sp. NPDC005303. The sequence continues at coordinate 16,546 of NZ_JBEXGM010000059.1, read as the reverse complement.
CGACCCACCAGGCGGAGATCTCGGCGTATCCCACGCATCAGCACCGTGAGGCCGTCGTCGGCGCCATGGCCGTCGCCGCGGCCGCCGCGCTGGCCGCCGACCCTGGCGGCCCGCCCAGTCCTGGTGCGCTCTTGGACGGTGTCATCGCGCTCGTCCCGAAGAGTGCCGTCGGCGCGGGGCTGCGGCGAGCCCGCGACATGCTCGACTACGGCGACGCCTCCACCGTCGCGGCCGTGCTGGGCTGCGGCCGCCGTACGACGGCGCACGACACCGTGCCGTTCGCGATCTGGTCCGCCGCCCGGTCACTGGGGGATTACCAGGAGGCGTTCTGGACGACCGCACAGGTCGGCGGCGATGTGGACACCACCTGCGCCATCGTGGGTGGCGTGATCGCCGCGGGGAAGGCCGGAGCGCCGCCCGCCGAGTGGGTGGAACGGACCGAGGCGTTTCCGGAGTGGTTGCGGGTGTCGGAGTAGGAGCCCATGGCGAGCCCACGTCCACGCTGGTCGAAACTCTCCGTGCATGCTGGGAACTCTGCGTAACCATCGGCTCGTTGTCAGGACAGTTGCCGTGCGACGGATGGGCCGGTGCGCAGGCGGCACGTGAGAGGGGTGTGGTGTGGCCATGGCATGGTTGCGGCTCTTCGCCCTGGTGTGCGCGGCTCTTCTGGTGCGGATGGCCGGACCGTCGCCCGCGCCGTCGATCCCCCGGGCCCGGTCCGGCCATCCGCGGCTCATCGCGAGCCAGGTCCCGTCAGCCGAGACCCGGACCCGCCGTGCCCGCGAGCGCCTCCAGATCGCTCTTGCGTACCTTGATCACCAACCAGGCGGTGGCCAGGGCCAGTACGGCCATCGAGGCGGCGGCCACGAAGCCCGACGAGATGCCCTGGGCGAGCACCTCGTGTCCCCACGGGGCGGGCAGCTGGTGCGTCTTGGCGAACTCCGCCTTCTGCGCCGCCGAACCGTCGGCCATGAAGTGCGGCAACTGCTTCTCCGCCTCGCCCTTGCTGGCCGACCCGAACACCGTCGTCAGGATGGACAGGCCGAGCGAACCGCCCACCTGCTGTGTGGTGTTGAGCAGCCCGGAGGCCGCGCCGGCCTCATGCTGGGCGACGCCGGAGACCGCGGTGATCGTCAGCGTCACGAAGTTCAGGCCCATGCCGAAGCCGAAGATCAGCATGGGGCCGAGAACTCCGCCGACGTAGGAGCTGTCGGAGCTGATGAGGGCCTGCCAGGCGAGTCCGGTCACTGCGAGCGCGGAACCGGCGAGCATGAACGGCTTGGGGCCGAGCACCGGCAGGAATCGCTGCGACAGTCCCGCGCCCAGGGCGATGACGACGGTCACGGGCAGGAACGCGAGACCGGCCTCGATCGGGGTGTAGTCCAGGACGTTCTGGACGAAGAGCACGATGTAGAAGAACATGCCGAACATCGCGGCAGCGAGACTCAGCATGATCACATACGTGCCCGAGCGGTTGCGGTCGGCGAACATCCGCAGGGGGGTGATCGGCTCCTTCGCGCGCGACTCGATGAACGCGAAGGCGAGCAGGAGTACCACGGCGATGCCGAAGGACCCGATGGTCAGGTTGTCCCGCCAGCCCTCGTCCGCGGCGCGGATGAAGCCGTAGACCAGCAGGGCCATGCCTCCCGTGGAGGTCAGGGCCCCCGCGATGTCGAAGCGGCCGCTGTGCCGCTGCGACTCGCTGATGTACAGCGGGGTGAGGACGGCGATCAGCACGCCGATCGGCACGTTGACGAAGAGCACCCATCGCCAGTCCAGCCACTCGGTGAGCATGCCTCCCGCCAGCAGGCCTATGGCACCGCCGCCCGCGGAGACGGCGGCGAAGACTCCGAAGGCCCGGTTCCGCTCCGGTCCCTCCGGGAACGTGGTGGTGATCAGCGCCAGCGAGGTCGGCGACGCGATCGCGCCCCCCACCCCTTGCAGGACACGGGCGGCCAGCAGCTGCCAGGGCTCCTGGGCGAGACCACCGAGCAGAGAGGCGAAGGTGAACAGCAGGATGCCGGTCATGAAGACCCGGCGCCGCCCGAGGATGTCACCCGCGCGGCCACCGAGGAGCAGCAGGCCGCCGAAGGTGAGCGTGTAGGCGCTGACGACCCATGTGAGGTCGGTGGTGCTGAACTTGAGAGCGTCTTGAATGTGCGGCAGCGCGATGTTCACAATCGTCGCGTCGAGTACCACCATGAGCTGGCAGGCGGCGATGACGGCGAGCGCGATGCCAGGTCGCCCTTCCCGCCGGGCAGCACCTGGTTTCTGATTTTCGATCAACTGAGAGGTCGTCACTATGGGTCCCCCACAAGCGCGTTAGTGAACGGATGCGTTCACTGTCGCGTCAACGGTAGTGAGTCCCCAGTAGTGAACGCAAGCGTTCACTTAAGTTTATTGGCGCGGCCCGTCCCCCTGTATGGCCGCGCGTCCCGTCCCTCCCCGAAATCCCCGCTTCCCTCGCTGGAGACATTCAGATGGTTACCTCGCGCTGGACGGCCGCTCCCGCTCGGACGGCCGCCCTCCGTCGGCGCGGCGCCGTGCTGGAGCGTGCGATCCTCGACGCCGCGCTGGAACAGCTCAGCACGGTCGGCTGGAACGGCCTCACGATGGAGGGCGTCGCCGCCGGAGCCCAGACCGGCAAGGCCGCGGTCTATCGCCGCTGGCCCTCCAAGGAGGACCTCGTCGCGGACGCCCTTAGGGCTGGACTACCGCGTTTCGAAGAGGCCCCCGACCTTGGTGGTGTGCGCGAGGACCTGCTCGAACTGTGCCGGCAGGCGCGCGAGGCGATGTTCTCGCGCCCTGGCTTCGCCTTGCGTTCCGTCATTCACGAATGCGACCAAGCTCAGGCGGAGCGCTTTCATGCCGTGATCTTCCAAGGCGTCGTGGAGCCGAGCGTGCAGCTGCTTCGCGAGATCATCACCCGCGGAATAGAGCGGGGAGAGGTGCGTCCTGACGCGGCGAACGACTATGTCTTCGATGCCATCCCCGCCATGATGATGTATCGCTCCAAGATGCGCGGTAGCGAATGGGATGACCAGGATGTCGAAGAGATGATCGATCACTTCGTGCTGCCGCTGCTGCGGTCGACCGGACCGTGAGTACTCTTCGTGGACGTCTCGACGTCTTCCGAGGAAACCGGGGTGTCGCAGGGTGATCCGAGCGGCGTAGGCTAAGGGCGCCATGCCGTACGAACCACCTACTCACACTGTCGAGCGCTCACTTCGTGCCACGACCGGAGCGAAGATCATCGCTGGTGTCGACGAAGTGGGGCGAGGTGCCTGGGCCGGCCCTGTCACCGTCTGCGCGGCGGTCACCGGACTGCGCCGACCGCCCCAAGGCCTCACCGACTCCAAGCTGCTCAGCGTCAAACGCCGTACCGAACTCGCGGAGGAACTGCGGACGTGGGTGACGTCGTACGGCCTGGGGCACGCCAGCCACGAGGAAATCGATGCCCTGGGGATGACGGCCGCCCTGCGGATCGCCGCCGTGCGCGCCCTGGAGGCACTCCCGGTCCGCCCGGACGCGGTGATCCTCGACGGGAAGCACGACTATCTCGGAACGCCCTGGAAGGTCCGGACCGTGATCAAGGGCGACCGATCCTGTGTGGCGGTCGCGGCGGCATCGGTGATCGCCAAGGTACAGCGCGACAAAATGATGGCCGAACTGGGTATCGACCATGCAGACTTCGGTTTCGCGGCCAACGCCGGGTATCCCTCGCCCGTGCACAAGGCCGCGCTGGAGGTTCGGGGCCCCACCCCGTACCACCGGCTGTCGTGGGCGTATCTTGATGCGCTGCCTCAGTGGCGGCACCTCAAGAAGGCCCGCAGCTGGGCGGACGGAAGCGTTCCGGAGATCGAGGGCCAGCTCGGCTTCGATTTCTGACGATTCCGCTCGCGCTGATGTGCCACCCGCTGACGCGAGCCGCACCAATGTTTGATAAACATCAGCCCATGCCTCTCATTCCCGAGGAGCCTCAGATTCACGAGAGTGCCCAGGGTCCCCGCGCCACTCCGGCCAGCGGCCGCACCGCGCCGACCCCCCGTCCCGTACCCGGTCCACGCCCCGTGGCTCCGCCGCGCCCCGGTCGTCCCGGCCCGCTGCGGCCCGCCCCGCCGGTGCAGCGGACGCCGCACGATGTGGCCGTGGCCAAGACTGCAGCGCCGGGCCCCGCCGCGCCTGCCACCCCCGCCCCGTCTCCGGTCCCGGCTTCGGCGGCCCCGCAGATCCAGCTCATCCCGGCCTCGGCCGCCGGTGCGCTCGACGCTGCCGAGGAAGCCGTAGACCTCCTGCTGGACTCGGGACGTGCCCCCGGTGAAGTGCTGGTGATCACCACCGGCGAACAGCACCCGTGGGCCACCCATGAGCTGTCCTTCGGTGAGGCCGCCTACTGGGCCCAACACGATGCCGGTGACGACGTGTTCTACGCGGACGCCACCGTGGCCTCGCGTGCCGCGTCCCGTCCGGTGGTCGTGGTCGCCGTCAACGGCGGCTCCGCCGCCGCTGTCGCCGAGGGCCTGCCTCTGGCCCACTCCCGGGCCGGTGCCCTGCTGATCGTCTGCGGCGACCCGCAGCAGATCAACTCGGTACTGGGCGTCGGCGTCTGAGCCGGTTCCGGTAGGGACGCCGACGGCGGGTAAAGGTGCCGCTCGTGCGGCACCTGTACGGCGAGTCCTTCGGCGTGCCCGCGTCCCGGCAGACGCCCGGTTCGCACTTAACACCATGCCGGGTCCAGAAACATGCGCGCTCGATCGGCCACGATTGCTTGGGCCGTACGTCACGGACGTACGGCCCTAGAACGGCGATCGGGACGGACTCGGCTAGCGGGCCGCCGCGCGGCGCAGGACCTCCGAGGCGGCGCCGCCGGTGCGCGGGAGCAGGGGCGGTGACTCGGACGTGGCGAAGGGCTCAGGCGCCGAGTCCGCGTTCGGTCGGCGTCCGCCGCGTCCCTCCCCGAGCACCTGCCACCCGTCGCGCGTCAGCGTGATGTACGCCCCGCAGCGCAGCCCGTGCAGGGTGCAGGCGTCACGCAGACCCCACATCCAAGCCCCGTCCTCCTCCGTCCAACGCGCGTCACCCTCACGGCAGTAGAGCAGCACGGCGGTGCGCACCGGGGTGCGGCGCCGCAGGTCGTGCGGGATCACCCGGCGCAGCTGGGCCAGCAGCGTGTTCCGGAACATCCAGCCGTCGGCCGGTGCCGGGCGGCGTGTGAACGATGCGCTCGCCAGCAGCCGTTCGTCCGGATCGAGGACCGCCACGATCGCTGTCGCCGGTTTGGGGCGGTGTCGCGAGTGCAGCCCGCTGACGACCTCGCGCGGGTTGCGCAGCAGTGGGATGCCGGCCTCGGCCCACTCGGCGGGTTCGAGCAGACGGGCCAGAGGGTTGGCGGATGCGGCGGACAGGTCGGTTGACGACGTGGACGCCGCGGAGGACGGAGCGAATCCGAAGGTCACGGTCCTCCCTTCGGCTACGCGCCCATACGGCGGGCGGGGTCGGATTCGGGGGAGCGCGCACCGCAGCAGAGCCCTACCGGTCTACGGACAAGCCGTGCGGGGAGCGGACCTCAATTCTTCCTGTCGAACTTGGTTGCGGCAACGAGCAATTGGGTCCACAGACCCGAATCGGGTGGTTGGTGGCTTATATCCCTACCCAGTGTTTTACCGGGCGACCCCCGGGACCTCCCAGCCCCGGCGGTCCGAGGCCCGGATCCGTACGCGCGCGTGGTGAGTTGTCGCCCCAGGTGCCTGCTCAGCCACGCACGGCCAGCACCAGAGGCAACACCCCCTGGGCCCCTGACCGCACCAGCAGTCGGGCGGCGACCGCGAGGGTCCAGCCGGTCTCGGTCATGTCGTCGACGAGCAGTACAGGACCCGCGGCTTCCTCCAACGCCTCCCGCAGAGGCGGCGGCACGATGAGCGCCCCATGCAGGGCCCGCAGACGCTGAGCGCTGTTGGAGCGGGGCAGGGAGAGGTCGTCCGAGTGGTCCGTGTAAGCGAGGGACCCAAGGAACGGCAGGCGGCCGACGGCGGAGATCCGGCTTCCCAGCGAGTGCACCAACTGTGGCCGGCTGCGTGAGGGAACGGTGACCACGCCGACAGGGCGGGTCGGCGCGTCCGGGGCCCCGGAGGCCCAGCCGTCGGGCGACTTGGCCCAGTCGGCCAACACGGTCACGACGGCGTTCGCCACGTCGTCGGGGGCGGGGGCGTCCGGTGTCCCGGGTGCGAGCAGCGGCCTGAGACGGTTGCCCCAGCCGATGTCCGACAGCCGTCCGAGAGCCCGGCCCGGCAAGGCCTGCTCGCCGGGTGGGATACGGCCCTTCAGGTCGACGCCGATGGCCGGGAGGCCCGTGGGCCACATGCGGCGGGGCTCCACCACGACACCGGCGCGGGAGAGCGAGCCGCCCGCCGTGTCCAGGGCGGCAGCGGAGATGTCGGCGGTGAAGCGAGGCCCGGCGCAGTTGTCGCAGCGCCCGCAGGGAGCCGCTTCCTCGTCGTCCAACTGCCGCCTCAGGAACTCCATACGGCAGCCTGTGGTGGTGGCGTAGTCGCGCATGGCCTGCTGTTCCGTGGCGCGCTGCTTGGCGACCCAGGCGTAGCGCTCGGCGTCGTACGACCAGGGCTCTCCGGTGGCGATCCAGCCGCCCTTGACCCGGTGGACCGCGCCGTCCACGTCCAGCACCTTGAGCATGATCTCCAAGCGCGTGCGGTTGAGCTCCACCAATGGTTCGAGCGCGGGGAGCGACAGCGGCCGGTCCGCCCGGGCGAGGGCGTCCAGAGTGCGTCGTACGGCTTCTTCGGGCGGGAACGCGACGGAGGCGAAGTAGGACCAGATCGCCTCGTCCTCACGGCCGGGCAGGAGCAGCACCTCGGCGTGCTCGACACCGCGTCCGGCGCGGCCGACCTGCTGGTAGTAGGCGATGGGGGAGGAGGGCGAGCCGACGTGCACGACGAAGCCGAGGTCGGGCTTGTCGAACCCCATGCCGAGCGCGGAGGTGGCCACCAGCGCCTTGACCTTGTTCGCGAGGAGGGCTTCCTCCGCCTGCTGGCGCTCGGCGTTCTCCGTCTTTCCCGTGTACGAGGTGACGGTGTGCCCGCACTCCCGCAGGAAGGTGGTGATCTCTTCGGCGGCGGCCACCGTCAGGGTGTAGATGATGCCGGAGCCCGGCAGGTCCTCCAGGTGATCGGCAAGCCAGGCCAGACGGTGGGCCGCGTCAGGCAGTCGGAGCACGCCGAGGCTCAGGCTCTCGCGGTCGAGCGGACCGCGCAGGACCAGTGCGTCCGACCCGGTCCCGGTGCCCAGCTGCTCCGCCACGTCCGCGGTGACCCGGGCATTGGCCGTGGCGGTGGTGGCCAGCACCGGCACCCCGGGCGGGAGGTCGGTCAGCATGGTGCGCAGCCGTCGGTAGTCGGGGCGGAAGTCGTGGCCCCAGTCGGAGATGCAATGGGCCTCGTCGACGACGAGTAGGCCGGTGGCGGCAGACAGTTCGGGCAAGACGTTGTCGCGGAAGTCCGGGTTGTTGAGTCGCTCCGGGCTCACGAGCAACACGTCAACGGTGCCCGCGGCGACCTCGGCGCGGATGGTCTCCCACTCCTCGGGATTGGAGGAGTTGATGGTCCGGGCGTGGATTCCGGCACGGGCGGCGGCCTCGACCTGGTTGCGCATGAGGGCGAGCAGCGGAGAGACGATCACGGTCGGCCCGGCGCCGCGCTCGCGCAGCAGGGCCGTCGCCACGAAATACACCGCGGACTTGCCCCATCCCGTGCGCTGCACGACCAGGGCCCGGCGCTTGTCGGCGACCAGCGCCTCGATCGCCCGCCACTGGTCCTCGCGCAGCCGTGCCGATCCGGTGCTGTCCCCGACGAGCCGGACGAGGATCCCGTCGGCAGCCTCGCGCAACTCCGTCTTGCTCGTGTGCGTCATGCCCCCATACAACACGACGCCTCCGACAGCGGGGCGTCGCAGTGGCCCGGCTGTGGATGACAGGACGGCGTTGTCGTGGCCCTGATCGGACTTATCCACAGGTCGAAACGGAACATCGAGATCCGCGAGATCGTCTGCGCATGACGAACCACAGCGAAACGACGGGACCCGCCGCAAACGGCAACAACCGCGGACGGAAGGGCGACGGACGGAACGGAGAAGGCGGCCGGAACGGAGAGGACAGGCGGAACGCCGACGGGCGGGACATCGACATCCCGGGGATCGGCGACCGCGCCGGCTTCGACGCACATAGTGCCGAACACCAGGTCACCCTGCGAACTCCCGGTGAACTGGCCGACGCGCTGCCGTACCTGCTTGGGTACCGGCCCGAGGACAGCATCGTTCTCGTGGCCCTGCACGACCGGGGCGGCCGCGGCCGGTTCGGAGGGCGGGCCCGGCTGGGCATTCCCGCGAACAAGGACGACTGGCCGGCCGTGGCCCGGCAGCTGGCACACGGACTGATCACCGGCAGCGAGCGCAGGGGCGGCCGCCCCGAGCAGATGGTCGCCTACCTCTGCCAGGAACCGGGGTCCGGTGAGACGGGCAGGCAGATCACGGAGCGGCTGGCCCCGCTCGCCGGGCTGCTGCGCACGGAGTGCGGTCGGCTCGACGTTCCTGTGATCGAGGCCTTGTGCATCTCCGACGGCCGCTACTGGTCGTACTGCTGTCCGAGCGAGGAATGCTGCCCCCCGGAGGGAGTCCCGATGGGGCTGCCCGGTACCTCGGTGCTCGCCGCCGCGGCCACATATGCCGGACTGCAGGTGCGCGGCACTCTGCGCGAGCTGCGGGCCAGGCTGCAGCCCTGGGAGACCGCGGCCGCGCTGGAACAGGAAGTCGCCCTGGACACCGCCGGCATGACCCTGGTCCCCCGGATGCTCGACCAGGCGAGCAGGGCGGACGTGGCCGAGGAGACGCTGCGGCTGGCCAAGCGCACCATGACACGCCTCGCCGAGGCGGCGCCCGTGTCGGGGTCGCTCCAGGCCGACTTGCGTGACGACGAACTCCTGGGACATGACGACGCGGCGGTACTCGTCCTCGGTCTGCAGGACCGCACGACCCGGGACCGCGCGGCCGAGTGGATGGAGGCCGAGGAGGCCGGACCTGCACTGCGTCTGTGGCGCGCATTGGCCCGCCGCTGCGTCGGACCCTACGGCGAACATGCGGCGGCGCCGCTCACCCTCGCCGGATGGGTTGCCTGGTCCACGGGCGACGAGATCGAGGCCAGGGAGGCGCTGGCCATGGCCCTGGGCGCAGATCCCAGCTATCTCTTCGCCCGGCTCCTGCACCAGGCCTGCAATGAGGGACTCGATCCGGAATCAATCCGCCGTTGCCTGCGCGCGGAACGCGTGGTGCGCGATGAACGCGCGCGGTCGGACAGCGCCCAGCCAGTCGAGGTGGCGAGGGGCGAGGATCTGACGGGCCCGGACACGTCCGGTCCTGGAGGAAGCCACGGGGTGTCCTTGCCCGGTTCCGACGGAACCCTGGAACTGCCCGGGAACTCCAAGGACGCGCCGGCTGTGTGCCCGCCCCATGCCGAAGGCGCGCTCCCACCGTGCCCCTCCGGGCCTGACGGGACTCCGCCGACGCCACAGCCCGCCACGGCATCCCGGCGACGCAAGCGGGTGCGCCCCGGAGCTCGCGTGGATGCCCGTCCCCAGTCCGACGCGGAGGGGCGGCAGCCCTGTGTCGAGGAATCCCGCCCGCGCTCCCGGCCGGCCCGCGGTACCCGCCCCGGTGCCGTCCGCCGGACCACGGGCAGGGGCGACGCACGCCGGGCCGAGGAAACACGACCCGGAGGCGGTGCCACCGAGGAGGAGGGATGAGGGACCGCTGGAAGCGGGGCGCGCGCTGGTGGTCACACCTGTGCCGCCGGGTGACGCTTTCGAGGCCCCGCCATTCGGTCGGCTTCCGGGCCCGCGGGCGTGACCCCGAACAGGCCCGCCCCGTTCACCTGAGTGGCGGAACCGCCCACCTGACCGTACCGCTGCATCGCCCGTGCCCTTCAGAAGCCCCGCACCGGGCGCCGAGCACGCCCGAGGCGCGCAGAGTGCAGAGGAAGCGCCCCTTGCATCAGCCGACTCCGCCCTCCACCGAGGACGGCCGCTCCACCCTTGGCGCGCCGACGACGACATGGAAAGGAAGTGCCGGGCAGCCACGAGCCGCGGACACCGGCAGGCCTGGGCCGAGGTTCCCGAGCGGCGGTCAGCACACCTCCACGCCGGCGGAACACCACCGGAACCCGGCTCTGGAAGAGGACCAGAAGGACACCGCACCCTCGCCGTCGTGGGACCGAGAGTCGTCATCGTCGCGGGACCGTGAGCCGGATCCGTCGGCGGGCTCCGTGCGACGCGCGCCCACACCGGCGAGGGAGGGCCGGACTTCACCTTCCACGGCGAACCGTCCTGCTCGCCCGCCTTCACCTGTGCCGTCCAGGCCGCCACAGAACTCCTCCTCGGGCCCCCGAAGCCCGGGTGATCTCCCCCCAGCGCACTCGGTCATCATCTGCGTGGCGCTTCCCGGCCTCGCCATCTCCACGGATCAAGGGCAGTTGACCGGTCAGGGGCTGGAGGGCTTCTACCGTGCGGGCCGACGTGTGCTCTCCAGGTGTCAGATCCGTGTCGCCGGCCGTGAACCACTCGCGGTCCAGGCACGGACGACCGCGGCGGATCGCGCCCGCTTTGTGGCCACCGCGCGCGTCTCCCCGCGCGGAGGCCCGGACCCTGACGTCGTCGTGGAGCGCACCCGCCACGCGGACGGGACGGAACGCATCAGCCTGCACAGCGCCGCTGCCCGCCCACTGCGACTGCCGGTGGAGGTGGCCCTCGGGACGGATCTGGCGGACCTGGGCGCGATCGCATCGGGCCGCGCGGGACCCGAACTGCCCGCAGTCGTCCACGACGCCGGCCTGCGCTGGTCCTGCGCGATCGGCGGGGTGTCGGTCATGGCCGACCCACCACCCACCGACGCTCTCGCGTCGGCAGGCCTGCTGCGCTGGGAGGTCGACCTGCCCCCAGGAGGCACGGTCGGACTGGAGCTGCGCGTGCGTCTGGAGGGCGCGGGCCCCGTCCGGGCTGTGGGGCGTGCGGCGACCAGCCCCCTGGCTTCCGCCCGCGCGACGGGAGACCACCCCGCCATCCAGCCTCTCCTGCACACAAGCATCGATGATCTCCAGGCCTTACTGCTGCGCGACCCGGCACACCCCACCGACACCCACCTCGCGGCCGGAGCCCCCTGGCGCTGCGGCCTGGCCCCGGCCGACGCGCTCGTGGCAGCCCGTATGACACTGCCACTCGGCACCCGGCTCGCCGCGGGGACGCTCCGCACCCTCGCCCGCACCCAACTCCGCGGGCAGACAGCGCAGACCGGCATGATCCCGGGGCCCCGCCGGGACGCGGGCGCCCACCTTCCAGCCGGTTGCACGGGCACCGAGGCGACCCTGCTCTTCCCCGTCCTCCTCGCTGAGGCCTTCCGATGGGGACTCTCGCAACGGGAGACGGAAGAGCTGCTCCCGGCAGCCGAGCGGTGTCTGGGCTGGCTACGGGCGGCCGTGGGGGAGGGGCCATATCTGTGCGACCCACAGCCCCGCGGCCCTGTCCGCTGCGAGACACAGGCACATGCTCATCGCGCGGCCGTCCTCGGTGCCGGCCTGCTCGACGCGTTCGACAGACCTGGCGGGGCGGCGCTGCGGCAGTGGGCCCGCGAACTGCGCACAGCCTTCCGCGAGGACTTCTGGGTCGAAGACCTCAGCGGCGGTCGGCCGGCGGCTGCGCGAGCCCCTGACGGACGCCTCGTGCCCCACCTCGGCGCCACGGCTGCCCACCTCCTGGACACCGGCCTGCTCGGCGGCGGCGAACAGGCGCCCGGCCTGCTCAACCGGGTGCAGACCGAACAACTGGCCCGGCTGCTCGGCAGCCCGGTCATGGACTCCGGCTGGGGACTGCGCGGGCTGGGCACCAAAGAGGCGGGCTACAACCCGTTCGGCCATCGCACCGGTGCCGTGAGAGTCCACGAGAGTGCGATCGCCGTCGCGGGCCTGGCCGCCGCCGGGTACGAGAAGGAGGCCGGCTCGCTCCTTAGGGGTCTGCTGGCCGCGGCTGAGGCCTTCGGTCACCGGCTCCCCGAGATGTACGCGGGTGAGCAACGCACCGACGGGAGCGCTCCCCTTCCGCACCCGGCGGCCTGTCGCCCGGCGGCCACGGCAGCGGCCGCCGGAGTCCTGTTGCTGAGCGCCCTCGCGGGAATCCGCCCCGATGTACCGGCGGGGACGGTCACACTGCGACCCATGCGCAGTGCGCCCCTGGGTGAGATCGGCCTGACCGGACTGAGGATCGCGGGAGCCCCGTTCTCGGTACGGGTCAGCAGACTCGGGCTCGCGATGGTCGAGGAAGCCGCCGAAGGGCTGCAACTGAGGGCCTGACCTTGCAGGACATTCCCTCCTGCAGGCACCGACAGCTGAGGACGTGGCCTGCTCATACGGGAGTGGATCAGCCATCGATGCGACCGACGAAGGGAGTGTTTATCGTCAGGCAGACGACTATGATCGCCGCATGCCCTACGACCCGTCAGCCTTTCCACCCTTCGCCGTCACTGTGGACCTGGTCGTACTGACCGTGCGCCGTCACGCCCTGTGCGCGCTCGCGGTACGCAGGGGTGAGCCGCCGTTCCAGGGACGCTGGGCGCTTCCCGGCGGTTTCGTACGGGCCGATGAGGATCTGGCGCAGGCCGCTGCCCGCGAGCTGGCCGAAGAGACCGGGCTGCGCGCGCACGACCCGGCGGTCCCCGTCCAGGACAACGGAGCACACCTGGAGCAGCTCGCGACCTACGGCGACCCCAAGCGTGACCCCCGGATGCGCGTGGTGAGCGTCGCCCACCTCGCCCTCGCCCCCGACCTGCCCGCCCCCCGGGCAGGCGGCGACGCCAGCAACGCGCGCTGGGCGCCCGTCGAAGAGCTGTTGCAGCAGAGCGGCTACGGCCGAGACGGGGAGCCGATCGCGCCGCTCGCCTTCGACCACGCGCAGATCCTCTCGGACGGAGTGGAGCGCGCTCGCTCGAAGATCGAGTACTCCTCGCTCGCCACCGCGTTCTGCCCGCCCGAGTTCACCGTCGGTGAGCTGCGCCGGGTCTACGAGGCGGTGTGGGGCGTGGCACTGGACCCGCGCAACTTCCACCGCAAGGTGACGGGCACACCGGGCTTCCTGGTCCCCACCGGCGGCACGACCACGCGCCAGGGCGGCCGTCCCGCCCAGCTCTTCCGGGCCGGCGGCGCCACCCTTCTCAACCCTCCGATGCTGCGCCCCGAGGTGTAATGGCCCCCAAAACCAGACATAACGCGCTATCTTGCTGCGGGTGATCCAGGCCTTCGGACTGACCAGCAATTCCCGCAAGGACCTCCCGCCCGCGGTCGACGACGTGTCCTTCGAAGCCCGCGCGGGCTGCGTCACCGCGCTTCTCGGAGCGACGGGCGCGGGCAAGACGACGGCGCTCAGACTGATGCTCGAACTGCAACAGGGCCGTGGCCTGACCTACTTCAAGGGCCGCCCGCTGCATCGCATCTCGCACCCGTCGCGCGAGGTCGGCGTGCTCCTGGGCGAGGTACCCGGCCATCCCGCGCGCACGGTCCGCGGACATCTGCGCATGCTGTGCGCCGCGGCCGGCGTCCCGGTCGGGCGCGCCGACGAAGTACTCGAAGTGGTGGGACTGGTCAGCCTGCGAGACGAGCGGCTCGGCACCCTGTCACGCGGTATGGACCGCCGCCTGGGCCTGGCCTGCGTCCTCCTGCCGGACCCGCACACACTCGTGCTCGACGATCCTGCCGACGGGCTCTCCACTCGTGAGCGCCACTGGCTGCACGGCATGATGCGAGCACACGCCGCCCAGGGCGGCACGGTCCTGTTCACCACGTCCGAGCCCAAAGAGGCCGCCTGCGCCGCGGATCACGTCATCACGCTGGAGCGGGGCAGACTCGTCGCGGACCAGGCGGCCGCGGAGTTCGCCCGCACGAGGCTCCGCCCCCGTGTGGCCGTTCGTAGCCCCCATGCCGTCCGACTCGCCGCCCTGCTCGCCAAGGAGGCCCGCACGGCTCACCGCTCCGTCGAAGTCGTCCGGGAAGGCGGCAACCGTCTGTCCGTGTACGGGAGCACATGTGCCGACGTCGGCGAGACGGCCTTCCGCCACGGCATCCTGGTCCACCAACTGGCCGACGAGATCGGGGACATGGGGCCCGGCGCGGGCCGGATTCCCGGGCAGGACGCGGCAGCGGTGCAGGATCCGCGGGAGGGCATCACGGGGTCGGAGTCCGGCGAGCTCCTCGGTGACCAGATGGTCCGCCTGGCCGGAGTGGCAACGCGAGGAGGCCAAGCGCACGGCAGTCCCGTGTCGCGGAGTGGCTTGGACCACCTGCACGACGACAACGTGGTCCCAGCCGACCGGACAGGGCACGGCGACGAGGCGGCACACGGCAGTGCCGCGCACAGCGGCGCGGCCGCGGGACGTGGTGACGCCGCGGGAGGTGGTGACGCCACTCTGGGCTACGCGGACGTCTCCAGGGCCACCACCCCCTTGCCCCCCCTCCCACCCCCCATCTCCGTCAGGTCCGCGCCCAGCCCCTTGCGCCCCCTGCGCTACGAACTGCGCCGCGCTGCAGGGATCGGCACCGGGTTTCTCACCGCCGCCGCCGTACTCGTCGCGTCAGCCCTCACCGCCGTAGTACTGGCGCGAGTCGGTCACACCCCGCAGGCACGTCTGCTGGCGGCGTGGCCGAGGGAGGTGCCGCTGCCCCCGGCTGCGCTCGGGGCCGGACTGCTCGGCGCACTCGCGTTCGGCGACGAGTTCCGCCACCCCGCCCTGGCTGCGGACCGCGGCACCGTCCCCCGCCGGCTGGGGCTGCTCACCGCGAAACTCGTGGTCGCCGCCGTCACCGCGCTGGTGCTGGCCCTTCTCACGCTGGGCTGCGACGCCGAAGTGCTCTATCTCGTCTACGGACGGGAACTCACGGAAGTTCCCACGGACTGGTTGTTGCTGAGCGCGAGTTGGTTCGGGCTTGTGGTCGGGTGCGCCTGGGCCGGTGTTCTGGCCGCCGGCATCTTCCGGTCCACCACGGCCGGGCTCGCCGCAGTGCTGGCTGTGCCCGTTCTCGTCGTACCCCTCGTACAAAGAGCCCTGGAGGGCGCGTCCGTGCGAGCGGCGGCGGCAGGTCTTCCCGCGCGGCTGCGCGAGGTCTTCCTGCTGCAATGGCCCTTCGGCGGCGACCGCTATGTCGTCGGAGCGGTGCGTGTGGTCGCCCAACCAGTGGGCGGGGCACTGACGTTGTCGCTGACCGCCCTGCTGTGCGCATATCTGCTCACGACCCTGCGCAGCAGAGTCCGATGAGGACCGTCCGTACGCTTCCGGTCCCGACCCGCGCACAACTTCCCGACGAAAGCGCATTTCTTTCCGATAAGGCGTCAATTGCGACGGGGTGAGCGATCACCCTTTCGTGTGCTTTTCACCAAAGACCTCAAGGGAGTTGGAGGCGGCGCCGACAAAGGATCCGTGAGTACCCTTGCGCACACCATGATGACCGCCGCCCGCTCCGCCGACTCCGGTCTGGCCGGCCCGGGCGATCTCGACCGCTACCCCTACGCCGAGGCCCCGGCCGCAGGCCGCGTCGGAGCCTCCGTCTGGGACGGCTCGGAGCCGGAGCTGGGCCGCGTGGGCCGACGGGCCGCCGGCAGCCGCGGGCGCGGACTGCACGGCCAACTCGTTCAGCAGCTGGGTCAGATGATCGTCTCCGGCGACCTGGGAGCCGACCGGCCGCTGGTCCCGGAGGAGATCGGCCAGCGTTTCGAGGTCTCCCGTACCGTCGTCCGTGAGTCACTCCGCGTCCTGGAGGCGAAGGGCCTGGTAAGCGCCCGCCCGAACGTCGGCACGCGCGTGCGTCCCGTCAGCGACTGGAACCTGCTGGACCCGGACATCATCGAATGGCGAGCCTTCGGGCCACAGCGCGACGATCAGCGCCGCGAGCTGAGTGAGCTGCGCTGGACGATCGAGCCGCTCGCCGCGCGCCTGGCCGCGGGCCATGGGCGGGAGGACGTCCAGCAGCGCCTCGGTGACATGGTCGAGATCATGGGGCACGCCATGAGCCAGGGTGACGCGCTCACCTTCTCCCGCGCCGACGCCGAGTTCCACTCCCTGCTCATCCAGCTCGCGGGCAACCGCATGCTGGAGCACCTTTCCGGGATCGTCTCCGCCGCCCTCCAGGTCTCCGGCGGCCCGGTCACCGGCTGTGACCGGCCGAACGAGTCGTCCCTGGCGCACCATGGCCGGATCGTCGACGCCCTCGCCACCGGTGACGCCGCGGCGGCCGAAGCGGCCATGCGTCAGCTGCTCGCCGTCCACCCCGAGGTGGAGCGTGTGGTGCCGGCGCCGCGCGAGCACTGACCGTGCCCCGCGGGCGGCGCGGTCGAGGATGTCCTTCCCCTCCTGTGGCATCGTTCGGCCGTCGAACCGCCTCCGTCGGACCCCGCAGGATCTCCACCCTGGTCCAGGACTGGAACGTCGGCGTGCTGACCACTCTGGCCATCTG
>NZ_JBEXGM010000058.1:0-25600 GCF_040607335.1 Streptomyces sp. NPDC005303 | reverse complement strand
GGCCGCGTCGACGGGCTGGGCTCACGTGCCGATCCTCCCGCCTACGCCGACGCTGGCCCGCTCAGAGCCGGACCGCGCCCGTCTGGCCGGTCCGCAGCGATCGGATCGAACTACAGCCTGGGATGTATGGGGCGTGCCACTTTCACGTTAGGGCAATGGTGTCGAGGCGGGTGCGCGTGAGTGCCACGTACAGGGCGCGATGGTCTGCCCGTGCAGGGTCGAGGCCGTGTGCCAGAGCCGCAACGTCTGCCGCGCTCAATCTGACGGCTACCGTGTTCCGCGCCATACCAAGCCCGGTCGGTCGCTGCGCGTGAGGTCAGTTGTCGCGGACTTCAGGCAGGGGAGGAGCGTTGTCGCTACCGGTAGTTCGTCAAATCCGGTGGTAGAGGTCAAGGCCGTGTCCGGTGGTGACTGCGTTGATCAGGGCCTGGAGGTCAGGGGTGGGTCCTTGTCCGTCCATGCCCGTCACCAGCGGCTGAGGGTGGTGGCGGGGTGAGCCAGGAACGAATGGACCGTAACGCCCTGGGCCAGCAGGAAGCACTGCAGCCGCTGCACCCCCGGCATTCCCGCACCGGTCACCGGCTCAGCCCCGGCCAGGCAGGTGATCGTCTTGTTTCGCTCCGGCGGCGCCAGTAGCCCGGTCACCTACTCGCGGAACCCTCGCCGCTGGGCCAGGCTGAAGAAGATGTCGTCGAACCAGGCTGCGTAGTCCTCCAGCGGACCCGGCACGGGGCGGACACGGACGGCGAGCAGTGAGCTTCTTCGAGTTGGCCACCGATCAGGTGATGGCCGGTGAAGCGCAACGAATGAGGCCCCCGGGCTGTTGATCGAGATGTCTGACGTCTCAATCACGTTGCTCGGGGGCCTCGTTGGTCATCCATCCTGCCGCACTCGACCTGCCGCATGCGCTCGTGGAGTGGGTGACGATGCTGATCGTCACTCGTGAGGGCGACCGCCGCTGCAAGCTCCGCCCGTCCCAACGCGCGATGGTGGCACTGGTGTACCTGCGCGAACACACCACCCTGGCAAAGATCGCCGCCGGGTTCGGGATCAGCGAGTCCACCGCCCACGCCTACACCAGCCAGGTCATCGACCTGCTCGCCGACCGGGCACCGGGTCTGCTGAAGGTCCTGCGCGAGACCATGGCGGACTTCGTCCTCCTGGACGGCACTCTCGCCGAGTGCGACCGGGTCGGCGACGGGCGGGCCGACTATTCCCACAAACACCGGCGCCACGGCGTGAACGTGCAGGTCGTCACCGACCCGATGGCCGGCTGCTGTGGCTCTCACCCGCTCTGCCGGGCCGGACACACGACCTGACCGCGGCTCGCACCCACCGGATCATCCGTATCTGCGAGCGCCAGGGCGTTCCCATCCTGGCCGATCTCGCCTACCAGGGCGGCGGCCCGTGGCTGACCACCGGCATCAAACGCAAGCCCCTGCAGAAACTCACCCTCACCGAGACGACCCTCAACCGGGCACTGGCCTCTGCACGAGCGCCGGTCGAGCGCGGCGTCGCCCGCCTGAAGTCCTGGCGCATCTTCCGCAGGTCCCGGTGCAGCCCGAATCGAATGACGTCAATCGCCAAGGCCATCCTCACGCTGGAGCGGCAACGCTGAAGAAGCTCAGTCATCTTCAGCCCTCAGCCGGGCAGTTGACTCTTACCACCGGCCTACGACCAACCCAACCCGTCGTCAATCCCCACCACCGGCCGGATTTAACCAACTACCGGTAATGACTCAGGACACCGGAAGCTTGACCCAAGCGGTCCAGAGTCAAGCTAAGGAATTTGACCTCTTTCATGATCGCATCGAGTGCGGTAGTTTCGCGGCATCTTGCAGTGATGAGAGCGGGGGATTGGCCCATGCCTGAGCGTGTTGTTCCCATCTCGCCGCAACAGCGCAGGCTGTGGCTCCTACACAATATCCATCCGCGGCTTCCGCTTTACAACGGCCCTGTGGCCCACGAGAACCAGGGAGAACTTGACGCCCCGGCGTTGGAACAGACAATCCGTGCAGTGATATCCTGTCGTGTCGCCTTACAGACCGTTTCCTCCGTAATCGATGACCAGCCTGTACAAGTCGTCGTCGATTGCCTGGGTTTCACTCTTCCCGTGCACGACCTAAGAGGGGATCCCGGTTCCCTCCGGGCCCGGGTGAGCCAGTTCGCCGCGGCGCCGTTGGCCTTGGAACGCCCGGGGGTTTTCGACTTCCGACTGTTCCGTTCGGCGGACGAGGAGCGGACGCTGCTCCTGAACCTGCACCACATCGTCATCGACGGCCGGTCCATCGCGGTGATCACTGCCGCGATCGGCCGGGGTTACGCCGACACGCTGGCCAGCGGCCCGGCGGAGCACCAACTCGCCTACTGGGCCGAGCACCTGTCCGGTGCCGCCGACCTTCTGCAACTCCCGCTGGACCAGCCCTGCCCGGCCAGTCAGAGGTTCCGCGGCGAGCTGCTGGTCTTGGCGCTGGACGCCGACCTGGCTGAGCGGGCGCAACAGATCGAGACCTGGCACCGGACCACGGACTACATGTTCCTGCTGGACGTCATTAGCCTGTTGATGCACGCCTACACCGGCGGGCCGGACGTGATCGTGGGCACTATCGGCGCTGAGGACGGGTTCTCGACACTCGGCCGGCAGTCGCTGCTGGCTACGTGGTTCACCGCGCGGGTGCGCCAGCGGATCGGCGTCGAGTTCCCATTGGTCACCCACTACGTGGAACCGACGTTACGCGCCACGGCGCGGACGCTCGACGACCTGGTCGCGGGAAAGCTGGCTCCGGCCGAGCGGCCCGCCGACGCCAGGCGTCTCTCGGAGGTGGACCGATGAGGGGCGGGGGCTGGGACGCCGTGGTGGTGGGCGCCCGGGTTGCGGGCGCCGCCAGCGCGCTACTGCTGGCCCGTTCTGGGCAGCGGGTTCTGCTGATTGACCGGGCTGCATTCCCCTCGGACGTCATGTCCACCCTGTACATCCATCAGCCCGGCGTGGCCAAGCTCTCTGAGTGGGGCATTCTCCCGGCGCTGCTGGAATCCGGCTGCCCTGTGCTGGACACCGTCAGCTACGAGGTCGGCGGCGTCCGGCTGGCTGGCCCGGCGCCGGTGATGCCGGGGGCGTCGGCCGCCTTCGCCCCACGCCGCCGAGTGCTGGACCAGTTGCTGGTCGACGCGGCCGTCAAAGCAGGCGTCGAGTTTGTCGACCGGGCCAACCTCCAGGAGCTGGTGTGGTCCGAGGGCCGGGTCACCGGCGTTCGGTTCCGCACCGCGAGCGGCATGCGCACCGAGCATGCCCGGCTGGTGATCGGGGCGGACGGGATGCGCTCCCGGGTGGCCCAACTGGTCAATGCACTGGTGGAGTCGAGCAACCCGCGGGCCAGCTGCGTGTACTACAGCGGCTGGGCCGGTCTCAGCACCGGCTTCGGCTTCCACGAGAGTCCCGGCAACTGGGTCGTCCGAATCCCCACTCACGACGAACTGACGTTGATTTCCACCTACTTCCCGCAGGACCGCTTCGCTGAAATCCGGCAGGACCCGTTCCGCCACCACCTGGAGGCCGTTCGCGGCTCCGCGCCTGAGCTGTACCTGCAGCTCGCCGCGGCCGAACAGGTCGAGCCGACCATCGGGACCGGCGACCAGCAGAACTACTTCCGCCGTGGGTACGGCCCCGGCTGGGCTCTGGTGGGCGACGCCGGACACCACCTGGACACCATTAGTGCCCGTGGAATCACCAATGCGCTGCTCCAGGCCAGCTTCCTGTCCGAGGAGCTGGCGGCCACGAACCTCGGCGATCGTCGTCAAGTCGACACCTCACTGGCCCGGTTCACCCGGCGCCGGGACGAGGCGCTCACCGAGCCGTACCAGAGCACCCTAGAGCTCGCCAGGCTCACCATCACGCCGTCTCGGCTGCAGATGCTGCGGGAGATCGGAGAGTCCGCTGAACTGACCGGCCGCTACTTCGCGGTCGTCGCCGGGATGCTCAGTATCGACGAACTCTTCGACTCCGAGGATTTTCTCGACGAGGACGACGAGCAGTTCTGACCCACCCCTGGAGGAATCACATGAGTCCCGCTCTACTTTCGCTCTGGGGCGGCGAGTCCCGACCGCCCTGCCTGGTGGCCGCGTTCGAGCAGCAGGCCCTCGCCACGCCTGACAAGATTGCCGTCGTCGACGGTGGGCTCAGCCTGACTTACGGGCAGCTGCTGGCCTGGGTTCGGGGCATCGCCGACGGCCTGACGGCGGCTGGGATCGTCCCCAAAGACCGCGTCGCGGTTACAGGACGGCGCGGTGCCGCTGTGGTGGCCGCGATGCTCGGCACCATGTGGGCCGGTGCCACCTACCTGCCACTAGACAGCGAGTACCCGGCAGCCCGGCTCGCCCACATGCTTAAGGACAGTGGCGCCAGCCTGCTGCTGTATGCGGATGAGCCGCCGCAGTTCAAGGTGTCGGTGCCCGGCCTGCCGATCGCCGACATGCCGACCACCGGCACGGCCGAGAAGGTGGCGTGCCGACCCGAGCTGGGAACGTACATCATCTACACCTCCGGCTCCACCGGCCTGCCTAAGGGCGTCTCGGTCCTGCACAGCTGCCTGGACACCATGGCTGACTGGCAGCGCGACCACTCCGTCCGCCGGGACCTGCGCACCGCCCAGTTCGCCCCACTCAACTTCGACGTCTCTTTCCAGGAAGTGCTGGGCACCCTATGCGGCGGCGGCACGCTAGTCATGGTGCCGGAGGAGCTGCGACAGGACCCCTTCGAGCTGCTGGAGTGGCTAGGCGAGACCCAGATCGAGCGGCTCTTCCTGCCGTACGTCGCCCTGCAGATGCTCGCCGTGGCGGCAGCCGAGGAAGTGTCGTTGGACCACCTGGCGCTCGCCGAGGTCAACGCGGCTGGCGAGCAGCTGGTGTGCACGCCGGACATCCGCGCGCTGTTCGCCCGGCTGCCACAGTGTCGACTGAACAACCACTACGGGCAGAGCGAGTCCGCGATGGTCACGGTGCACACCCTGACCGGCCCCAGTAGTTCCTGGCCCGCGCTGCCGCCGATCGGCGCGCCACTACCGGGCTGCGAGCTGCTGATTGACCCGCTGGATGCGGCCGAGCCGAATATCGGCGAGCTGCTGGTGGCCGGTGCGCCGCTGTCGCCTGGCTACCTCAACCAACCGGACCTGAACGCCAAGCGCTTCATCACCGTAGACCCGACCCCACGCGGGCACACCAAGGCCTTTCGTACCGGCGACCTCGTCCGGCTGGACGACGGCGAGTTGACCTTCCTGGTCCGCCAGGACAAGGACGTGAAGATCCGCGGCTACCGGGTCAACCTGCTGGAGATCGAGGTGTGGCTGCTGGAGCTGCCAACCGTCTCCGCTGCGGTCTGCGTGGCTCTGGACGATGGGCAAGGATCGCGCTCGCTGCACTGCGCGGTGACCGTCGACGCGGGCGCCGAACCGCTAGACGGCGCCTGGGCGGCGGAGAAGCTGCGCTGCAACCTGCCGGACCCGTACATCCCGCGCTCCTTCACCACGTTGGAGGTGCTGCCGCGCACCCACAGTGGCAAGGTCGATCGGGACGCGGTGGCCCGTACGCTCGCAGGGCACTGATAACCTTGGGGCTGCTATGCCTTGTCAAGCTGCTTGAGGGAGTCCTCCCTCATTCGGCTGGTTCCCTCGTTCGAGGAGCTTGAAGACCTGGCGGCAGAAGTTGCGCTTCAAGCAACACTGAGCGTCACCGGGGCTCTTGCCATCACCGACGCGGCGGGCGACCCAGCAACCACGCGTCCACGAAGACAGGGTCTGCTGCACGATCAAGCGGCATCTGAACTGGCTTGCCCTGTGGGGCGGGTGGGAAAGATGTCGCTGTGCCCAAGCCTTATCCGTAGGGTCCGCCAGGATGTCGTAGGGGTCACGAGGAACCGCGGGCCGGGTGTGACGGTCGAGCAGGTGGCCACCGACTTCGGGGTCCATCGATACCGGAACGAAGGTGTTGTTCGCCGATCCCCACTCGCCCTGGCAACGACTGACGAACGAGAACACGAACGGGCTGCTGCGTCAGTACTTCCGACTTGCATTGGGGGTAGCGGTGTTCGTGATCGGGTTGGCCGCCCGTAACGTGCCGCAGAACGCCGGGCAGGCTGACTCGAGAACTTTCTGCCGCGTGCAAGGGCTGGCTCTCTTTGGGTGTGTCGACTTGCCCGGTATCCGTTCGCGGCTTGACTCAAGAGAGGCATGAGTACCGGCCACCCCACGTTTCTCGAAGTCGAGATGTCAGCTGCGGATTCCACCGACCCGACGTCGAGAAGAGGACCGCCGATGATGCTGATCGGCATCGATCCGCATCGACGGGAATCTCCGGGAGTACCAGCGCATGCTGGACTGGGCCCGCCAATGGCCCCAGCGGCGATGGGCCGTCGAGAACGCCAGGCCTGGGACACCACGTGACGTCATGGCTGCTCGCGCGGCGAGAACAGGTTGTCGACGTCCAGCCCAGCGCCACGGCTTATGTCCACCATGCCGAAACCGAGCCTACGCACACCAGACACCTTGACACATACAGAGGACCCCGAAGGGCACCGATCCGTCCCGGTGGTTGTCCACGGACCTCGAAGCCATCGCCATGGCGATCAACAACCGGCCCCGCAAGACCCTCGGCCTGGCGGACACCCGCCGACGTCTTCGAAGAGCAACTACGCTCGCTGCAACAGCCTGGTTGTGCAACGACTGGTTGAACTCGCCCAGTTCCGCTGCCGGAAGTACGTCCGGGCGCTCGACTGCCACCGGATGGCCAGATCGATAGGGGAAGGTTTGGAGCTGCAGGTGACAACGCGGCCATGGAGTCCTCCTTCAGCCTGCTGCAGAAGTACGTCCTCGACCGCCGGGTCTGGGTCACCCGTGAAGAACTGCGGGTCGCGATCGTCACCTGGATCGAGCGGACCTACCACCGACGCCGCCGACAAACGTCGCCCGGTCGGCTGACACCCGTCGAATTCGAGACCGTGATGACTACGCCGGCCCTCCAGGCCGCGTGACCGCACCTGTCACCCGAACCTGCAGCAGACCCACACTTCCATTGCGACGTAGACCATTTCGGACTTCCTGCAGGCATGAGCCGGTCTGAGGGCAGCGGCGAGACGGACGGTGTCCTCGGCGAAGCCGAACCGGTGGCCGACGACCGCCTGGCTGTGATCGTCGGCGAAGGGTACGTCTTCTTGCCGCAGATCTTCGGCCCGTGAAGCGCGTCCCCGGTCCACAACTCGTTCGACTTCCTGGCCTCGAACCTTCTGAAGGCGGCGTCGGCGGGAGGTTTACCCCCGCGGCAGCGAGGGTTCGCTGCAGCGTGCGCTCCGCAGGGCCCAGCCCGAGGAGGGCCGCAGGATCCGCCTGCCCTGGGCGGCGGTGCGTTCGGGCTTATCCCCCTGCAACGCGACCGCCATGTTGAGGACTTCGGCCGGTGTGCGGGGGTGGACCTTGCGCGGCTCGGGGACCAGCGCAGGGAATTCGCGCGGCGGTAGTGACGGGTCCAGCGTGGCCCGGGAGACCCTGACCTGGCGGCCGTGAGCGTCGGCGTGGATCCTTGTCCGCGATCTCGGAGGCCGACACTCCGCGCTGGCGGATGGACAGGTGCGGATTGATCAGGTCCTGGATGATGCATAGCGGAACAGGGCCACCTGCCGTGTCGGTTCGGCCCGGAGGCGGTCCTCGTCTTCAAGTGATGGCATCAGCGACGTCACTTCCTTGTTGATGTCGGCCCGTCACCAGCGACGGGCCGACATCAACAGGCTGGCCACCAACCCATCGCTCGCCCCGGGGTAGCCCGTGTTGATCAAGTAGCTGGCGCGGAGGGCGCCCGCACATACCCCGCGTCGTGCGTCAGGCCAGCTCCCACGGCGACAGCGTGCCCTTGGCGAACCACTCGGCGACATCCGCAACAGCGGCCAGTACCGAGGCGACCGCATCGGCGAGCTGGCCTCCAGCCGGCTCCGGCACCACCCGATCGTCCGTGACCGAGACCAGCACCGTAGTGAACAGCGAACGGATCTGCTCTGCCACGGAGTTGAAGCGACGCAGTCGGCCGCGGACCGTCGCCCTGGGACGGCCCAGACGCTCCGCGAGCCGGCGGCGGCCCATGCCGTTGGCGGCCATCTCCAGCCCTTCCTCGATCACCGCCACCGCCACCGCGTCCGTCCGCCGGGCAGTGCCAGCGCGGGTAGCAGCACGTGCGTGATCCGGCTCGACGAACACCGCGTACACCGCGGACGTAGGAACAGCCGAGCTCCGGGTTTCGCAGCGGAAGCGGCGTATGCATAACGCGATCACGAGGCCGAGCCCGCCCAGGCGACGTCACGCAGCCTGCGTACATACCGGCCGTGGACCCGAGCTCTGGCCGCACCGGCACGACCCGGTTGCCGCCAGCACCCGCCTCCTCAGTGCCACGGTGTCCGGCCGCCGTTCGACTTCCTCGAGCAGCAGCGCGGACAGGTACGGGAACAGCTTCAAGAGCACATCAGGAGAGCACCCAATGCGTGATCGCGAACAATTGGTGCGATCTGCTAAACCGTCCGGCTCACAAGATCGTCGACAGGACCCTGATTTTCACGTTGATCGCGTCCACGAACAGCACCGGATACACGCGGTCGAGCGGGCAGTTGGACCACTCGGCCATCCTTTCCATCACTCTCGGTGATCGTGGAGATGGTCGCCTTGGGCACGCTCACGCCGTAGACCTCAGCCAGGTGCGCGGAGATTCCGCCGTGCCTCAGCACCTTCGCCGACAGCGACAACACCATCTCGTCCACCCCGGACAGGCGCCACTGGCGCTTCTTCACGATGGCCGGCTCGAACGTTCCGGCTACATCCCGAGGAACCTTCACCACGACCAGGCCGACATCGGGCAGCACCGTCTTCGCCCGTGTCCCGCTACGGCTATTGTCGCTGCCACCGCCTGGTGGAGCAGTCCGCCCTCCCCGGTCAACTGCAGGCCCTCCGAACGGGCCCGGTCCACGAGCATCGCAACCGACTGCTCGTCACTCGCTGCCACGGCCTCCAGCGCCGGGCTCGCCGCCCAGGCTGTCGCTCATCTGGCATCTCCTTGATCATCTGGATCCGCCGATTAATGAACACTCCCGCATGCGGTTCAGACGCCCAGACGCTGCTTGACCTCGGCGAAGAATGGGATGTGCCGGTAGTCCTTGGCCTGCGGGTCGAAGTCGGTGTAGCGGTTGGTGAACTCCAGCAGCCCGGCGCGGACCTGCTCCAGCGGCTCGGTTCGGATCCTCCGCTCGATCGCCTGGATCTCGCCCAGGAACGCGGCGAGCACTGCCGGCAGCTCCGGGGCCAGCTCAATCAGGCCGTCGCGTAGCCGGATGCCCCGGTGCTCCGTCAGGTAGCTGAACAGCAGTTGGGAGGCGACCGCGTCGTAGTTGGGCCGTGGTATGCCCTCCACCGCGTAGCGCAGCAGCCGCTCGGCGAGGATGTACTCATAGGTGGCCCGGGCCTGTTGCTCGGGCAACTGCGCGTCGTCGAGGCAGACCAGCATGGCCGAGACGTCCACCCGGAGCTCCTCTAGCCCGGCCAGCGGCTTGAGCTTCTTCGCATCCAGGAAGTCCGGGACCGGCATGTCGCCCTGCCGGTGGTGGTATTCGTGCAGCTGGACCCACCAGGAGGAGGCGGTCTCGACCACGTCGTCGGGGGCGCCCTGAATCCGCGGGAAGCTGCCCGGTGCCATCACGGAGTCGATCATCTTCCGGGTGATCCGGTTGTGTCGCTCGATGAACTTGTCGATGAAGTAGAAGATCAGGTCGTCCGAGTCCTGCTGGCCGTCGAGGTGGTTCTCCGGGAACAGAGCGACGACCACCCGGGACTCAAAGCCCTCCGAACTAGCAAGGAGGTTGACCGGCCGGGTGTTACTGGCGTACCGGACGGCCAGGTGTGGGTCGGTCGGCAGCGCCCGGTACGCCAGGTAGTCGAGCGAGAGCTTCGGGAAGTACGAGGCGTCGAAGAACGAGAAGACATGGTTATCGCGCTCCTCGTTGATGTGAGCCTTGGTCGCGGTGAGTCGGGAGCCGTCCGGGGTTTCCCGCAAGTCGTCCAGGAACGCCTGGACGATCGGCTGCTGACTCAGCTCGGCACTGTCCGCCAGTTCCTTGGCCAGCCGCTCCAAGAAGACCGGGGCTCTGGGGTCCGCGACTGGATGCAACCGGCGGCGCAGGGCGTTCACTTCGGCGATGATCGGGCTCATGGGATCCACGGCTGGCTCTCCTTTCCGCCGGGCTGGTCAGCCGGCCGGCGTGACGAACAAGTGCGGAAACTCCGAGGTGGTGAGCATGACCCGGGCTCGCTGGACGGTATTGAAGCCCGTGTCGTACCCGAGCCCGGTGAGGATCTCCCGGCCAGTGCGGCGGCCATCCGCAGCGTCCTGGATCGCCTTGACCTCGGGCCAGGCGGGCCAGCTGCCGGCCTCGGAGACATTCGGGTCGAGGTGGTACTCGCCGTCCCGGTCCAGGACGTGGCGATGGCGCACGGCCGTCGGACGCTCGAGCGTAGCGTCCAGAAAGAGCCGGTTGCGGGCGGCGTCCGATACCCTCTCGCCCGCGCCGGTGCGGTCGGGGCGCAGGTAGAACCAAAGCATCGGTGAGTTGTCCAGATGTAGCAGGTTGACCAGCTGCCAGCGTGCTTGGTCGTCCAACTGCTCGTACCGGCCCAGCAGTTCGGGGTCGGTGAGGTCCATGGTCCAAAGGAACCGCTGGCGCATCTTGTCGAAGCCGTTGACCTTCGGAGCCTCCAGCAGCAGTCCGCACTCCCGGGCCAGTGCGGCCAGCGAGTCGACGTCGTAGGAAGTCTCGCAGGGATTCATCCATCGGTCCGCCCAGGCGGGCTCCGGGCTGCGCCGGGTGTCCTCCAGGTACTTCGTCATGGTGCTCGCGCCCGTGATCGAGCCGGCCAGGCTCCGCGCGAGGGCGTACCGCTCGCTGTGGTCGTGCTCGGACTCGGGGGCCAGGATCCTCAGGGCCTCCTGGAAGGACTCGGCCTCCCGGCGGTGGAAGCGATTGTAGACCATGAGTTCGAGCACGCCGTCGTCCCGCACGGCCGCGGAGAGCCGCTCCAGGCAGAGCTTCGGCTCCGGGTTGTGGTGGATCACACCAGTGCAGACGACCAGGTCGAACTCCCGGTCGTATCCGGCCCGGGTGATGCCCTGTTGCACCAGCCGCAGGTTGGGCACCCCGAGCTTCTCGGCGTTCTGCCGACAGATGGCGAGCGACTCCGCGGACACGTCGGTGCCGAGAACCTCGGCCGCGGGAAACTGTAGCGCCGTTATCAGCGCCTGGTTGGTGCCGCAGCCGGCGACCCAGATCCGGCGTATCGGCCGGAGGTCGGTCCTGCCGATCTCCTGGCGGATCAAGACGGCGTGGAAGTCCGGGTCGCTCATTCGGTCGAAGTAGACCGGCCTCCACGGGTAGGGGAACGTCCCGTAGAATTCGGAGACGGTCTTCTCGTGCCCAATCAGCCCGTGTGGCCTCGACACTTGTGCTACTCCCATTCGCTCAGGGTTGCCGTGCGGATCGGCCTCGGATCAGATCAGGGTCACCGAGCGGTCGAGGAGCGACAGCGCGCCGATACCCACCCGCAGGCCATCGTTGGCATGGGTCAGGCTCGCTGACCGTAGGTCGCGGAAGTGCCGTTCCAGCGGGATTGGGGCGTCTTGGAGGTACCCCAGGCGCAGTCCGCCCAGCTGCACCATGTTGTCGACCGCACGGAAGGTCAGGTCGGAGGTGGCCACCTTGAGGGCGTTGAGCTGCAGTTGGCTGCGCGGGTGGGCCAGCGAGCGGCCCTCAGCCCGGGCCTGGTCGACCTCCTCGCGGACCCGGGTGAGGTAGGCACTGGCGAGTTCGAGGTCCACCCGAATCCGAGCGAGCCGCTCGTGGAAGAGGTCGGAGGCGCCCTCAGCGCGGCCTGACTTCCAGAGGAAACGCATCAGTTCGCTCATCGCGCCGCGGGCGGCGCCCAGCCAGCAGGCGGCCCAGGCGATGTGCGAGACCGGGATCATGCTCTCGCGGGCCACGTCGGCGAAGCAGCCGGAGCCGCCGATGACGTTGCTGGCGGGGGAACTGCCCTTGATGACCATTCCAACGCTCTCAGTGGCCCGCATACCGAGCGCGTTCCACTCGCTGGTTGTCTCCAGCTCCAGGTCGGCGCGGTCGGCATAGATCAGCGAGACCTCGTGCTCCGAGGCGTGCTCGCTCGCCCGCATGCTGATCAGGTACCCGTCGGCATGCGCACCGCCGGTCACCACCGGGGCGATCCGGTCGATCCCGACCCGGTCGCCGTCGGTGACCAGTGGGCTGTGCGCTGTGAACAGGTTTGCGCCCCGGCCCTGTTCGCTAGTGACGGAGGCTATGAAAAGCTCCTGCTCGCCGATCCGGGTGAGAAGGTCGGCCTTGAGCTCGGCGGTGCCGTACTGGACCACCGCATCTATGTGTGACACGTGCATCGCCCAGATCTGGGCGGTCGACAGGCAAGCGCTCGCCAATTCCTGAGCGACCTCGCTCCATAGGCGGGAAGAGGCGCCGGAGCCGCCGTACTCCACCGGGACGGTCAGACTGAGCAGCCGGTGTGCGCGCAGGGTCTGCAGCGACGCGGCGGGGAAGACCGCGAGTCGGTCCGATTCAGCGGCCTGTTCGCGCAGGACTGGCAGGATTCCAGCCACGATTTCGGCCGCGGTCGCCGTCATCAGATGTTCTTCCGAACCGTGCGACCAGTTTGCGCAAGGACTTCGGAAACCTCGGCCCAGAGTGTGGCGGGCGTCGCGAATATCTGGAAGTTCAACAACTCGAAGGCGAACTCCACATCATATTCACGCTCCAGCTGCATCATCAGCTGGACGATTCCGATTGAGGTGAGGCCGGCTCCTGAGAGATTCAGGTCAGGAACCAGTTCGGCGCCACCGGGAATCCCGGGGATGACCTTCAGAAGGACTCTTTCGAAACGGTCGTCCCATGGCCTATTCACGGTGTTACCCTCCCGTGTGTACGGAAAATCATCGCCGCTTGTGGTGAATTCGACCGCGCGATTCAGTGGCGCGCCCGACCAGTGGCCTCGACGTGAATTTCAGGAGGTCTCGTTGGCCATTGCCCTGCGCAGGCTGAGCGGACGCATGTCGGTCCACACCACGGCAATGTGGTCGAGGCACTCCTGCTTGGTCCCGGCGAACCCGGGCGCGGTCCAACCGGCCGGTGGGGTGCCGTCCGCAGGCCAGACCGAGTACTGCTCCTCGTGGTTAACCACGACCTGGTAGAGCCGGTGGTCCTCGTCGCTCTGCTCGCTCACGTGTGCCTCATTCCGATCACGGCCTGCCCCCGTACACCCGTCAACACGTGTATTCGCCCGGGTTTGCTCATCGACTGCTCCAATGGCCGGGCAATCCGCCCACGGTGGACCCATCACTTCGCGACGGCCGTAAGTCGGGTTCAGGGCAGGGGCTTCGATGCCAATGATCCTCTCCATGCTCAACCGCGCTGTCAATGGTCGACAGGGAACTGGCCCCGGACTAGATGCGCACGAACAAATATCCATATTGTCTCAAATGGGGCAGAGTAGAACTATTCCCATGTTCTGTTCCAGCTGTGCTCTGCACTCGGAAAACGGCTGTTGACAGGAGCATCGCCAACGCTAAGATCGATGAGGCCCGACTAAGTGACTGCCGTCTGCGCACTGAAAGACCCTATCGACGCCGCTCCCCACTGCGCGGGTCGACAAACGGGATGAGGAAAGGTCGCCGCGCTTTGAGCAGCAATGAAAGCCCTAGTCCGGAGATACTCGAACCGGACGTCTTTCCGGCAGCCAAGGCGCAGGAGCAGCTGTATTTCGTGCAGCGGGTTATCGGCGACTCTCCCGCCTATCACGTCCCGGTCGTCTTCCGCCTGACCGGTCGACTCGATCCGGCGGCGCTGGAACGGGCAGTGCGCCGGGTCGCCCAGCGGCACGAAGCGCTCCGGACGCATTTCGCCCTCGGCGACGACGGGCTCCAGCAGGTGGTCACCGATCAGCCCGTCGACTGGCGGATCGTCAACTGTGCGTCCGAGGACGAACTCGCCTCCCGGCTGCGATCGGAGACCGACCGACCGTTCGATCTGGAATCGCCCCCGCTGTTCCGCGCCGCCCTCCTGCGGCGCGACGAGCGGACCGCCGTCCTGGTGCTGACCATGCACCACATCGTCTGCGATGGGTGGTCCCTGGGTATCGTGATCGACGAACTGTTTGACCACTATCGCGCGTACACGTTCGGACAGGAGCTCGCATCACCGGAGCCCGACTTCCAGTACGGCGACTATGCCGACTGGCAGCGCGCCTGGCTGCGGAGCCCCGCCGCTGAGAAGCACCTTGACTTCTGGTCCAGGACCCTCGGTGGCGAGCTGCCGGTCCTGGAGCTGCCCGGTGACTGCCCGGCCAACACGCCGACCCCCGCCTATGGCGGCAGCCTGCTGACCTTCCCACTGGAATCCGAACTGCTGCACGACTTGCGCTCATTGGCCACGACGTCTCGCACTACGCTGTTTACCGCGCTGCTCGCCGCGTACAAGGTTCTGCTCAGCCGGTACACCGGCGTCGACGACGTCATTGTCGGTAGTCCGGTGGCCAATCGCAGCCGGATCGAGTTCGAACGGACGGTCGGCTTCTTCGTCAACATGGTGGCGATCCGCACCGACCTCAGCCCGACGCCCGAACAGCTGACTTCCAGCTCCGAGTCGGCCGTGGCCGCGCCGACCGGGCCGAGCTTCCGCGATTTACTGTCCCGGGTGCGCAACAGCGCCCTGCTGGCGCAAGACCACCACGAGCTGCCTTTCGAATCGGTGGTCCAACTGGTCAATCCGCGCCGGGACCTCGACCACGACCCGGTCTTCCAGGTCCTGTTCATGCTCGACGACACCACCACCGCCCCAGTCGAGGCCGCGGATCTGGAGATCGTCCCAGTGCCGGTCCACTCTGGCACCGCCAAGTTCCAGCTCTCCCTTCAGGTGAACGAGCGCAATGACCAACCGAGCGCCGAACTGGAGTACCGCACCGATCTGTTCACACCCGAGTGGGCGGGGCGGTTCGCCGCGCACTACGGCCGGCTGCTGCGGCTGGTGGTCGAGCAGCCTGACCGGCCGGTCGACGAGCTGTTCGAGCTACCGGAGGCGGAGCGTGCCCCGACCCGGACCGGCCCGGCCCGTGGGGCTGACCCCTCGGCAGACTCCTGGCACGACGGCTGGGGCGACGAGGACGACACGCTGTACGTGGCACCACGCGACGAGGACGAACGGATCCTGGCGGAGGTCTGGCAGGAGGTGCTCGGCCGCAGCGACATCGGGATTGACCACAACTACTTCCAGGTCGGAGGCGACTCGATCCTCAGCTTCCAAATTCTCTCCCGGGCCCGCCGGCACGGCCTGCGGTTCGAACTGCGCGACCTCCTGGTCGCCCAGACGATCCGTGAGCTATCCCCGCTGGTGACCCATGCTGCCCCCGAGGCTGAAGCAGCCAGGGAGCCCTTCGACCTACTGACGGCCGCCGATCGGGCGCAACTGCCGGACGGCCTGGCGGACGCCTACCCGCTTACCTCGCTCCAGGTTGGCATGCTCTACCACAGCGAGCTGGACGCCGTGCACCGTGCTTACCACGACGTCGCCAGCTACCACCTGCGCGGGCCGTACTCGCCGCAGGCCTGGCGCTCCGCCGTCACCGCGCTACTGGAGCGGCACGAGCTGATGCGCACCTCCTTCGCCCTGCGCGACTTCACCGAGCCGGTTCAGCTGGTGCACCGCCACATCGCCGAGCCGCCGGTCACCTTCGAGGACCTCGGCTCGGTACCCGCCGATGAGCAGCCGGAGGCACTGCGCCGCCGCTACGAGTGGGAGCGCGAGCACCTCTTCGACTGGGAGCGACCGCCCCTCATCCGCTTCCACGTGCAGCGCCGTTCGGCCGACAGCTTCCAGCTCTGGGTGGTCGAGCACCACGCGATCCTGGATGGCTGGAGCGGTCGGCAGTTGCTGACCGAACTTCTGGAGCTCTACCTCCAGGCCCTCGGACGCAGCACCCGGGAGCTCGCTCCGCCCCCGGTCGCCCGGTTCCGGTCTCTGGTCGCCCTGGAGCGCGAGGCGATTGCCGATCCAGCCCAACGGGATTTCTGGCGCGAGCAGTTGGATGGGGCAACATCATTCCGACTGCCGCGCACCTCCCCCGCCGAGGGGACACCGAACCTGGTGATGACCGAGTTTGATCTGCCTGAGCAGCTCTCCGCCGACCTGCTGCGAACGGCCGACCAACTCTCCGTCCCAATCCGGATCGCGCTGCTGGCCGCGCACCTGCGGGTCTTGATGCTGCTTGGGGGCACCGACGACGTGGTCGCGGGCGCGGTCTACAACGGCCGCATCGCCGAGGAGGACGGGGAACGGGTCGTCGGCCTGTTCCTGAACACCCTGCCGGTGCGCGCCCGGATCACCGACCGCACCACCTGGGCCTCGCTGGTCGCCGATGTCGCCGCGACCGATCTAGCACTCCAGCCGAACCGCCGGCTGCCGCTCGCGACCATCCAGCAGGACGCTGGCGGCGGGCCGCTGTTCGAGACCTTCTTCAACTATACGCACTTCCACGCGCCAGACCAGAATACCGCCGAGGATCTGGAGATCCTGGAGGAGTCCGGTGTGGTGCCGACCAATTTCCCGTTCGGCGTGGAGTTCATGCGCGACGACCGGACTGGACGCATCGGCCTGGGACTGCGGTACGACGCGGCGCAGTTCAGTACCGAGGAGATCGATCGCTGGGCTGGCTACCACCTGGGTGCGCTGCGCTCGCTGACCGGGGATACCGGCGCGAGTATCGGACGGACGGAGCTGCTACCTCCTGGCGAGCTGGCGCAACTCGACCGCTGGAACGACACCGCGACCACGTACCACCGGCCGCACCTGCTGCACGTCCTGGTCGAGGAGCAGGCCCGGCTGAACCCGGACCGGATCGCGGTGGTCTTCGAGGGCGATACGCTCGACTACCGGGAGCTGGACCGCCGGGCCGACGATCTCGCGCACCGACTGATCCGGCGTGGGGTGGCGCCCGGCGACCGGGTTGGGGTGTGCCTGGAGCGCTCGGTCGAGCTGGTGGTCTCGCTGCTGGCGGTCCTCAAGGCTGGTGCCGCCTACGTGCCGATCGACCCGAAGCACCCGGTCGCATGGATCGGCAACATAGTGGCGGAGGCGGCGCCGGCCCTGGTGCTGACCACGACCGCGCTTGCCGAGCGGGTGGAGCCGTCCGGTGTGGCCGTCGAGGCGGTCGGTTCCGAACCTGACGCCGGATCCGTCGACGCCGCAACGCCCGCTGGCGCCCCCCGGGTGGCAGTGGGCCCGGACTCGCCCGCCTATCTGATCTTCACCTCCGGCTCGACCGGCGTTCCTAAGGGCGTCGTGGTCTCGCACCGGGCAATTTGCAACCGACTGCTGTGGATGCAGGAGGAGTTCGCCCTCACCGAGGCGGACCGGGTCCTGCAGAAGACCCCATACACCTTCGACGTGTCCGTCTGGGAGTTCTTCTGGCCGCTGATCCAGGGCGCCCGGCTGGTCGTCGCCCGACCTGGCGCCCACCGGGAGCCAGAGGAACTGGCGCGGCTGATCCACGAGCAGTCGGTGACCACGATCCACTTTGTGCCATCAATGCTCCGGGCCTTTCTGGAGCACGCGGACCCGGCGGACTGTGCGAGCCTGCGCCAGGTGGTCTGCAGCGGCGAGGCCTTGCCGGCCGACCTGCGGGACGCCCACCGCGAGCGTCTGGACGCAGAACTGGTCAACCTGTACGGTCCGACCGAGGCCGCCGTCGACGTCACCTGTTGGCGCTGCCGCCCCGGCGACGGCGCGTCGGTGCCGATCGGGCGGCCGATCGCGAACATCCGGATCCACCTGCTGGACGCCCGGATGAACCGGGTGCCGGTCGGCGTGACCGGCGAGCTGTACATCGGCGGCGTCGGGCTAGCCGATGGGTACCACGGCCGGCCGGACCTCACCGCCGAGCGCTTCGTCCGGCACCGCTGGCCGACCGGCGAGGTGGAACGGCTCTATCGCACCGGCGACCTAGCCCGGCGCCTGCCGGGCGGCGAGATCGACTACGTCGGCAGGACCGACCGGCAGGTGAAGGTCCGCGGCATGAGGATCGAACTGGGCGAGATCGAGGCGGCGCTGACCCGCTACCCGGATGTCCGCGAGTCGGCCGTGGTCCTGCGCGGGGACCGGCTGGAGGCGTATGTCGTGGCCCCGGAGGCTCTCACGAGCGCCGTACTGGCCGAGTACCTCGGTGGCATCCTTCCGGAGTACATGATGCCGACGGTCTGGACGCGCCTGGAACGACTGCCGCTGGCCTCCAACGGCAAGGTGGACCGCAAGCTCCTGCCGGAGCCCGGGCCAGCAGCCCTGGCCAGAGAACGGGCGCCCGAGCCGCCGGTCACCGACGTCCAGCGCAGGCTCGTCCGGGTCTGGGAGGAGACCCTCGGGGTCAGCCCCATCGGTGTCCACGACAACTTCTTCGCGCTCGGCGGGCACTCCCTGGTGGCTCTCAACCTGGCCATGCGGATCCGGCGTGAGTTCGGCCGCAAGCTGCCGGTAGCGGATCTGCTAGCCCACAACACAGTCGCCCGGCTGGCCCCGCTACTGACAGCCCAGGAGTCTGGCGACGAGGACCCGGCCCGGCTGCTGCCGATCCGCCGAGCCGGGGAGGGCGAACCGCTCATCCTGGTCCACCCGGTCGGCGGGGGTGTGTTCTGCTACCTCCCGCTGGCCTCCCAGCTGCGACCGGGCCGACCGATCTACGGCATCGTCTCGGAAGGCCTTGTCTCCGGCACTGTAGCCAACCTCTCGGTGGAACGGATCGCAGAGAGCTACGTGGACCTGCTGGTGGCCAAGCAGTCGAAGGGCCCGTACCACCTGGCCGGCTGGTCCTTCGGCGCGGTACTGGTCTTCGAGATGGCCTGCCTGCTGCGCCGCCGGGGTGCCGAGGTCGGCTCGCTGAGCATGATCGACGCGGCCTACCCGGGCCAGTTCGACGAGAGCCTGCGCGACGAGGACCTCGCGCTGTTGGTCTTCGTGGACGTCCTGCGGGCCGCCGGGATGGCCGTCCCGGAACACGACGACGCGGAGTGGGCGGCGACCCTCGCCGAGTTCCCGACGATCCACGAGAAACTGCGCTGGCTGGTCGGCCAGCTGCCCACTGCGGAGCATAGCAAGGGCGCCGAACTGGAGCAGTGGGAGGCCTACTTCAAGGTCTTCACAACCAACCTCACTGCGCACAACGACTACCGGCCGGGCCGCTACCCGGGCGACGTCGTCTACATCGAGGGCCTGGACGGCGGCGCCCTCGGCAGTGCCGGTGCCTGGCGGGCCACGGTGGACGGCCAGTTCAGCCCGCACACCATTAAGGCCAGCCACTATGAGATCCTCCAGCAGCCGTACGTCCAGGAGATGGCCCGGCTCATGGACCAGGCCCTGGCTGGGGCCGCGGACCCGGCTCCAGACAGGACGCCCCGGTGAACGACGTCGTGGACCACGAGCACACCGAGGCCGAGCTGGTGATCCCAGCATGCCACTGCGGATCAGACGGCTCGGCACAGGGCGGCTATGCCTGCGCCCGGATCGTCGCTCTCGTCGGCGGCCGTCCCGGCGGTGACCCTGCTGGACCTCGCGCTGGAGTTCCGGGTCGGCGAGTGCCGGTCTGGACTGTGGCACGGCACCGAACTGGTGGCCCCCGTCACCCGGGCCAGGGACGGAATGTCGCTGCCGCCGCCGGCTACCGCGGCCACACCAGTCACCCGTTCCCAACTGCTGTGCGTTCGGACCGGCCCGGGCCAAGAACCGGCTGCGCCTGGCCCTCACACGCCGCTGCGGTTGTACCGGTAGACCAGGTCTGGGGCACACCCGATTGCACGGGCGGTTGGGGGACCGACCTTCGCGCCCACCCGATGGTGCTAAGCCGAGTGACGGTCGAGCTCACCGGGCCGGTCCCACCCTTGCCGGGGGTACGAGGTGTTAGCCGTGCCCGGCACACGACCCATGGACGGACCGTGGTCAACCTCACCGCTCTGTATGACGCGGACGGGCGACCGGTCGCGAGAGCCATCGCGCTGCGGACGGTGGTACGGTCGCCCGACGTCCCGGCCGCCCGAACCATGTGGCTGCTGACGATCCTGGGGCCGACTTGAAGAACTCGCCTGACGACACGGCAGTCGCCTACAAAACCGGGTCCGTGGCCGGCACGGTTTGGGCCGCCCCAAAGGGACAGTTGATCAGACAGTGGCCACGGTGGAAACCGCAGTGGTCCCCTCCGAGGGCCTGATGTCCGTGTGCGAGCGCTTCGCATCCGTCGTGCATGACCGGGCGACACCACTGCGGTCCGGTTCGCCGACACCAGCATGTCCTACCGGGAGCTCGACGCCGGGGCCGCAGCCCTCACCGCCCGGCTCCGGGCGGCGGGTGTGGCCCGCGGCGACCGAGTGGATGCGCGGGTCGAACGCTCGTGGAGCAGCTGGTCGCGCTGCTCGGCGGACTCAACGCCGCGTACGTCGCGGTCGATCCGCAGGACCGGCTTGGCCGGGTATCGGCTGTGCTGGGCGACGCCAGCGCCCAGGCAGTGCTGGCCAGCCCGGACTTCGGACTCACCGCGCTCGCAGAGGTCGACGGGAGCAAGCCCGACCAGGCCCCCGGCCCCGAGGACACCGCGTGCGTCGCGTACACCTCCGACTCCACCGGCCGCCCCAGGGCGTCTGCGTCCCGCACCGGGACGTGCACCGTTGGTGGTCGGCGGCGATGTGGAGATCCAGCCCGAGCAGGCGACCGGCTGGCAGGGGTACGTGGTAACCGAGCGGTACCACCCGGTGATGCTAGAGGGTGAATACCCCGCCTTCCTCAAGGCTCCGGCGGAGCTAGTGGCACGGTTCACCGAGGGGTTGGCACATTGACCTCGCCCCCTCCCTCTGATCCGAGGGATACGCGCACGGCCGGGGTACCAGATTCGATCACGCAAAGAGAGGCCTCGATGGTCGGCAAGAAGATCGGCGTGCTGCGCCGCAACGGAGACTTCCGCAATTTGTGGCTCGGCCAGTCCGCGTCGATGCTTGGCTCCAACATGACGGCCGTGGCCGTCCCGCTGATCGCCTCGGTCACGCTCTCGGCCTCGATCTTTGAACTGGGTGTGCTCAGCGCCGCAAGCTACCTGCCCTACCTGCTGGTGAGCCTGTTCGTCGGGGTCTGGGTGGACCGAAAGCCTAAGCGCCCCATCATCATTGGGGCCGACCTCCTGCGCGGGGCCGCGATGATGATGGTCCCATGTGCTTGGTGGCTGGACGCCCTGACGGTGCCACTGCTGGTCGGCGTCGTCCTGCTGGTCGGCTTGTGCAGCGTGGCGGCGGACATCGGCAACACCTCCCTGCTGCCGGACCTGGTCGAGCGCGACGACCTCATCGAGGGCAACAGCAAGCTGGAGCTGAGCAGTTCGGTGTCGAACATCGGGGGCCACTCGCTCGGCGGGTTCATCGTCCAGGCTGTGACCGGCCCGGTCGCGATGGGCCTCAGCGCGGCCACCTTCGTTGTGTCCGCGCTGTTCACCTCGCGGATCAAGCAGCGCGTGCCGGCTCCGGAGATCACTGGTCAGCCCGGCTCTGTCTGGCGGGACGCGGCCGAGGGCACCCGCTTCGTGCTGGGCAACCCGCTGCTGCGGGTCCTGGTGCTGGCCACCGTGGTCGCTAACTTCTTCGCGCTCGCCTGTGAACCGCTCTTTCTTGCCTTCGTGACTCGCACCCTGGACCTAGCCCCGACCTTCGTTGGCATAATCCTGGCCTCCTCAGGCGCCGGTGCACTGATCGGGGCGGTGCTGGCCGGGCCGATGAGCCGCCGGATGCCGCTGGGCCGGCTGTTGGTGTTCACCTCGACCGTGATCGGCCTGGCCTCGCTGCTGACCCCCCTGGCCACGGTGGTGCCGAAGGCAGCAGCTATCGTGCTGCTCCTGGTGATGCACGTGGTGAACGCCGCGATGGTGATCGTCTGCAACATCAACATGCGCGCCTACCGCACCTCCATCACCCCGAAAGAACTTCAGGGCCGAATGACCGCCGTGGTCCGAATGGTCGTCATTGGCGGCGCCCCGCTGGGGGCCATTTTCGGCGGCGTCCTCGGCGAGCTTCTCGGCGTCTCGCCGGCCCTGGTGTTCGCCTCGGTGGGCCTTCTGATAGCGGCCGCGATCATCGCAGTGTCACCGGTCCGCCGGGTGACCGAGATCCGCGGGACGACATCCGACGCGGAGTCGGCCCTGGCCGATCCTGTCGACGGAGCCCCAGTTGACTAGCCCGGCCGAGCTGCCCACCGCCACGACACTGCGGGAGGGCCCGGGCCGCTCCGTGGGCACCGGCCGGGCCTTCGGCACCTTCGGTGAACTGCTGCAGGGCACCCTGCCCGACGACGGTCCAGAGTTCCTCGTCACCCTTCCGATCGCCGGGTGGAGCACCGCGACCTTCCGTTACGTCCCGGGGCTGCCTGTGGTCACCGTCCGACCCGCCCACAAGGGCAAATCCCGGCGGCTAGCCGAGCTCCTGCTGGAGCTAGCCGGGCGGTCCGGCGGCGGCGAGCTGGAGCTGACTGGCGAACTGCCCGAGGGGAAGGGGCTGGCGAGTTCCTCCGCCGACCTGGTGGCGACGGCCCGTGCCGTAGCGCAGGCGCTGTGCATGCCCCTGCCGCCAGCGTCGGTCGAGGCCCTCCTGCGGCGCATCGAACCATCAGACGGGGTGATGTACGACGGGATCGTCGCTTTCCTGCACCGGGACGTCCGGTTGTGCGAGCGGCTCGGCTTCCTTCCCGCGATGACCGTCATCGCGCACGACGAGGGCGGTCGGCTCGACACCATCAGATACAACCGGATCCCCAAGAACTACACCGACGAGGAGCGCCGGGAGTACGGGCGGTTGCTGGCCGCCTTGAGCACGGCGGTTCGCACCGGGGACCTGGCGACGGTCGGACGGATCGCCACCCGCAGCACCGAGATGAGCCTGGGGCGGCGGCCCCACCGCGCCTCCGCTGAACTGCGCGGGCTATGCGCAGAGCTCGGCGGCCTCGGGCTGGTCCGCGCCCACAGCGGCACCAACCTCGGCATCCTGCTGCGCGATGGCGACCCAGAACTGACCGGGAAGGTCGAGCATGCCCGCGCCGTCTGCCGGTCGGCTGGCGGCACCGTGTCGGTGCACCGCACTCTCGGCCCCGAGGAGTTCACCGCCGTGCCGGCCGCGCCCGCCGCCAGGGAAGGACAGCACCATGCGCTCTGACTCCGCGCCGGACGGCGAGCGCGGCCTAGCCAGCGAGTCCGACCCCGACTCCCTCACCCTCACCGGCCTGCTGGCCCGTCAGGTGGAGCTCTGCCCGGATGCGCCAGCCGTGCTGTGTGGCGGCGAGCGGCTGAGCTACCGGGAACTGGACGAGCGCGCCAACCGCCTGGCCCGCGAGCTGATCGCGCGCGGGATCGGTCCGGAGCACCTGGTGGCGGTGGCCCTGAAGCAGTCGGTAGCGTTGCTGGTGGCCCTGCTCGGGGTGCTCAAGTCCGGCGCCGCCTACGTTCCGGTGGATCCGGCGTACCCGGCGGCGCGTCTCGAGCAGGTGCTCCGGGACGCCGAACCGGCGCTGCTGCTCACCGTCGCCCCGATCGTCGGCGCGCTGCCCGGGATTTCATCGCCGGTGCTACTGCTGGACTCCGTCGCGACCGAGCGCGCCCTGGCCGACCGGAGCGCCGCCCCAGTGCGGGACGCCGAGCGCCTCTGGCCGCTGCGGCCCCAGCACCCGGTGTACATCATCTACACCTCCGGTTCGACCGGACGACCCAAGGGCGTCGTTCTGTGCCACGCTTCGGTGGTCAACTACCTGACCTGGGCGGCCCGTTCCTATGCCGGCACAGGCGGGGTGGCGCTGGTCCAGTCGTCGTTCGCCTTCGATCTGACCGTCACCGGCCTGTTTGCCCCGCTCCTGGCCGGCGGCCTGGTCCACCTGGCGGGTGGCCACGGCGGCGGCCGGGCCGGACTACGCGAGCACCCGGCCACCTTTCTCAAGGCGACCCCGGGGCACATCCCGCTGCTCAACCTGCTTCCGGCGGAGTTCTCCCCCCGCCGTGAACTGGTCGTCGGCGGCGAGCAGTTGCTCGGTGCGGCGCTCGCCGAGTGGCGGTCCCGGCATCCGGAGGCCACCGTGGTCAACGAATATGGGCCGACAGAGGCCACCGTCGGTTGCATGGAGTACCGGATCGAACCGGGCGACGATCTGCCACCCGGTCCCGTCCCGATCGGCACTGCGATCGATGGCGTCCGGATCCACGTCC
The DNA here is from genome assembly GCF_040607335.1 of Streptomyces sp. NPDC005303. Lineage (NCBI taxonomy): Bacteria > Bacillati > Actinomycetota > Actinomycetes > Kitasatosporales > Streptomycetaceae > Streptomyces > Streptomyces sp. NPDC005303. The sequence goes on along the minus strand of NZ_JBEXGM010000058.1, from coordinate 1,251 downwards.
TGGACTCGCGGCTGCGACCGGTCGACGGACCGGAGGCTGAGGGCGAACTGTACGTGTCGGGCGCCGCACTGGCCCGCGGCTACTTCGGGCGACCGGACCTGACCGCCGAGCGCTTCCTGCCCTGCCCGGCCGGCCCGTCCGGCGAACGAATGTACCGGACCGGCGACCTGGTGCGGATCGCCGAGGACGGAGCGCTGCGCTACGTCGGCCGGACCGACCGTCAGGTGAAGGTCAGAGGGTTCAGGATCGAACCCGCCGAAGTCGAGACCGCACTGCTCGGCCACCCGGCGGTTGCGCAGGCAGCCGTTTTCGTCCAGCCCGGCGAATCGGACGCCCCTGGCGGCCGGTTGGCCGCCTGCGTGGTACTGCGGACCGGAAGGGTTGAGCAGTCCGAGCAGATCCGAGCCCATCTGGGCGCCCGGCTGCCCGCGTTCATGGTGCCGACCAACCTGACCGTGCTCTCGGAAATTCCGCTGACCCCCAGCGGCAAGGTCGACCGGGATGCCCTGACAGGGCTGAATTTCGGTACTGGTCAAGCCCCATCCGCACTCCCCTGATGACCGACCACCCAATGTCCAAGCAAGTCGAACAGACCCACCGTTAGGATCTGTCAAATGCGCCCTCTAGCCGACAACGAAATCCGTGGATCCTTCGTCAACTGCACCAAGGGAGAAGCGCGCAGACTCAGCCTCCCTCGCAACCTCTCCGAACTCCCCTGGGAGGACCTGGACTTCTTGGGCTGGCGGGATCCGGGCGCTCCTGACCGGGGCTATCTGGTGGTGGAGCGGGGCGACAGCCTGGTGGGGATTACGCTGCGTTCGCCGAACGGCCAGCGCAGCCTGATGAAGACCAGCATCTGCTCGGTGTGCATCACCATCCACGCTGGCAGCGGCGTCGCCCTGCTCTCCGCCCCGCTGGCGGGCCCGGCCGGGCGTGAGGGAAACACGGTCGGCAAGTACATGTGCGCCGACCTTGCCTGTTCGCTGTACGTGCGCGGCAAGCGCAAGTCGGCCTCGGCCAGCCGCCCCGAGGAGTCGCTCTCGCTGGATGAGCAGATCGCCCGCACGGTGACCAACCTCGACACCTTCGTGGCGCAGGTGCTCAAGAAGACATGATCCGTGGGCCGCGAACCCGGACGCGCCGGGGGCCGACGACCCACAGATCGCTCGCGAGGCCGGTCTCGAGCCGCTCGCCGAGGGCCTGCTCGGGGACCCGGGTGTCGCTCCGCTCGCCGCGGCCGCCGCGTTCGTC